>JBBREZ010000217.1:0-10881 GCA_038225095.1 Caldilineales bacterium
ATTTTATAATCCATCAGTTGCAAGGAGAAAACAGATGAAACGACTTCGATGGGCCTTTGTGCTCACAGTGATGGCCCTTGTTTTTGCGGCGTGTCCAGCACCCGCAGCCCAACCAGCAGCTAGCACAGGCAGCACGTCAGCGGCCTCGACCACAGTCACCGACACCCAGGCCTTGACCACTACCCAAACCACCACCGGCACCACGCAAACCGCGGCGGGCGGCAACCTGATTCCAGTCAAGCTTCAGTTGCAATGGGTCACGCAGTCACAGTTTGCCGGTTACTATGCGGCGCTGGACCAGGGTTATTACAAAGACGCGGGTTTGGATGTCAAAATTCTAGAAGGTAGTCCTGACATTGTACCGCAGACCGTGGTCGCCGCCAATGGTGCCGAATTTGGGATTGCCTGGGTGCCTAAGCTGTTGGCTTCGCGCGAACAAGGGGCTGATCTGGTCAACATTGCGCAGATCTTCCAACGCAGCGGCACATTGGAAATTTCGTGGAAAGACAACAAGATCACGAAGCCGGAAGATTGGAAGGGCAAACGCGTCGGCACCTGGGGCTATGGCAACGAATTTGAATTGTTTGCCGCCATGCGCAAAGCTGGCATCGAGCCAGACGACGCCAAACAGGTGACGATTGTTCAGCAGCCGTTTGATATGTCGCTCCTGCTCAACAAAGAGATCGACGCCGCCGAAGCGATGATCTACAATGAATATGCTCAGGTGTTGGAAGCCACCAACCCAGCCACTGGCAAACTCTACCAACCCCAAGACCTTAATGTGATCAACTTTAATGATGTGGGCACGGCCATGTTGCAAGACCACATTTTTGCGCGTGAATCCTGGCTAAAAGAAGCCGGCCATGAAGATACAGCGGTGAAATTCCTGAGCGCTTCGTTCAAAGGCTGGATCTTCTGCCGCGACCATGCTGACCAATGCGTCCAAATTGTCTTGAAGAACGGGTCAACGCTGGGAGAAGGCCACATGCGCTGGCAACTCAATGAGATCAACGCGCTGATCTGGCCGTCCCCGAATGGCATCGGCACCCTCGATGACAATCTCTACAAGCAGACAGTCGAGATTTCCACCCAATCGAAAGTATTACAAAAGGCGCCCGATGCCGGTGCGGTGCGCAAAGACTTGACGCAAAAGGCGCTGGCTAGTTTGACCAATGTGGATACCAAGGGTGAAAAGTTCCAAAAACAGAAAGTCGAAGTAACGGCAGGCGGTAACTAAAGCGTAACAAAATGACGAGATGATCGTTGTTTATCATCTCGTCATTTTGTCTCCCCATCTCCTTGTTTCCTTGTCTCCTACCACCCTAGCAACTGACCACCATGTCTTCACTTCTCCCCACTTGGCAAGCCTATTCCTACAGCCACACCCTGCAAGCTAACTTCGCCCTGCCCGCTAATTCATTCCGCATCTTTAGCACCCATACGCATGCCTGCAATTTGTTATCGGACCAAGGAGAATGGATCGCTTTGGTTGATCGACAGCACGGCAATGGGCCTTTTCATGTGGTAATTCCATCGGTCTTGTTGCGCCAGCGACAACCCAACGAAATCGTTCACGTTGCGAATGGTTTTTTACATTTTGTTGAAAGATGGCTTGACTTGCGTGCGGCTGCCGTATGGGAACCACGTTTAGAATCAATCATCATTAGTCGCAATACCTTATTATCGCTACACGAAAGATTATCATCTATTTCTTCACCGCTTTTCACGTCCAAATCAGGCAACCTCCCAACACTGCCTGCGTTTGCCAGGCCTGCAAGTGAACGCCTATGGCAAGGGTTGCAACAAGGCGATAGGAAGGAAATCGTCCATGCCGCGCAACAATTGGCAGGGTTGGGGCCTGGCTTGACCCCCGCTGGCGACGATTTTCTGATTGGTCTGATGGCGGCGCTGACTTTGCACCCGCCTGTGTTAACGCAACATTTGAGCAACGCCGATATTTGTGCCGCAATTGGCAATGCCGCGGCTCAGCAGACGACGCGCTTGAGCGCCCAGTGGTTGCGCTGCGCCGCCCTCGGTGAATTTGGCGCAGCCTGGCATCAACTGGCGCGGGCTTTGGAAAAAGAGGAACCAGCGGCTATGGAATCGGCGCTCAAGCGCATTCTTGCCAGCGGAGCGACATCGGGCGCCGATGCTCTGATGGGATTTGGCATGGGATTGGCGATTGATAAATTTCAAATCTAGCAAAGGATGCATGATGACAAATTTTATTTGCAAGACCTGTGGCACCCAATTCGCTGCCACAGACGAACCACCGGCGCACTGTCCGATCTGTGAAGATGAGCGTCAATATATCGGTTGGGCGGGCCAACAATGGACGACGCTGGCCGAATTGCGCGCTGATCGGCACAATATGATCAAACTAGCCGAACCAAATCTGACCGAAATTGGCAGCGAGCCAACTTTTGCGATTGGACAGCGCGCCTTGCTCATTCAAGCGCCAACCGGCAATGTGCTGTGGGATTGTATAAGTTTGATCGACGACGCCACTGTTGCGGCGGTGCAAGCACTGGGTGGCCTGACGGCGATTGCGATCTCCCATCCCCACTACTATTCATCGATGGTCGAGTGGAGTCGCGCGTTCGATCATGCGCCGATCTATTTGCATGCCGCTGATCGCGCCCATGTGATGCGGCCAGATCCGACGATTGTCTTCTGGGAAGGCGAACGCCAAACGCTCGGCACGGGGCTAACTTTGCTGCGTTGCGGCGGGCATTTTGACGGCGGCACGGTGTTGCATTGGGCGGCAGGCGCCGAGGGACGGGGCGTGTTATTGACCGGCGATATCGTCAATGTCGTTTCCGACCGTCGCTATGTCAGCTTTATGTACAGCTATCCAAACTTGATTCCATTGCCCGCGCCGGCGATTCAACAAATTGTGACGACGCTGCAACCGTATACCTACGACCGCATCTATGGCGCGTGGTTTGATCGTGTCGTGGCGCACGCTGCACAGGCGACGGTGGCCCGTTCGGCGGCGCGCTATTTGCAAGCGATTGCCGGTTAGGCATTGGCGCAGGATAACGAGGTTTTGACGTTGATCAATGTGCGCAAAAGACGACCTTGCGCTCTTACGCTACCTTTGTTATGCTGATTCATGTTCTTTTCGGATCGTGGGTAAGCTTGATGTAATTAAAAATCTATACGGCGCTAATCCTATTGTGATAAGATCGGCGAGGAGCACAGGCTTCCCAGTTAGCGATTAACTGGATTTTATGCAAATTAATCGCCCCTAAGGAGAAAAACAGATGAAACAATATACAAAACCTTCCGACGCTGAGTTGCGCCAAAAGTTGACGTCAGAACAATACAAAGTCACGCAGCATGAGAGCACCGAACCGCCTTTTCGCAACGCCTACAATAACAATAAAGAGGCGGGTATCTATGTAGATATTGTATCCGGTGAACCTTTGTTTAGCTCGCTGGACAAATACGATTCCGGCACGGGCTGGCCGAGTTTCACCAAACCGCTCGAACCGGCCAATGTCGAGACCCGCAGTGACCGTAAATTGTGGATGACGCGCACAGAAGTGCACTCAAAAAATGCCGGTTCCCATTTGGGCCACGTCTTTGCCGATGGTCCTGCGCCCACCGGGCAACGTTTCTGCATGAATTCGGCTTCCCTGCGGTTCATTCCCGTTGACCGGCTGAAAGAAGAAGGCTATGCGGAATATCTGTCCTTGTTTGAAGCCGCGGCAGGGCTGACGCGCTAAGCGCTACCGTGAATGTGCCACAGAATTAGTGAGCAACACTGGTTCACTGAATGTTGCTCACTAATTCTGTGGTTTTAGCCCAGGGTAGTCGTCTATGAGCATACGGTTTTCTTATAGAGAAATCAAATAAACGCCATACAATTGAGGAGCAGGCACGCCTTCGTGCCGCGCCCAGGCTTCGACCTGAGCTCAGCCGAAGGGGGCTCCCGAGTCGCACGCGGCGTGCTCCCTGCTCAATTCTATGCCTTTTAAATGATTTGTCTATTAGATTGTAACCCAGCCCTCCCCAAAGCAGGGAGGGAGCCGTCACGGGACAGACCAAGCCACTTCTTCTGTCCCTGATGGCGCTATCGGGAGCCCTCTTCGGCTGAGCTCAGGTCGAAGCCTGGGCGCGCTGTGCGAACAGTCCCCTCCCTTTCTAGGGGAGGGTTAGGGTGGGGTAACTTTTTTATACTTTCCAGGCAAGACAACGAACCAGGCAAGGAGGCGATTTGTATGCAAACATTGGTGCTCTGCGACGATCAATGGCATCCGGCGCGCACGCCGCGTGCCGGCTTGAACGCGTTAGGCGATCGCGGTTTCACATTTGACTGGCTCGAAAACGCCGAGGAATGGTCGGCGGAACGGATGGCAACCTATCCATTAGTGGTGCTGACTAAGGCGAATAATGTCTCGTCCACCGATTACCGGCCCTGGGTCACGGATGAAGTGCAGGCCGCCTTATTAGCCTATGTCCGTCAAGGGAATAGCCTGCTGGTCATTCATTCGGGCACGGCTGGCTATCGCGAGTTGCCCGTGTTGCGCGGTCTGCTGGGGGGCGTGTTTATTCAGCATCCGCCCCAATGTCTCGTCACCGTGGAGCCAAAGGAAGGCCATCGATTGACGGCGGGGAGCGTTCCCTTCACACTAAAAGACGAGCACTATTTTATGGAATTCGATGATCCGCAGGCCGATCTCTTTCTAACCACCACCTCAATGCATGGCACACAACCTGGTGGCTGGACCCGCTTGGAGGGTGACGGTCGCGTGTGCGTGCTGACCCCAGGCCACAATCTGGAAGTTTGGCTGGACCCTTCGTTCCAGATTTTGTTGGGCAATACCTTGCGCTGGTGTGGCAAAGTGGACGAAGGATAGATAATGAACAATGATGGTAACTGTTCAGTCCTTACGTAGATAGGTAGACAAGGAAACAAGAATACAGGGCATACTACCTGTATCCGGCCCATCTACTGATGGCATCTACTGATGGCATCTACTGATGGCATCTACTGATGGCATCTACTGATGGGCGTCTACCGATCTACCTGTGCAGCGCTACGCCTGAATAGGTACCAGTGATATTTGCTCTGGCTTACCGCTTCCCATGCTTCCTGATAAAATTTCTGGAGAAAACATGAAACCAATTCGCTTAGGGGTTATCGGGCTGGGCCTGATCTGGATCCGTGAGCATCGGTCGGTGCTGGCGACTATGAACGATGTTTTTGAGCCGGTCGCGTTCTGTGACACGCGTGAGGAGCGCCGAGCCGCCATCGCCCAAGACTTTCCGAACGCAATTATCGTGAGCGATTATCAAAGCTTGCTCCAACTGCCCGACGTAGAGGCGGTCCTGGTACTGACGCCGATTGCGCTCAACACATCGGTGGCGCTAGCCGCACTCCACGCGAGCAAGGATGTGATCATGGAAAAGCCGATCGCGCGCTTGGTGGCTGAAGGGCAAAATCTGATCACAACGGCGCGGCGGCTACAGCGGCGGCTGTTCGTGACCGAACAGTTGGCCTATCGGCACGCCGAAGCACAGTTGGCCGATCTGATTGCCAGCGGCGAAATCGGTGAGTTGATCCTATGGAACCGAGTGCAACATTTTGACGCTGACCCGGCCCAGGGTGCGCTGCGCTATGACAATACCGCCTGGCGCAAAACGGCTGATTATCCACTAGGCACGCTCTTCGACGGCGGCATCCATCTGATTGCCAGTCTGAGTAAGCTATTTGGCACACCAGAGACGGTCTTTGCCACCGGCCGGCAGTTGCGCCCTGATTATGGCGAGTATGATCACGTGGCGATGTTGTTCCAGTATGCCAATCAGAGCGTCGGCCAGTTGAGCTATGCCAGTTGTCTGCCGCCGGTGGCAAACCATTTTCACATTCATGGCACGATGGGCGCAATCGTGGTCGAACCTGATCGCTTCCTGATCGAAAAGCCCAATCAGCCGACTCAAATCATCCATTTGCCAGCAGAGAACGCCCGTATTCAAATGTGGCAGGCGCTGGCCAAAGCTTGGCAGGCAAATCGCGACCCGTATTACACGCCGGAAAAGGCGTTGCAAGACGTGGCGATCCTAGAGACGGTGGATCGCTCGATCAAGACAAACCAACCGTTGCCAGTGGCGGCGATCAAAGCGCAGACCCCACCCTAACCCTCCCCTACAGGGAGGGGACAGCTCAGGGGTGGATCAAGTGACTCGTTCTGTCTACCAAACAGTCCCCTCCCTTCCTAGGGGAGGGTTAGGGTGGGGTTGCCTGCCCAGGTTACCTATTTTTACCAAGCTAAATTTCAAAGAGGAGAGATGACATGAGCACTATGGGCGTCCAAAAGATTAAAACCAACCCAGTGACCGACAAATTGCGCAGCGGCCAACCGGCAGTCGGCACTTGGTTGGGCCTCTGCTCGCCGGTGGCGGCGGAGAGTATGGCCCACGTGGGCTGGGATTGGCTGGTAGTGGATGTCGAACACAGCCCAGTGGGCTTTGATACGATGGTCAACTGTTTCCGCGCGATCCAACTGGGTGGTGCGGCGCCAATGGCGCGCCTGCCTTGGAACGACACCGTTTGGATTCAACGCACACTGGATGCCGGTGCAATGGGTTTGGTGGTGCCAATGATTAACACGGTGGATGACGCCAAGAGCGTGGTCAGCAATACGAAATATGCGACCAGAGGCCAACGCAGCTTTGGTGGTAGTCGAGTGGCGGCCTATATTGACGGCGATTATCGCGCTTGGGCCGACGAACATCTGGCAATCATGGTCATGATCGAGACTGTCCAAGCGGTCGAGAATGTCGAAGCGATTATGGCCGTCGAAGGCGTGGTCGGCTGTTTTATTGGGCCCACCGACCTAGCGCTGTCGATGGGGATTATGCAGAAAGAGACCGGCCCAGGTACTGAACACGAGGCGGCTATGCTGTCAGTGCTGGCCGCCTGTAAAAAGACCGGCAAAGCCGCTGGTAAGCATTGTTTTAGCGCGTCCGAAGTCACCGAACGCATTCGCCAGGGGTTTCAGTTTCTAGCCCTTTCCAGTGATGGGGCCTTGATGGTCAAAGCGGCGCGCGAGGAGTTCGACGCGATTGATTTCACCGGCGCCACCCCAGGCAGCGTTGAAGCTAAGGGCAACATTTATTAGCACCCGCGTTTAATAAGGCTATTCCAAATAAATAACGATCCAGAGGGCGCGCTGGCAATGTTGAAATTGGCCCAGCCTGTATACTTATTTATTTGGAATAGCCTAACCCAAAATTCAAGGAGAAAATATCATGCACTATCGTCAATTAGGCAATTCCGGGCTGAACGTGTCCGTGATTGGTCTGGGCACGAATCAATTTGGTGGCAAGGTCGATCAAGCCGGCGTCAATCAGATCATAGCGGGCGCGATTGATTTGGGCATCAACTTTATCGACACCGCCGATGTCTACACGAAAGGAAACTCGGAAGAAACGTTGGGCGTGGCGCTCAAAGGCAAGTGGGACAAGATTATCATGGCGACCAAAGGGGTCAGCGCGATGGGTGAAGGTCCCAATGATCGCGGCGCTTCCCGCTATCATTTGGCAAACGCGGTCGAAGCTAGCTTACGCCGGTTGCAGACCGATCACATCGATCTGTACCAACTGCATAGCTGGGATGGTAAAACACCAATCGAAGAGACGTTACGCACTTTGGACGATTTGGTGCGCAGTGGCAAGGTGCGCTATATTGGCGCATCCAACTATGCGGCGTGGCAACTGGCGCGGGCGAATGTAATGGCGGAATTGCGCAACTGGACGCCGTTCGTGAGCGTCCAGAATCATTACCACATGTTCGAGCGCGACCAAGAACGCGAGCTGATTCCCTATTGCAATGCACAAGACGTGGGCATCCTGCCTTTCTTCCCCTTAGCTGGCGGCTTTCTCACCGGCAAATACCAGCGCAACGCACCTGCACCCGCCGGTTCGCGCGGTGAATCCAGCCCGTATGTGCAAAAGTACATGACCGATGCCAATTATGCCAAGGTTGAAACCTTAACCAGTTGGGCCGCCGAACGCAAGCACACGATGGCCGAACTGGCCCACGCTTGGTTGCTTGCCCAACCCCAGGTCAGTTCAGTCATCTCCGGCGCCACCAAGCTTTCTCAGCTCCAGGACAACGCCAAAAGCGCGAATTGGCAGCTCACCGCCGATGAATTTAGCGCCGTCAACGCCGTGCTAGACGGCAAGTCGGCGTAAGGATTTGAAGAGAGATTAGAGGGTAGGAGATGAGAGATTAATCTCTCAATCTCTCATCTCTGTTTTACGCTTACCTTAATGAGTCATGGTACGCAATCCTCGTGTAGGATGGGTTGGCCGCTCCACCGGTGCGTGTAACCGCTAATCATGCCGCGGCGAACCCAGCCTACGATACCCTGCGCAACGTGAGTTAATGACATTGCCTACCTATTTCCCCGCCTTCCGCTCAATCCCCGCTTCTGCAAAAGCCCGGCTAAGCACTTTGTAGGACTGGGTCGCTGTCGCCAATGGATCATAATGGGGCCGGCGCTGCACCATCAGGCTGATCTCGGTCGAGACGAAGCCTGTATAACCGTGCGCACACATCGCCTTTAGATAGCGCACATAGTCAAATTCGCCTTCCCCAGGGATCAGATATTCGTGATTGGGATAACGCCCACGCTCGTCCTTGACGTGCGTATGAACCGTATAGGGCATCATCTTCGCCACCGACTCTTCGATGGGCACGCCCACCGCGTTGAAATGACTAATGTCAAAATTGAGCCGGATCGCTGGCGACGCCACTTGCTGCATGATAGCAACGGTCTGGTCGGGCGTTTCCACGGCCGCGCCCACATGATGTTCGAGCGCCATCGTCACCCCGCGCGCCTGCGCATATTCGCCTAACCTGTTGAGCCGCTCCACTAATTGATCTTGCTGGGTCGCCAAATCACCTGGCTGGCCGCCAAAGCCACTGATCACAACCGGCTGCTGCCCGTCCCGCGTCCAATCGACGGCGAGATCAATCGCGCTTTGGACATAGGCCAAATTTTGGGCAAACTGGGCTGGGTCCTGC
This sequence comes from Caldilineales bacterium, assembly GCA_038225095.1. Classification (GTDB taxonomy): domain Bacteria; phylum Chloroflexota; class Anaerolineae; order Caldilineales; family Caldilineaceae; genus JAPLGZ01. The sequence goes on from JBBREZ010000217.1 coordinate 9,041, forward strand.
TCCATCAGGTTAAGATAGGAGCCGACCGCCGACAAGGCGAGCTTGTGGTCGCGCAGCAGTTGGGCGATGCGTTTGCGTTCGCCGCTGTCGAGCTTGGCTACGGCCGTAGTGAAATTGGGCAGAACCGTAATCTCAATCGCATCAAAGCCCAGCGTGGCGATATGTTTCAAACTGACATCGATGGGGACGGTGGGCATGCCCCAAGTGCTGTAACCCAATTGCATGAAAGTACCCTCTTCTGCGCACATGGCGCGAAATAATGGTGGATTTTTTGAATTGAACAGCGGACCCCTCCCGTTCGGCTGAAGCGACAGTCAAAGTGACTAGTTCTGCCCCTAAGAGACGGTCTGAAAAGAATTCGCAGGTGCGGTTTGTAACCGCACAATCAGGGGATGACCGAGAACGTGCGGTTACAAACCGCACCTACAAAGTCCCTGATCCACCCTTTTCAGACCGTTTCTAATCAATTCCCTCCCAGTAGGAGAGCGCGCCTAGAAGGCTACCGCCTCTGGGCGCGGGTGGGGTCGCTTTGCATGGATTATAACTTATCCGCGCTGGACGACAAAGGCAAGTTTACAATTTGCCGCATTTTGCCTATTGACTTTGTGTATATTTTACACTATAATAGTTAGTGTAATAAAAACACTAATACAACGACTTAGGTAGGCAGACAAAGCGAGGGCATGATGAATCTAACCCTATCCGATCTACTTGTTCAATTACGGTCAGCCACTAGCTCAACGACTATCTTCGGTCCGTTGACTGTTGCTGGGAACGGCATCCTCAAACGGCGTTATCGCGAACTGGCGGCGATTGTCCATCCCGACCACAACCCAACCCAGCGCGCAGCGGCGGATGAAGCTTTTCAGTTGTTGCAACAGTGGTATGCAGTGGCCCAACGCCAGTGTGATCCGAACCGCGCACCGGCAACACCCGCCATCGACATCACCACCAAGTTACACCATTACACAGGCCATGCCACCCCGCTCGCTGGCGATTTGTGCGATTTATTTGCGGCGCAAGCGGACGGCAACCAGGTGCTACTTAAAATTGTGCGTGATGCGCGCAATAATGATCTGTTGCAGACCGAAGCCAAGACGTTACGCCGCATTAGTCGGGCGACTGACGGCCAACCAGTGCGGGCGCACTTTCCCACGTTGATCGAACACTGTTCGCTGTGCGATGCAGTGGGCAGCCAACGCCAGGTCAACGTGTTGCAAGCTGAGACCGCCTATGTCTCGCTGGCTGCGGTATTGCGCGCTTATCCCAACGGGCTTGATGTCGCCGATGCGGCCTGGATGTTTAACCGCATGCTGGCGGCGCTGGGCGTTATTCACAGCCTGGGCCTTGTGCACGGCGCACTGACGCTGGACCATGTGCTGATCCGACCGGCCGACCATAACGGCATGCTGATCGACTGGTGCTACAGCGTGCCGGCCGGCGAGCCGCTGAAGGCGATTAGCCCGCCGTATGCGGCCGATTATCCGCCCGAGGTGCAGGCGCGGCAACCAGCCACACCCGCGACCGACCTGTACATGGCCGCGCGCTGCATGACCCGGCTGCTGGGCGGCCACCCGGCCACGCTGGAGCTGCCCAAAAGCGTGCCGCGGCCAATCCGCGCGCTGCTGAGCGCGTGCCTGCTGCCATCGGCGCAACGCCGCATTGACGACGCCTGGCATGTGTTCGATGATTTCCACGAGATCCTGGGCCGGCTGTACGGGCCGCCGCAGTTTCGACCGTTCGCCATGCCGCGTGAGTATGTGACAAGGTGACAAGGTGACAAGATGATAATTTCACGCATCAAGCATCAGGGTCACTCAATCTTCAATACTCAATTTCAT
>JBBREZ010000218.1:0-10857 GCA_038225095.1 Caldilineales bacterium
TGATATAGGCAAATTGCACCAGTGCTTCATCAAGTGTCTTAGGGCGCTTTTCCGGCGCTGTATTGAGCGTTTGGAACAGCATGGCAAGATGCAGCCCCAAATCGCTGCCATCCACCTTGGTTTTTTCTTCCAGGTAGAAGCGTAGTATATCTTTCTCGAAAATCCCCGTATCATCGGCAAACAGGCAGAAAAGCAACCGGACAAGAAAAAGTTCTAAATGATGCCCTGTATATCCGTCGTCCTTGAGCATATCATGCAGCTTGCCCATACGCTCAGATGCTTCGATATTTACCGGGTCTTGGTCTTTGAATTCCCGTTTTTGATAACCTGCAATGAAGCCGAATAACTCAACGTGGCGGTGCAACTCGGCAAGGGTGAAATTGTTCTCGGTATTGGCTTCCAAGTCATAGAGTTCAAACCGCTGGAAGTCGGACACAAGAATATAACGTGGCAACTCCTCTTCTTTCAAATGCGGAAAGTAGTCAAGCGCCTGTACATAAGCGGCTTCCAGGTCACGCCCACTGGACTTCTGCTCGATCAGCAACACACCTTTCCAGAAAAGGTCTATACGCCCACGTTTTGCACCTAGTTTCTTTACCGGCTCCTCAAATGAGGCGACACGTCGGCGGGAGATACCAAAGACGTTGAAAAAGTCATTGTAGAAGGACTGTGTCTCTGCATTTTCGCGCGTTGCATCTTTATACTCCTGCGAAAAACTTACTGCCCGGTTGCGTATCTCGTTCCAGCTAAGCGGCATAGCGCCTTCCCTAAAATGCGGTATTCATTATGTTTACACGTAGTATATATTCTTTTGAAAAATAGCATCTGATTATTTAATCGCCAATTTTAGCTAAATCCTTCGCTGTATTATTTTGAGGTAGAAAACCAAATCGAGAAGGAGTAAGGATTGCATTTCCCCCTAGAATCTTACCCTATAATTTTATGCCAGTTCCAAAGAGTCTTTCTATCTTGAAAAGAAGAAAAGAGGCCATCAAGCAGGAGTACTATTTACAGAATTGCTGGATTGAAACCTACCAGATGAGAGAATGACAGAGAACATTACGTATTCGCGAAATATTTCATAATTATTCTCAATATACTGAATTACTTACGTTTTATTTAGCTACACAGAACGAGTGTGCTATAATCTTTCGTCAATCTAGTACTCTGTAGATATGGGATTTTATCTTTCTTCTAACTGTAGGATGCTAAACTGTGGCTCGTTTACCGCAACGCCCTCGGGAGCATGTACTTGAAACAGAAACCGAGAAATTTGTCTCTCAAGTTTTGCCCTCAGAATGGTTGACCGAAAAAAGACGGCATGACTATGGGGTTGATTTACAAGTCGAGATAGTCCAAGGTGAAGATGTAACCGGTGCCCGTTTTTCAATCCAATTGAAAGGTACTGATCAGTTAAAGGTACGCAAGAAGGCATACATTGCCCATAAGTGTAAATCGCTTGGCAAAGCCAAAAATAGTTCAGGCTGCTCAAGCAAATAACGCATAATCTCGCCTGTCAACATAATATTCCGCGCTACGACATTGATTGGCACATCTATTTCCGTGTTAACCATGCTACTATCTCCATAGGCCATTGTGCTCTAGCGCTTGCCATCGCCCATAAGAGCGACGGTGCTGGACACGTGAGATGCCTATCACCCATTCGCCAGCAGCCACTTGGGTGCCAGTGTCTTCTGATAGGCATGATAATAGTCTAACAATTTCTCGCGCGAATGGTTGACCAAGTCGATGGCCTCTTCCTGCTTGTAAACATCATCCGGTTTCCAATAGCGCGTCTGCAAGCGATAGGGCCGTAAGCCGCTTTCCACGTCTTTGGCATCACAGAAGAGGTCAGTAATCACGGGCCGATTGATCCAAGCTTCCCCCATGTTCAGTTCTAAGGCCAGATACCAGAGCGCAAATTGTTGGATGCGCTCCTCGTCAAAATAGCCACCGGGATTGACCGCTTGCACAAAGTCTTGCAACGGCTTACTGGTCATATACCGCTTGTAATCGACCACCCACAGACTTTCCGAGATAAACAGCGGCGCGCCATGCAAGAGTAAGCCTTTGCGTTTGAGCGTATTCCCGGTCTGGACCACCTCCAGCCCCACGCTGCCCGGCCCAGCCGCCACCACAGCATCTTCCACATCTTCCACCGAGATCGTCTTCAATTTGGGATAGGCGGCGCCGACGATGCCATGATAGCGCCCTTTGACAAAAACGCGCCGTCCAGCGTCTTCGAGATGGGTAAGAAAATCGCGCACATAATGCAAATTCTTGCGTTTTTGCGTGCGCAACGCATGATCGGCCGCCGCGCCCGGTTGGTCACGGCTGCTGGGCTTGGAGATCAGAAAAAAGCCGACAATGTCTTGCACTTCCTGCTGCAACAGTGGGTTATAATGTTTCAACTGCGCCGAGCCAGCGATCCGAATATCAGTCGGTTTCTCCAATTGATAATTGTACATCCCCCACTTGGTGACTGAAGTCGGATCTTGCAAATAATACTGGGTCGTTGTCAAAAGTTCGTCGAGGCCGACGACAGCACAATCGATCTCGTCCAGTTTGATCAGCGAAGAACCATTGTGAGGCTCCTCGCCTTCGACACGCACGCGTTGACCGTTGATGACCCATTCGTGGCCGAGAAACCCGACCCGATACGGGCGACTTTGCCGCTTGCGATCCACGAATAGACCAAAGCAGGGCACTTCTTGCGTCGCATATTGCAAAAAACGCGCGGCTTCTTGGTAATCTGGGCTGCTAAGCTGCTTGCTGCGGCTTGAGATTTCCAGAATTTTATCGATCTCCTGGCTGTCCACAGCGAAACTTTTTAAGCGCTGGAGAAAATTTTCAAAGGTTCGACCGGCGCGCGGAATTGCGCAGGTTATATCGAAGTTTGATTCCATAAATGCTTACGATCCTCTAGTAACGCAGGAGCCTGACAAATTTTCCAACCGGCATTGCCTACTCACTTTTGACACGCCCTAACAAATAGCGATGGTGCGCCCAGATCGCTTTCATCTGCCAGGGCAACGCCGCTTGATCAAGCCAGGCGTACTTCATCACCCGTTTGCGCAGCTCGGGTTCCTGGCCCAAATAATAGGCCATCGTGCTCCAACGCCAACCGTCACCGGTAAATTGCTCTTCTAGCTGCTGGCTGCGAATGCCTAACCGTTTCAACACTTCATTGGCAGGCATCACGGTATCGGGCCACGGCGGCACATCTAGCACGCCTTGTTCAATGATCTCGACGCCAGCCGCTTCCAAAATGCGACGAATGCGGCCAATATCGGTCCAACTTTCGTCATGCGTGGCGAAAAATTCACGGTCGATCACCAGTTTGCGCATCCAGTAGCCAACTTGAATGTTGTTCGGCATGGCGACAAAAACCAGGTTGCGGCTCGTGCGCGCCAGTTCGCGCAACAAACCAGCGGGTTCCTGAATATACCAGAGGCCCGCCCATTCCCAGGTCAAATCGAAACTGCGATCGGCAAAGGGCAGACGATCCCACCGTTGCGGCGGTGTGTGGACCAAGTTGACCGGCAAACGTAAATCGTCGCGCCAGATCCGTTGAACGCCTTCAATGCGCTCGGCGTTGTCATCGACCAACGTCACGTCCACGCCATTTTGCGCAAAAATCACATCGTTAATGCCACTGACGCCTGCCATGCCATACAGTGGCGCTTCCAACACCGATTGGATGTGGTAACGTTGGCGCAAATTGTCCAAAAAATCATTGAGTACAAAACGCTCATAGACTAGGCCAAGTCCTTCGTTATAATCGGTCAGATATTTGCGCCAGGTATTTCCATTAGCCACGTTTCACCTTATTTGCCTCGTCCATCATTTCTTCGACTGATTGGCGCCCCGCGGCCCCGATTGCTCCCAACATCTGCACCAGTTCCTCAATCCGGGCGGCCTCGTCCAGCTTGCGCACGATGGTGCTGGTGCGTTCCTCTCCGTTGATGGGGATCACCTGCTTGTTCACCGTAAAATGTTGATCGCCAAAGGCTGCCAGTTGCGGCAAATGCGTAATACATAGCACTTGGTGTTGGACGATTTCTTCGGTTTTCGTTTTTGGCGCTTGTTGACCGGTCAGCATCCACAATTTCTGGCCAACCGTCGCGCCCACTCGGCCACCAATCCCTTGATCAATTTCATCAAAAATCAGAGTCGGCGTGGCGTCCGCATGCGTGAGCACGCTTTTGAGGGCCAGCATCAAGCGCGCGGTTTCGCCACCAGACGCGACTTTCGCCATTGGTTTCAGTGGCTCGCCAGGGTTGGCGCTGATCAAAAATTCCACCTGATCGATGCCCGTGCTGTCGAAGGCAACCCGGCGCGCTTCGAGCAGATAAGCGCCGTCGGCTTTATTGGTTTGTTCGACAGCGACGCCAAAACGGGCGCGCGTCATCCGCAGATCGGCCAGCTCTTTTTCCACGCCACGCGCCAGTTCTTCGCCCGCGATTTTGCGGTGTTCACTCAAATCGGCGCCAAGTTTACCAATTTTGCGCAGGAGCCCTTCTTCCTGTTGCTCCAATGCCGCAGTTTTGATTTCCCAATTGCCCAGTTCGTCTAATTCTTTTTGCGCCTGCTGCCCAAAAGCAACAATTTGCTCAAGCGTGTCGCCATATTTGCGCTTAAGGTTGGCAATCAATTCCAATCGCTCTTCCACCTCTTGTAGGCGATCTGGGTTAAATTCCAAACTTTCCGCATAATCTTCCAGGGCGCGCGCCAGTTCCGACAATTGCTCCAGCAAGCTCTCACCATCCAGCGCGCTCTGATTCATATCGGGATCGATGCGTGCCAGTTTTTCGATGCGGCCCACGGCTTCACTGACCAAGTCGATGGCGCCAGGCATTTCGCTTTCGCCTTCATTTAAGATCGCCTGGGCAGTTTGCGCCAATTTCAAAAGCGCCTCGGCATTGCCTAAGCGCCGTTGCTCGCCCTGTAATTCGGTATCTTCACCGGGCTTCAAATTGGCAGTCTGAATTTCTTCGGCCTGAAAGCTCAGCAGATCAACCCGTTGGGCTAATGTGCGGGCATCCTGACGCAGCCGATTTAACTCTTCGCGCACTTTGCGCAGTTGGCCGACAACATTTGCCACTTCTTTGCGGCGCGGCAGCAAATTGGCAAAGCGGTCGAGCAGATGAAGATGCGTTTTCGGTTGCAGCAGATTGAGGTGTTCGCCCTGACCATGCACGTCGATCAATTGATCCGAGATTTCACCTAAGATTTGCAAATTGACGGCACGGCCATTGACGCGACAAATGTTGCGGCCATTTAAGCGCACTTCGCGGCTGAGCAAAAGCCAATTCGGATTATCGACATCATCCAAGCCTTGTTCTTCGAGCAAATGGCGCACCGTAACCGTCAATTCGGCGCCGTCCAACAGTTGAAAGCTAGCCTCAATCGAGGCCACCTCGCTGCCGGCGCGCACCCACTCGGCCGTGGCGCGTTCGCCCAGCAGCAGACCCAACGCATCGATGATGATCGATTTGCCAGCGCCGGTTTCCCCAGTCAAAATATTTAAACCTGGCCCGAAGACCAGGTGCAAGTCGTCAATAATAGCAAAATTGCGAATATGTAATTCATTCAGCATAATGGTCCTAATTTTAGCACAGATAGCCGAGTTTTATGAAGCAAAATGTATCGATGGCAAAATTAATAAGTCAGGTTGTGTAGGGGTTAGGGAAATTTATTAATTTTTGGTGAGTGATGACAATCGGATTGTTCGTGGGCTTTACACCCATCAATAGTCGTGCTATAATTTCGCTGAAAATAGCCCGCCAGTGTGCAACCATATACTTTACTACAAAGTTGGTGCACAACGTTTGTTGCACAATGTTTAAGGAGAAATAGCTATGTTAGGTTTGGGTGCCCCAGAATTGCTGATTATCTTGGTAATCGTTGCCATGCTGTTTGGCGTTGGCAAGTTGCCAGAAGTTTTTGGTTCAATCGGTAAGGGAATTCGCGAATTCCGCAAAGAAGCCGAAGTTGGTACTGACCATAAGGTGACGACTGTTACGACTGAAAAACCGACCGATACGGTGATTGTCGATAAGAGCTAGTGATAAGTTTCTTTATACAGGTAGCCTTATGTGGGTAACATGCTACCCTGTAGCATAGCATGCGGTAGTAGGCATGAAGGGTATTGCTGTTACTATAATTAAATGGATAGGGTTGCTCTGCTGTCATTAGCAGGAACAGCCCTACGGCTTTATCGAACCCGGTTGTCTTTGCGTCAGGCGAACCGGGTTTTTTCTATGCACTGCACATATCATCAATCTATTATAGGGTCATAGCCCATTTGCATATGCCATTGCATTAAATTCTATTGCGCTTGAAAGGCTCCCTTTTGCGGTGGTTACGCTTTGCCGGCCTAGCAGTTACGCTCGTAGCCGTCTATTTTTCTCAATCGATCTTTGACCATAACCTCAGTCAGTTATTCCCAACTTGGCTCTTAGACGCTTATCCGCCACTCTACCAGTTTACAAGATGGCTGCCCAGCGACTTATTTGAATTAGCGCTTTGGGTCGTGGCCCTGGCTGCGATCGGCTTTGGTTTGCTGACCCCGCAATGGCGCGTCCCCCCTGATCCGCACGCTGACCAAGCTGTTTTGCCGCTGCGTCCTGCTAGTCTACAGTCCAGCCGAGAATGGCTAGGATTTATCTGTATGCTTTTAGCGCTTGCCAGCGCCGTTGTGAATCTAGCCTATCTATGGCGCACAGGCAGCGACAGCCGGCAGGTGCAGATCGCGTGGGCAGGTGCGTTGCTGATTTACCTGGTGGGCAATCTTCCCGTAAAGGCAAATTACGCTTTTCGTACACCTTGGTCACGCGCCGACAGGCGCGCACTGGACAGTGAAAATCCCACTAATCGGCCCGTTCGATATTGGTTCGCTCTGGGTCTGATCTGCTTAGTAACCGTGCTACTTTGGGCTTGGCCAGTGCGCGGGATCCAGCTTGCCATAGATGAACAGGTGGCGCAGATCGGTTTGCACGCCATGACCATTGCGCAGGGCGTCGATGTGCGACTATTCGAGGGCGGCCGAAATGGGATTCCACAATTGGCGTTTGTACCCGCAGCGATTGCCATCCGCTTGACTGGCGATCCTTTGCTGGGCTTGCGGGTGACCGGTCTTTGCAGCAGTCTATTCATGATCTTGGCGACGTGGCTGCTGGGTTGTGAGCTTTTTCGCCGTCCTGCGCTGCTCGGCTATTTTGGGGAAGTCATTGAAGACGATGGCCAGTGGATTGCGCTGCTGGCGGCTACGCTGGTTGCGCTCAATGTGGCTGTGTTCTACTTTAGCCGCTTGCCCGTTTATTTGGAACCGCTCGGTTGGGGATGTATCGGTGGCTGGGCGCTGTTACGCGGTTTGCGGACAGGCGACCGCTTGGCCTATGCGCTGAGCGGGGTGTTGACTGGATTGGTCACGCTCTTGTATTCAAGCGGGCTTACTTTTTTACTGACAATGCCGCTTTGGTGGATCGGTGCGTGGCTTTTGCGGCGCACGCAGGCTCAGCGCCCAGTGCATGGATTCGGTCGTGCGAATTGGTCAGCGTTTTTTGTCTGGCTAGGCGGTATTTTTGTCGTTATTGCACCAGTTGGCGGCCTTTGGTTACGGCTGCCTTCTTTGTTCTTGGCACGCTTTCAAGCTCTACAGTTGGATCATTTAGGCGCAGCCGTGGGTGTATTGAATCATGGTCCTGCCTTGGGTTGGTTCAATCCCAATACCCCAGTTGGTTATCCGACGCATTGGCTAGGTAGTATCCTGGCGCCACTTTTTCTCCTCGCGATTGGCGCGCTGTTATTCAATGCCGACCGCTTGCCCGGCTTGTTGCTGCTGCTCTGGCTTGCGATTGGGGTGATGGTCGGTAGCAGTTTCGCCATCAGTCAACCCAATGCGGTGAACTTGTTGCCCATCCTCCCGGCAATTGCATTAGCCATTGCGTTTACGCTGGACAGGATTCGGCTTACGTTATTAGCTACCTTGGGGACATGGCTGGTTCAGGCCACCACCTATGTGGCACTAGGCGTGGTGCTCTGGGCTGGCCTTTCCAGTTGGATATATGCCTATCAAGGCATCCAGCTGAGTGGCAATGCAGCCAACAATAGCGGTTACGCCGTGCGAGCTTTGGGGGCGAATGAGCTTGCTGTATTATGGGTTGGGCAGCAGAATAGTGGCGTCAACTGGCATACACCAGCGCTTGAATTTCTGACAACCAATACGCCGAGTGCACGCAGCCAGTTAACGCTGACGCCGGATCATTGGTTGCCAACGCTGCCGCTGCATAGCACAGTGCTCGTCCAGCCGGAAGATTACGCCAGCTTAGCCGCAATTGCCACGCACTATCCGGGTGGCGTTTTAACAACCCAGCGTGACTTACGGGGCAACCCTATGCTTTACCTCTATGTGTCACCATAAGCCGGGTAATTTTGTAAAACATTCTTTGCTTGCTATACTAACGCTGAGCTTAAAGCCCATGCAATGCTAGCAGAGTGCGCTTTAGCCAAGCAATTTTCTCTATTGAAGGAGTAAGGGCATGACTATTTCGGATTTTTTGATGATCGCCATGATCATTATTGCGGTTGCGTTGATCAGTGTCGTCCTGGTGCAAGGGCATACCAACAGCGGGATCGGCAGCGTATTTGGGGGAACTGATATTTATCGCACGCGCCGTGGCATGGAGAAGACGCTCTTTAACGTTACGTTCCTGTTGGCAGGCATCTTTTTCGTGTTGGCGTTAGTTACCGTCGCCATCAGTTAAGCATGCCATCACAACGTGTCTCCTCGCCTAGTACGTTGTCTGCTGATTCCCCGACTGCCGCCCTGGGCAAACATCTGCGTTGGCAGGTGATATTGGCTAGCACTGGTATTTTTGCGCTGGTCATCCTGCTGGGCTATTCAAGCTACACAGTAGCCACCGTCTTGGTCCCTGACCATGGCGGCGTTTTTCGTGAAGGGGTGGCGGGCAATCCCCGCTATTTGAATCCGCTCTATTGCGAAGCGAATGCCGTTGACCAAGACATCTGCGCCTTGCTCTACCGAGGTTTGACCAAAAAGGACAAGCATGGGCGCGTCATCCCCGACTTGGCCCTAGATTGGACGATCACAGACAACAAGGTTTATACATTTCGGCTGCGTACCGATCAGTTTTGGCACGATGGTCAGCCAATTACGGTTGATGATGTGATCTTTACGATTGGCGTTTTGCAAAATCCTAACGTTTTAAGTCCACCTGATCTCACCGAGCTTTGGCGCTCTGTCAAAGTCGAAAGGGTGAATGAGAATACAGTCCGTTTTACCCGCGCCGAACCCTTAGCACCTTTTTTAGATTTCACCCAGATTGGCCTGCTACCCAAGCACATTTATGAAAAGGTGGCACCGCAAGCATTGGCCAACAAAGCCCTCAATAGTACGCCGGTTGGTTCAGGACCACTGCTCGTTAAAGAATTAGCCGCAGACCATATCCGCTTAGAGCCAAGTCCCTTTTATGCGGGTAAAACACCTTATCTTTCTGCCCTAGAATTATGGTTTTATCCTGATTACCCTAGTCTTTTTAATGCCTTTGCCAAAGGTGAAATCGACGGGATCAGTCGCATCCTACCGGCTGATCTACCGGCAGCGGCCAAACGGACCGATCTACATCAATATTCAGCCGTTGAATCGAAATATGTAGAAATTATTTTCAATTTGAGCGATCAAAACGCCGCATTTTTTCAAGAAAAAGTGGTGCGGCAGGCGCTTTATTACGCGCTGGATCGTAAACAATTGATTGATCAAGCAGCGGCTGGTCAGGGAATTCCGGCCAGTAGTATTACGTTGCCAGAAAACTGGGCATACGACGCTAAGTTACCGCAATACGCTTATGATCCAGCGCGTGCTCGCCAATTACTCGATCAGGCCGGTTGGATCGATAGTAACAATGACGGTGTGCGTGATAAAAAGGGGCAACCGCTTCAATTTATTTTGCATACGAATGATGACCCAACGCATGTCGCCTTGATTCAGCAGATTTCAGCAGCTTGGCAACAGATTGGTGTGCGCGCCGTGCCGACACCGGTCACCAAGGCTGATTTGGTGCGTGAACTGTTGGCGCCACGCCATTTTGACGCCGCCCTTACCGAATGGGAAGCCACTGGTGATCCAGATCCTTATACCCTGTGGCATAGCACACAGACCAAGGAAGGTGGCTCCAACTTTGCTGGGTGGAGCAATGAGGAAGCCGATAAGGTGATGGAAAGGGCACGCTTCACGACCAATGAGGATGAACGCAAAAAGCTATATTGGCGTTTTCAAGAAATTTTTGCCGAGGAACTGCCTGCGCTGCCGCTCTATTATCCAGTCTATACCTATGGTGTCAGTATGCGCGTCCAAAACGTACAGATCCCTTCCTTGAATCAACCGTCTGAACGCTTTGCAAACTTTGCCGATTGGTATATTGTCACCCGGCGCGTGCCAAGCAATCAAATTCCAACTGATGCTCCGCCCACGCCCCCTGGGCAATGAACCGCAACTTGCATAGTCTTCTTATGCCGCAATTTGACAGAGCAAAACCGGCATGTTATAGTGATTGGGTAATGCCGCAGTGGCGGAATTGGCAGACGCGCTACGTTCAGGGCGTAGTGGGCTTACGCCCGTGTGGGTTCAAGTCCCTCCTGCGGCACTCAGATAGGGAGACTTCCTGCGGGAAGCCTCCCTCTTTATTTTATTCGCTGATATTGTGCAGTTGAGCGCTTTTTGGTAGGGACAGGCATGCCTGTCCCTACCACTGAAATTCATATAGTTGGTGAGGAGTTATGCAGACGAGTAAGTTACTAGACACAGATTTGTCGACACCTCACCCGACCCGTATT
>JBBREZ010000219.1:0-10851 GCA_038225095.1 Caldilineales bacterium
GTCTACAAACGCTCTTATCTGTGACCGTTGCGCGTATAATCAATCTACCCGCTGGTTTGCATCCCACCAGGGTATACACCCACAGTTCTATCCTTTTACCGCACCAGCCGTCAACCCTGCCACAATACGGCGTTGGAAAACGAAGACCAGCACAATGAGCGGAATACTGGCGACAATGCCAGCCGCCATGATCTCACCAAACGGCACTTGTTGAGAAAACTGAGCCGGAAAATTGGCAATGATGACCGGTAGCGTCCGTGCATCTGGTTCGACCGACGTAAAGGTCAAGGCAAACAGGTACTCATTCCAGGCGCCGATGAAGGTGAGTAGGCCCGTAGTTGCCAAGGCAGGCGCTGTCAACGGCAGCAGGATCAGATAGAAGGTCTGAAAAGGTGAGGCTCCATCCACCTGTGCCGACTGCATGATCTCCATTGGCAGTTCGCGGAAGAAAGAGGTCAGTACCCAGGCAGTAAAGGGCAACGAGAAGAGGAGATAGGTCATAATAAGACTGGGGATAGCCGAAATTTGCAGCCCCGTGATAATCGCATACAAGCCAGACAATACGGCAATCTGGGGAAACATCGTCATGGCAAGGATGATGTACATCGTCACCGTCTTACCACGATAACGGAGCTTGCCCAGAGCAAAGCCAGCAAATGAGCCAACGGCTAGCGATAAGGCCGTTACACTGATGGCGACGATGGCGCTGTTCAAAATGCCGCGTAAGAAGGCCCGGTTGGTAAAGACAGATTCGTAGTTGCGCATGAAAAACGATACCTGGTGGGTGGACGTGTTGCGCGGGGCAAACGTCGCCGGCATCATCTGCAATTGATTCTCTGATTTAAAGGACGAGTTGATCGCCCAATAGAAAGGAAAAAGCATCCAAACAGCCATGAGCAGGATTAAAACCCACAAGAGAACACGACCCATCACATACTTATTCTTAGCGTTCATCAGACACCCCTAGTGTTCGCATGTACATCACGGCAAAGATCGATAGGAGGACAAAGATGACTACGCTGCTCGCCGATGAATAACCCATGGCTCGATTTTGAATGAGCTGATAGTAGGTATAACTGGCCATCGAAAAGCGGGCCTGGCCGAGCACGATCTGAAACAGATCGAACACGCGCAGTGCATCCAGGGTGCGGAAAACGAGCGCCACGGCAATGGTGCCACGCAGCAAAGGTAGCGTCAGTTGGAAAAACTGACGTACAGCGCTAGCGCCATCCACATTGGCCGCTTCATAAATATCGCCGGGGATCAATTGCAAACCAGCCAACATCAGCAGAGCCATAAATGGCGTTGTCTTCCAGACATCAATTAAAATCATGGCCGGCATTTGATAAGCGGGATCGGAAAGAAAAGGGGTCTGACCGTTGCCTAACCCCAAATGCCAAAGCAGGGTATTGAAGAAACCCGTGCGATTCGGCTGCAACATGTAGGCCCACATCTGCGAAGAGACGGCAGTGGGAATCGCCCACGGCACCAAAATAATTGCGCGCATGAGACCGCGGCCGATGAAGTCGGCATTGATGATCAGCGCAAAAATGATACCAAACACCAACTCAAACACTACGGTCAGCACAGCAAAGACAATCGTATCCCAAACCGAACGGATGAAATCCGGGTCGGTGGCACCGATCACATAACGCTTGCCAAACAGATCGAATTGGAAAGCCTGCTTAAAACGAAATGGCTGACGTGGTAACACGGAGACTGCGCTTTGGTAGTCGATTTTACCAGTGCTAGCATTAATCTGAAGTTTGCCCGTCGCCTTATCAATTTTGGGCGGAACCTCTTTAAAGGTTAAATTAAGCAAGTTGAGATAGTTATTGGCCTGCACAAATTGAACCGGTTGTGAGCTGGCAAAAACATTATTGGTAAAGCTGTTATAGAATACGGATAACAACGGATAGATTGCAATCGCAATCATGATCACGAATGTCGGCAGCAGGAGCCAGTAAGCCAAGCGTTGCTCAATTTTAGCTAGGTCACTCATTCCTGTCTTACTCTTGGCCATATGCGAAACTCCTTATCGTGGAAAAACTTTTGGCCATTACACAAAGCGCAAAACTTAGCACTCGGACACAATGATGGACCCGGCTAGGATATTATCATAAATTACACTCTGGTATATCAGAGGAGTGCCATCCCTAAGCTACCACGGTCGGGCATAGGCTACCGGAACATAGGTGGCATGCTGACAGAGATGACAAATCTCCGGCTAGCATGCCACCTAGGCATCCGTTTGAAAAGGGTGCGTCAGACAAGTTACGCTTTGACAAACCCTAAGCGACGGTTGGAAAAGGCTAGCCCGCTTGCTTGGTAGGTCACATACGTACGTGAGATATGTGACCTAAGGCTCCCAACCAATCAACTTTGCAAACCGTTGCTCAGTGGTTCTGAACGCTAGAATTACGGGGTGCCAGTGTCGTATTTCAGTTTATCCTTCAGGTCAAGTTCCATGTTTGCGACAGCATCGGCGCCGTTAGATTTCTTGTTCAACACGCTGGAGACAGCCTGAAAGAAGATCGTGGATACTTCATTATATTTAGGCGCCGACGCAGTTGACGGACGGGCGACGGCGCTGGTGAAGACACTCTTCAGCTTCGGCATAAATGGGGAAGCCTTGGCGATATCTGGATCATCGTAGAGGGTGGCATTGGTCGGCAGCAAGGAGAGGTTGATCGCCCGCAGTTTTTGCTGTTCTTTAGAGGCCAAGAACAAGGCAAGCTTGGCAGCCTCGGCTGGATGCGCACTGTACTTGGACACAGCCAACTGCCAGCCACCCAGCGTGGCGGCGCCATGACCCGAGTCGCCCGCCGGCAGCGTGGTGACATCGAATTTACCGACGATCTTGCTGTCGGCGCCCTGGCCTAAGCTATAAGCATACGGCCAGTTGCGCATAAAGGCGGCATTGCCACCTTGCCACACATTACGGGCTTCTTCTTCCTGGAAGCCGGTGACGCCAGGCGGGCTAATCGCACCGATCCAAGCGGCGGCCATGTCTAGCGCTGCGGCGGCCTTATCATTATTGATCGTGATCTTCTTGTCTGCGCTGACAATCGTGCCACCGCCGTTGGCATAGATCCATTCTAGCGCGTCGCAGGTCAGACCCTCATAGGCCTTGCCTTGCCAGACGTAGCCCCAGAAATCCTGGTTGCCGGCGGCGCGTTCGCCATCCTGGATTTTCTTCGCCATATCGCCTAGCTCTTTCCAGGTCTTCGGTGGGGCAGAGTAGCCGTACTTCTTCAGCAAATCGGTGCGGTAGTAGAGCAGGCCACCATCCGTGAACCAGGGCAGACCGACAAGCTTGCCGCCGACCGTGTTGTTGGTCACAATGGCGGGGAAGGCATCCTTCACCGCTTCCTTGCCGCCGTATTGGTTCAGGTCAAGCAGATGTTCCGCCAGATCGCCCGGCCAGATCACGTCGATCTGGTAGACATCCACAGCAGCCGATTTGGCCTGGAAGTTCTGTAGATAAAGACCATATCGATCGGTGGCCGATTGTGGCCCGATGATGTACTTTACCGTGATGTTCGGGTTTTCCTTCTCGAATTGAACAAGTTCCGTCTTTTGTTCATAATCAGCGCCCGCGCCCGGATTAGCGCCAAGCCAGGTAATGGTGACCTTTTCGCCACTAGGCGCTGCGCCCTGCGTTGCCGTCGTTGTGGTCGTCTCAGTCGTGGTGTTCGTACCAGTTGTTGTGGTCGTACCGGTAGTCGCAGTCGTCGAACCCACCGTGCTGGTCGTGGCCGTGGTCGCCGCTGGTGTATCGGTTGCGGCTGGCGCCGCTGTCGTTGCTGTAGCAGCCGCCGGTTGTGAACCGCCGCCGCCGCTGCCGCCGCAGGCTGCCAGCACTAGTGTGCCAATCACCAGTAAGCTAGCAAACAGATAAAGTTTACGATTCATACATTTTCTCCTTGGTTTAATCTTCCGGAAAGGGACTGTAGTTGGTTGTAAAAAGCACAGGAAAATCTATGTCAAACCCCAAGTGGGCTTAACCGCGTGGTTATACTTTATATATTCGACTGATCTATGGTCTCTGACAGGCACGTATAGCCGATAACATATGGCATACACGGATACACCATACAAATAATGGAACAAATAATGGAGATTAAATAATGATATGAAATTGACGTCAAGCGTAAGCACGAATAGAGTAGGGAACTGCGCATTGCCTTGACAACACTGCGTAGTTCTCTTTAGGAAAGAGTCTATTCGCTAGAATGGTCATTTAGCTCTTTCTGATTATAAACGGCTGTGCAATCGGTTGTCAAACAGAAGGCTTACAATACTTTAAATCCGCTTCACATCAATTCCCAATGCACGTAACTGCCGTTCAAGCGCTTCATCTACTTCGGCAGGGCTACCGATAATCGTAACGTGGTCAGCTTTCATGGCCTCTTCCAGGTTCGCGCCAACTTGCGGCTGCGTCTGTGAGGTATATCGCAATAGATCAATTAAATCGTCTATATTTGCGATGCTTGCGCCTACATAAAGATAGTAACAAGGCTTGCGATCCGTCGTCGATTGTCCGCGTAAGTTCGCGATTAATTCAGCAGCCACCAACGACTGCACCAGATTCGGTGTACTTGGCGCCAGATGCTGGCGAAAGTTGATCCAGACGGCCTCCAGGCCAGTCAATTCCACGCTGGTCCAAATGCCTAGCCCTTCTGGCTCAACCATATAGTGACCAGGGCCAAGCGGGCTAAATTCCAGTGCAAACTGCCCATATTCAGGTCGGCTGCCCGTGCGGCGCATCATGCCTTCCCAATCTTCTTTCCAAATGTGCACGGGCAGGCTGGGCGTGTTCTCCACTTCCACGCGTACGACGCCATAGCCAGGCATCGAACCGGCGCTACTCACTTCGGCTTCCCAACGCGGTAATAACTCGGTAAACGCCACGGCCAGCCCTTGGCTGCCATCCATTTGCAGTTGATCTTGTTTGTAGCCCGGCTCAACGGTCAATGTATAGACGCCAGCGGGTAAGCCGACGAATTTTACTTGATGATCTTCGCCAACCATCTGTTTATACTCGTTGCCAACGCTGTCGGAAAGCCGCGCAACCTGACCCGCTGCGCCCGGCGCCGTGGCGGTAATGATGCTGCGCGCCAACGCCACTTTTGGATTGTCCTCAATCGGCGTAAAGGGCGCGAATAACTCGGTCGTCACTTGATTGGTGCCGTCCAAAGCGATTTCATGCTGGCTGGCAACGTCAGCGTGGTCAAGCAATTCCAACACGTAGCGACCGGCGGCCAAGTTGGTAAAGGCAAAGGCGCCGGCCGCGTCCAGCACTTGCTCAACGCGCTTGCCATCCTGATCGATCAGGCCAATCCGATTCGCTTGTTCGAGGGCAATGCCGCCAATCACGCGGCCAACAATGCTCGAATCCTGGGCGGCGGGTGTCTCTGTGGAATTTACATACACAAATTCGATTAGGGGAATCCGCTTTTTATCAATGTGAACGCGCGCCTCAAGTTGGAGCGCTCGGCCATTTTCGTCGGTCAGCCCATCCACCGAGATAATATAATGGCCAATTTCGAGCGAGGAAAGTTCGCAGGCGTAGGGACCAATTTCTGGGGAACTGCCGGTTTTGACGGGTTCGCTGCTCCAGCTTGCCGTGTGAGCACGCACCAACAAGTTATTATAGCCTTCCACGCGGCAATAGATCGTGCCCAGATTGGGGGTTTCGGCGGCGGAGCGAATCGTATATCCCCAGCCTGCGACGGCCAAATCCAACTCGCGTGTGTTAACGCCATCTAGCACCAGACCTTCGATGTGGCTACCTTCGGGGTTAACTCGGATATTGTAGGTGCCTGGCGCCAGATCGACAAAGCGAAAGGAGCCGTCATTGCGCGCCATCGTCACCCATTCTTCGCCATCACTGGTGCGTAAGAGTGTAACAACCGCGCCCGAACCACCGCGTACAGAACCACTGACCTGACTGCGACTGATCGCCGCAGCGGGGGGCGCGAGGTCAAAATTTAACACAACCTCCGGTTGATCGGGCGTCAATTCTACCGTCTGCTCCGCTTGCGCACCAGGAATTCGCACGAGGTAACTGCCGGGCAACAATTCGGGAATCGTATAACCGCTATTCGCATCCAACAGCGCGCGCGCGCGTTCACGGCCGCCTTTTTCCACAATGACCAGCCGGTTTTCGCCCGCATGGGCCACGGTGCCCATCAATTTGATCAGTTCACCCGCGCCACCGCCGCTTTTCCATTGGCGCGCCGCCTTAGGCTCCGCCTTCAAAGTGGCCACAACGGGCAAGGCCCCGCCCGGCCAACGATCGCTATACCAAGCGTGATTTTCCCACCAGGTGCTGGTGCTCCCCAGTTGGGCATTACCCAGTAACCAGAAAGCCGTACAAAAATAGTAATCGGGCGCGGGTTTAAACCGTTGGCTCGTGCCCATCATAATGCGACAAGTTTCCAACGTTTGCGCCATATGTAAATCGGGCGTGGTGGCCGGATAGCGGGCATCGATATCTTCGCCGACCAGATAGCCATTTTCCGTCGAAAGAATAGGCAGACTGCGGCCCAGATGGCTACGAATGCGTGAATCGAAATATTCGTAGGCCAGCCAACAGGCCGGGTCTTCGACGATGGTGGCACCAGCATTGGCCCGATCCTGCCGCAAGCGATTGATTTCGTCCAACGAACGACCGCGCCAGGCGTTTTCGCCCCATGTTTCATCACTTAAGACTTGATAGAAACGATAGGTATAGGCTGCGCCTTCCTGATTGCCAATATCATAAGGATAGTCTAACGGTCGGTTGCGCGAGTAGTTATGGATCGCCTGCCAGACTGGACCGGCAAACAGATCCTTGCGGCCATACGCCACAATCTTGCCCACCAAGTCCCAACGCGACCCGTTCGAGACTGCCGGGAGGCCGGGCATGCCGCCGCGCTCCAAAATTAGTTCCAGGTTAGCCACTGTATTCTCGACGACGAGATCAATGCCATTCGCCGGTACACGCCCACCTTTCCATTCGGCGTCTTGATCGGGCTCACTATTGAATTCAAAATAGCGCGCCCCAACGCGCAAAAAGCTGTCAATCTGAACAATTTCTTTAACGCCCATCCGTCCTGGATTGGGGCTGGGGCGGTAAATTCGCACAACTGGCATAAACCCTTCGGCCAGCAAAAGCTCAGCAAAGTCGAGGGCACCATCGTGGTTGTAAATCTTTACCCATTTGACACCCATCGCCTTCATTTCGGGAATCCAAAATTCACGCAGTTTGCCCATGCCAACGGCAGATGCATAACCAACCGACCAATGTACGCCAATGCCCGTATCATTGGCTGGCCGCGGGTATTCATGTAGTTCCATTGCCACTTCATCCTAAAATATAATGAGCAACAAAGTCAGCTTTGAGCGGCCGCTTTGGCTGCGTTAAAATAGTTTTTTATGCCAGAATAATTAGTCTAGCAGACGAATCGACCGCATTTTACGTTGGGGTTGTCTACGCCAGGTCAGTGCATGAATTGCGCAACACGTGTTACGAATGCCGCCTATATTATAACGGCTTTGTGCAGATTGTCGAACCAGAAAGGTCAGACAATGAAACTCAGCAGGCTTAGTTGGCGTTACTACTATGACAGCACAAGGTTGTTAATCGGTCGACCACAGCGGAGCCGGCACGCCTACGCGCCGGACCATGCGCACGCGGCGTGCTGGCTCCGCCCTTGCGCGCAACCTTGCGCTGTCATCCTAATCTGTACAAACTAATTACGCGCAAAAGCTGGCATGTGCTCAATCTGACTTCTGTGCGATCCTGTTCGCGCAAGCAGTAAAGTGTGCATAAATGTCTACATAAAGTTAGCGAATTTGGGTCATTCGCTTGATGGTGCCGTAATATAAATTACAGAGAACTAGATACGCCTTTTTGCTCGTTCGCAGCAGATACGGTATTGTTAGTACTATTTCAGATGTGTCACTGATCCGTTTACTCACCGCTGTGGTGAGTTTTTGGCTTTTTAATTAGCAATTGACAATTTAAAATTGCCAATTGACAATTTTCGGGGGTCGAATGCAAATCGCTCAAGCGCTTGCCAATCGTGTATTGGGCAACGTACAAAAAGTTATTATCGGTAAACAAAATGAAGTCCGTCTGACCATTGTTGCCCTTCTGTGTGAAGGCCATCTCTTAATTGAAGATGTGCCGGGTGTCGGGAAGACCATGCTCGCCCGCGCCATCGCCCGCAGCATTGGTTGCACTTTCCGCCGTATCCAGTTTACGCCCGATATGCTGCCCAGTGACATTACGGGCGTCAGCATTTTCAACCAGAAAAATATGGAATTCGAGTTTCGCCCAGGCCCGATTATGGCCCAAATCGTCTTGACCGACGAGATCAACCGTGCCACGCCCAAAACCCAATCCGCCTTGCTGGAAGCGATGGAAGAACGCCAGGTGACAGTGGACGGCACAACCCATGCGATGGCGCGCCCTTTTCTTGTGCTGGCCACACAAAATCCAATCGAATATGAAGGCACCTTTCCACTGCCCGAAGCTCAGGTCGATCGTTTTATGATGCGCATTCACCTCGGCTATCCGAGCAAAGCCCATGAAATCGATGTACTCAACCGTCAATCAGATCACCATCCAATCCAAGATTTGACGCAAGTAGTCAGCGTCGAAGAGCTGGTGGAGGCGCAAAAAGCAGCGCGTTCGGTCTATGTGGACGATTTGGTGAAAGCCTATATTGTCGATTTGGTGACCAGTACGCGCGATCATCCTGACATTTACCTGGGGGCTAGCCCGCGTGGCAGCCTTGGTCTTTTTGCCGCGACGAGGGCGTGGGCAGCAATTGAAGGACGCGATTTTGTTGTCCCCGATGATGTAAAATTGTTGGCCGAGCCAACCCTGGCCCATCGCCTGATCATCAGCCCCTCGGCCCGCATCAAAAACGTCACGCCGCGCCAGATCATCGAAGATACCTTGCGCCATACGCCCGTGCCCGGAGCACGAGCGAAGATTCGCTAAGCAGGTAGCCGGTAATAAGCAGTAACGAAAGAGCCGGCTGTCGATAACACCTGTTACCGATTACTTGTTACCTATTACTTGTTACCTGTTACCTGTTACTACCTTATGTCCTCACGTTTACTTTTTCTACTCAGTTCACTGGTGATCACTTGGGTGATCGCGCTCAACAGTGGGCGCGATCTGGCCTTTAATTTGGCCTACCTGCTCACCGGTGTCCTGTTGCTCAGTTATCTCTGGGCTTGGTCCAGTGTGCGCTCGGTCAATTTGCGGCGTTTTACGCGTACACGACGCAGCCAGGTGGGTCAATTTGCCGAAGAACAATTTGAAATATCAAATTACAGTGTGATCCCCAAGCTCTGGTTGGAAATCAAGGATGAGTCAACGTTGCCCTGGCACCGCGCCAGCCGCGTGATCAGCAACATTGGCCGCAACAGCAATCAACGTTGGCAAGTAAGAACGCTGTGTACGCAACGAGGCCGTTTTCGCTTGGGGCCAATCACGCTGCATAGCAGCGATCCACTGGGCATCTTCGAGGTTGAGCAAAATCTAGTCAACACCAGCTTTATGCTTGTCTATCCGTTCACGGTGGAGTTGACCTCGTTCGAGCCAACCGTCTCCGATTTATCGGGCGGCGAGGCCCGTCATCGTCGCACCTATCAAATGACCAGCAACGTGGCTGGCGTCCGCGAATATGCCCATGGTGACAGCCTAAATCGCATTCATTGGCCGACTACGGCGCGCGCGCGCCGCCTGATGACCAAAGAATTTGAACTGGATCCGACGGCCGATATCTGGCTCTATTTAGACCTTTATCACGCGGCCGAAGGGGCGATGCCCTGGACGCCGACAGCGCCAGAACCTGGCATCGCCGCCTTGCGTAATCGGCAACGCCAGAATGCAGCGTTCGAATTGCCACCAATTACAACGGAATACGCTGTGACCGTAACGGCCAGCTTGGCTCGCTTTTTTCTCCTGCGCAATCGCTCGGTAGGGATGAGCAGCCGCGGCTACAGTCGCGAATTTCTACAGGCCGACCGCGGTGAACGCCAGTTGAACAAAATGTTAGAGGCGTTGGCGGTGGTGGAAGCAGGCGGCGATCTACCCTTGGCGAATTTGATTGCCACAGAGGGTGTGCGGCTGAATCGCAACGATACGATTATCGCCATCAGCGCCGACCCAAGCCCAGCCTGGGCCATTACGCTTCAACAATTGCAACGGCGTGGCGTTCACAGCATTGCGATCATTATTGATGCTGCCACCTTTGACCGTCCGCAAAACTATGAAGGCGTGCTCGTCGAATTAGAAGCCTCTAGCATCCCAGCCTACATCGTGCACCGTGGCGATGCGATTGATCAGGCATTGCGCGAGCCTATGCGCCTGGGAAAATCGTTTAATGGCAAAGTCTAATATGACAGCGCAAGGTTGCGCGCAAGGGCGGAGCCAGCACGCCGCGTGCGCATGGTCCGGCGCGTAGGCGTGCTGGCTCCGCTGTGGTCGACCGATTAACAACCTTGCGCTGTCATCCTAATCAACCAATCAAAATAAGCGTAGAATAACCCAGCAGAATTTACCCCTGCTCTCATCTGTTGTTTTCTGAATCTGTTGTAGTATTTTATGTTTTGGCAACAAGCCAAGCCTATAGCATAAAACGAGGAGCCACACGACATTGTGTGGCTCCTCGTTTTATGCTTCAATTATCGGGCGACCAGTCGCTTAGGGTCCGCGTAAAAATAACCTAGACGATTTTTATCTAAAGGTGTCATGTGATAAGCTGGCAAGCAAAGGAGAAAGCCGAGCAGATGACACCAACCAAAACAATGGAAGAACGGAAAAAAGCCGAAGCTGAAATCCGA
>JBBREZ010000220.1:0-10804 GCA_038225095.1 Caldilineales bacterium
GACCCATACCATTTGCACATGTGTGTGACCATGAAAAGCCACGCGCAGATCCGCCGCTTCCAATGTGGCAAGCGCTTCCCAACGACCTTGTTCATTCAGATTCAAACGGGGAAAGAGCGCAGCCCAACTGCTGCCGCTAGCCATATGCTGCGCGGCGGCGGTGGTGGTGGCAGCGGTGATTGGCATGGCGGGCGTGGCATGGCAAAAAATGGCTTGTTCGACCTGAATCGTTGCTGGCCATGCACTCACCCAGCTAGCCAGCGGCTCTGCCAGGCGGTGCAGTCCGCTGACTTCCCAATTGCCAAAAGTACAGGCGATTTCGCGTTGTTGGAGCTCGCCAAAAATTTGCGGATCGCGTCCTGCGTCGCCCAGATAAATCACCTGATCAACGTGTTGCTGCTCAATATCGGCCAACACCCGATAGAAGCCAGCAAGATTACCATGCAAATCGGACAAAATGGCGAAACGCATAATCATGGCGCCTGAATTTCTTTGCCAAGCCTAAAAGCACCGCAAACACCGCTCGATTATACTGCACTTCCTGCACACAGCAGACATTTTTTGTCCGCTTGACAAGCGCTTTCCTCGCTGCTTATAATAACGCTTGCGCTCCATCGATCCGTGCCCGAAGCCGAGGTGTGCCCAGATAAACCTCACTTCGTTAGATCGCATACTTTTCCGTCCCACATTACCCAACGTTATAGTGATGCTGCTTAGCGTGCTGTTGTGTAAGCAAGGTCCTTTTAGCTGTCATAGCGCCAGCTTTTCACAACCGTCAACGCATAAAGCTGATTAACTATCATGATCAACGCCCAACCCTAGGAGGAAAGTAATGTCTGAACCACAAGAAACGAAACCCCAAAGCTCACCCCGCTCGTCTGTTTCACGCCGCACATTTTTGAAATTTTTAGGTACTGGCGTTAGCCTGGCAGCCCTGGCCGCCTGTGCGCCCGCCCCCACTGCTGCACCAACCCAACCGGCAGCACCAGCAGCCGCAGCCCAACCAGAACAAGCAGGCACCGCGGAAGGCGGCATGCTACGCCCCGCCGGCAGCCCCAAAAAAGGTGGCACCCTGCGCACAGCCTTTGGCGTCACCACCCCGCATTACGACATTCACCAAGGCGCGACGGTTGCCGTCCTTTGCAACCTCTATAACAATCTGGTGCGGCTCAATCTGGTGGACGGCTTGCACACGATTGTGCCCGATCTGGCGACCAGTTGGGAAATGTCTGGGGATGGACTGACCTACACCTTTAAGTTGCGGGCCGGCGTCAAGTTCCATGACGGGACGCCGTTCAGCGCCAACGATGTGATGGCTACGTTCAACCGCATTATTGCACCGCCGGAAGGCATTGTCATTGTCATGAAAAATGATATGGCGATGGTCAAGACGGTGGAGGCAGTCGATCTGCTGACGGTTAAATTCACCTTGAATTCGCCCCGTTCCTATTTCCTCACTTTGCTCACCGGCACGGCAATGGTGATTTACGCCAAAAAGACTTTAGACGGAAACAAGCAAGATTTGCGCAAGGTCCAGGTGGCGCCTGGCACCGGCGCCTTCAAATTTGTTGAATATAAGACCGCCGAGAAATGGACGCTAGAGCGCAATCCCGATTACTGGGATAAAGCATTACCCTACGTCGACAAACTTGAACTGCTCCATGTGCCGGCCTGGTCTGACCGCGGCACCGCCGTCTTGACCGATCAGGCAGATCTCTCCTGGAACGTTTCGGCGGAAACCTGGAGCGAAGGCGAAAAGCGCACCGACACGGTTAGCGTGAATAAGCTGGCGAACTTCGGCGCCTATTGGATGCTCTTTAACTTGAAGAAGAAACCCTTTGACGATCCACGGGTGCGCCGTGCGATCCACCTGGGCATCAGTCGCCAAAATTTAATCAAAGCCTTTGGCACTCAAGAACAGATTAACCTGACGCGCTGGATCCCCTATGGTGATCCATTTGCCACCACGCCGGAAGAAATTGCCAAATTATCCGCCTATCGCGAGGATAAGACCGCGGATCTTGCCGAGGCCAAAAAGCTGCTCGCTGACGCCGGTTTCGCCGATGGCATCAAAGATGTGGAAATTCTGGCGGCCACCGGCCCACAAGCCGAACTACTCGCCCCGGCCTTCCAAGACATGCTGGCCCGCAACTTGAATATTCAGACCACGATTCGCACGATTGAACGCGCGCAGTTGGTCGAGGAAGAAAAGAAAGGCAACTTCAGCCTGGTGATCGACACGCCCGGCCATGCGATCTCGGATATTTCACCGCGTGCCAATCTCTGGTGGCGCACGGGCGGCTCGCAAAACTGGGGCGGTTACTCGAATCCCGATTTTGACAAGTTGCTTGACCAAATTGATGTCGAAATTGACAAGGCCAAACGCATCGCCTTGATCAACAAAGCGCTCGATCTGTTGGATCAAGACCCGCCCTGGTATCTGGCCGGTTACACCTATCACCTGCCCATGTGGCGCAACACGGTAAAGGGCATTATGCTGGACAACCGCCTCTTCTCGGAATGGGGTCGGATTGAGACGGCGTGGCTGGACAAGTAGATTTTTTGATGGACGATTTACGAGGTAGTCTCGTTGACGAAGTAGCTTCGTCAATCACGCAGACCCCTCCCCGCCCTCCCCTGGTAAGGGAGGGAGCCGTTATGGGGCAGACGAAGTGGCTTATTTTACCCCTGATCGGTCCCCTCCCTGTTTGGGGAGGGTTAGGGTGGGGTCTGGATCATCTTAACATTCATCAACGAAACAACCTCGTAAATCGTCCATCAAGAATCGTCAATCTGATCCTATGACACGATACATTCTGCGCAGATTACTCATTGCGATTCCCACCTTAATCGGCATCACCATCCTGATCTTCCTGGCTATGCGGGTTTTACCAGGCGATCCGTTGGCGGTGACGATGTCTGAATCGTCGGGCAAGTATGTGCTCAGCGCCGCCGAACTGGCCCAGGCACGCGCTAGTTTGGGCTTGGACAAACCCTATTACCAGCAATATTGGGAATGGATGAAACAGGTGATGACGGGCAATCTAGGCCAATCGTTCTGGACCAAAGAGCCAATCAGCGCGCTGATCTGGCGGCGCGGCCCGATCACGGCCGAGATTGCGATCATGGCCGTGATCTTCTCCTGGCTGGTGGGCGTGCCACTTGGCATGGTGAGCGCATTCTGGCGCAATTCGCTGGTGGACTATTTGTCGCGGCTGGCGATTACGGTCTTTATTGCCGTACCCAGTTTTTGGGTCGGCTTGCTGATCGTGCTGTTTACCGTGTTGGTGCTCACCTGGCGGCCACCGTTGTCGATTGTGCAGCTTTGGGAAGATCCCATCGCCAATCTTTCGATGACGGTCTTACCGGCATTGGCGTTAGGCTTGGGACTGGCGGCTGGACAGGCGCGCATGACCCGTTCGTCGGCGTTAGAAGTGCTCTATGAAGATTACATCCGCACGGCGCGCGCCAAAGGACTGGCCGAAAATTTGGTGATGTGGCGGCATGTTTTCAAGAATGCCATGTTGCCCGTGCTCACAACCTCTGGCCTGGCGCTAGGGGGTCTGTTGGGGGGCGCAGTCTCCGTCGAGCGAGCGTTTGGGGTGCCAGGGCTGGGCACGCTTTTGGTGCAGGCGCTCAACGACCGCGATTGGATGATGATCCAAAATTTGGTGCTGATCTACGGGCTGATCTTTGCTGCGATCAATTTGTTGGTCGATCTCAGTTATGCCTGGTTTGACCCGCGCATTCGCTACGAGTAAAAATCTCAGCACTTATCAAGGAAAAATGTACGCTAAATGATGAAACTCAGCACGATGCAGGCAGTTATGGCGACCGTCAACGACCAAT
Organism: Caldilineales bacterium; assembly: GCA_038225095.1. Classification (GTDB taxonomy): domain Bacteria; phylum Chloroflexota; class Anaerolineae; order Caldilineales; family Caldilineaceae; genus JAPLGZ01. Next base: position 3,850 of record JBBREZ010000220.1, read on the forward strand.
GGGAAAGCCCTTTGGCCGATGCGTTATTAGCGGCTTGGGCCCATGACGCCGAATCGGCCAAGTGTTGGCGCGCCAGTGCGAACTTTATCTTCTTTTTTAAGCACGTCGGCCGCGATTATATTTTGCGGTTCAACCACGCCAGTGAGCGCACACGTGACTATATTCAAGCCGAAATTGACTACATCAATTATCTAGTGACGGCGGGCATTGCCGTTGCCAAACCTGTGCAGTCAATAGCTGGCAACTATGTGGAAAGCATATCCACGGCGCAAGGCCTATTCCATGTCGTCGTCTTTGAAAGATTACAGGGTCAACAGTTTGAGTCGGACGAATTAACGCCCGAACAATGGATTGGATGGGGTAAGGCGCTGGGCGAACTGCATGGTGCGGCGCAGGGTTATCACCAAGTGCGCCGGCCCACTTGGGAAGATCATATAACGATGATCGGCGAGACGCTGTCACCCGATGATCAGATGGCCAGCCAGATGTTAGTTGTGGTAAAAAAGCAATTAAGTCAACTCGCGGTCAATCAGCACAATTTTGGCATGATCCATTTTGATTTTGAGCTAGATAATCTGGTGTGGGATGCAGGACAGCCCGGTCTGATAGATTTTGATGACAGCGCCTGGTATTGGTTTGCCGCCGACATTGCCTTTGCGCTGCGCGGTCTGTTTGCGGACAAAGCAGCCGGGGTGGATTTGCAGCACGCATCGTTTCAGCAATTCGTGGCTGGCTATCGCAGTGCTAAATCGATTGACCAAGCCGAACTGGAACAGATCCCACTCTTTCTCAATTTGCATAATTTGATCAGCTTGGCGAAGTTGCAACGATCGCTAGCGTCTGGTCAACCGGCGGCTGAGCCAGTGTGGTTAGCCACATTGCGCCAGAAGTTGCTCGCAAAAATGCAATTTTACCGCGATGAATTCTCCATCCAAACAGCCTTATGAGCGAATTAAGTTCTGTTATTTCCAATAAGTCGCCAATTTTATCAACTGATGGCGCGCCTGCAACGCCAGGTTTATTCAAGCGCGGCTTGGGCACCATCTTCCGCTTTACGCGCACCTCCCCGGTCGGAGCAATTGCCGCGTTGATCTGGATAGTGTTGATCTTGACCGCGATCTTCGCCCCCGCGCTCGCGCCCTATGCGCCACAAGCGGCTGACTATGGGGCAATCCGCCAAGCGCCCAGCGCACAACATCTCTTGGGCGCAGACGACCTTGGCCGCGACGTGCTGAGCCGGATTATTTTTGGTGCACGCATCACCTTGGTGGTCAGCATTGCTTCGGTGTTGATCGGCGATCTGATCGGTTTTCTCTGGGGCGTCACCAGCGGCTACCTGGGCCAACGCTTTGACCTGGTCAGCCAGCGCGTGCTTGATGTACTTATGTCGTTTCCTACCTTGATCCTAGCGCTACTTTTATTGGTGGCGATTGGTGCAGGCTTGACAACGGTGATCATTGCCATCGCTGTGACGCGGGTGCCGAGTTCAGCACGCGTGATCCGTTCGGTGGTACTATCAATCAAAGAGACGGCCTATGTGGAAGCCGCGCGTTCCGTGGGTGTGAAGCCGTGGCGGATTATGTTGCAGCATATTGCGCCGCAGTGTATTGCGCCGTTGATCGTGATCGCCACCTTGAATTTGGGCGCCGCGATCTTTGCCGAGTCAGCGCTCAGCTTTCTCGGCTTGGGCATCCCGCCGCCCGCGCCCAGTTGGGGCAATATGTTGGGTGGCGTGCTGGCCGCCTCGTTCCGCCCCTCCTGGTGGCTGGTGATCTTCCCCGGGTTGGCGATCACGATTAGCATCATGGCAGCCAATTTGCTGGGCGATGCGTTGCGCGATTTCCTGGATCCGCGGTTGCGCAGTCGGTTGAATTAAAACAGTTATTCAGTGTAAATTGGGGTATAATTACGGGTGGATGATACTTTCATTTCTGGCAAGGTGTTGGGGTTTAATAGTAAGCAATTGCGAAATGATGTCATTGCGGGCAAACATTCGTTGCGAATTACCTCCCACGCTCAGGTTGAAGCCTTCAAAGATGGGTTATTCCTCTCTGACCTTCGCTACACCTTTGAACAGGGAGAAGTGATAGAAATATATCCTGATGATCACCGTGGCTTGTTGTATACGAAACTGCCTAAACGGGATTTACCTATTCACATTGTTGTGGAAGATACGCTTGACGCAGGTGTTGTGGTCACAGCTTATCTTCCAGACAAACGTAAGTGGATTGCTGACAAACAACGGCGTAAAGCTAAAGGAAAGTGACGATGCAATGTTCAATTTGCTCTGGAGAAATCGAAAAGGATGGGTAGCTACCCAGGTTTTTCGCCGCCAGGGCTTAGTCGTAACCGTGACTGGAATTCCAGCGCTGGCTATCTGCCCAACTTGTGGCAATGCAGTCCTGGATTGGGAAATTGCGCAACAGGCTGAAGATTTGGTCAAGCCGCTTTTTGAGTGGGCGGAAACGCACACGTTGCCAAAGCCTGTGGTCAGTATTACGTTCCCAGAAATATTAGCTGTAGCAGCATAACTTTCTACACAGAGAAAGAGTAACCTATCTATGAGCTTTGAAGTATATGACTACCGCACAGTAAATCGCAACGTGCTGATCACGCCGGAGATTCGGGCGCGGCTTTATCATATGAAGCCGGGTCAGGTGGATGGCCGGCATAGCCATGATCTGGGTCACGAAATTTTTTTGATTTTGGAAGGGGAAGCCGAATTTGAGATCAATGGCGAGAAAAAAGTCGTGAGGGCGGGGCAGATGTGCATTGCGCGGGTGGACGAAATTCACCAGGTGCGCAATCTGCTGCCCGACAAACCGACCATCATGTACCTCTCGGTAACGCCGCACGTCCAGCCGACCCACACCGGGCGCAATGACGACGATTCAAAGAAGCCACCCAATTTTATCCCCAACCAAAGTTATCATGTGACGCAGGATTTTAGCGTGCCGGTCGAGCAGTTGATCGACGATCACGTCGCTGCCGCCACCGTAGTCGCTGAGGTGGCGCAGGCAACCGCCCAAACGCAAACCGAGTTGGCGGCTAAACTGAAGCAAGCGCTGGCCAACGGTGACAATCAAGCGGCGATCGCGGCGCGCAACGGCATGTGGGATGCGATTTACACGTTGCACAAACGCCTGTATGATCTGGACAACATCTGGAACGAATTAGCGCCGCGTGCGGCGGAGAATCAAGCCTAAGGGGATTACCATGAGCTTAACCGTCTACGATTTTCGCACCGATATCCGCAACTTGCTGGTCACGCCGGAGATTCGTTCGCGTTTTCTGCGTTTTGAAGTGGGCACTGTGGCGCAACGCCATACCCACGATCTGGGTCACGAAATTTTTCTGATTTTGGCTGGGCGCGCCGAATTTGAAATTGACGGTGAAAAGGCTGAATTAGGGCCGGGTCAACTGTGCATTGCGCGGGCCAACCAGCATCATCAGGTGCGCGTCTTGGGCGACGAACCAGTGACTATGTATCTTTCGGTGACGCCGCACATTCAGCCAACCCATACTTTTTGGACCAACGAAGGCTGGGGTGAAGAGACCGAAAAATTGCCGCCGCGCTTTATTCCGAACACCGCCTACGATGTCCCCGTCGATACCACCACGCCAACCGAGGAGTTGCTGGATCGGCATGTTGAGGCCGCCAAGGCGCTGGCGCAAAATATTCAAGCCAGCGCACTCACCCAGCGCAGCCAGGCCCGCTTGTATAAGAAGGCGTTGGCCACGGGCGACAAAGAAGCCGCTAATCAGGCACGCGATGAGATGTGGGATGCCCTCTCTACGGTCTATGCCAGTGTCGCCGAGTGGGGCCAAATTTGGAATGATTTTGCGGCGCGTGCCGCCGAGTAATTACGTTACACAGAGAATACAGAGGATGCACAAAGCGCATAGAGAAAAAGCAGTTTTTCGCTTTGTGTAACTTGAATTCACCAAACATAGGAAAGTAACATGCAAACATCTACCCAAAGCAAGCCGCGCTTGACCGACGTTCAGGTGGAGGCCTACCGGCAAGAAGGTTATCTGCTAATTCACGAAAACATCTTTCCAGAAACAAAGTTTTCGCAGTTGAAAGCGCACTTCGACGATCAACTGGAGCGGCTCGACCCTAGTGTGCGCCCCGAAGCGATGGACGTGCCACACTTCACCGATCCGGCACTTTTTGAATGGCTCTTGGCCGATGAAGTACTCGATCTCGTAGAACCAATCTTGGGGCCAGATATTGCACTTTGGTCCAGCCATTTCATCTGCAAACCAAAAGGCGATGGGCGTCGTGTGCCCTGGCACGAGGATTCCGCCTACTGGAAAGGCAAACTCGATCCGATGGAAGTCTGCACGGTCTGGTTAGCGCTCGATCCTTCGACCACCGAAAATGGCTGCATGTATGTGGTGCCAGGCACGCAGTTCAACGGTTACAGCGATTATGATCCGGTGGATCGGGTTCAGAATGTCTTCCCCACAGAAATCAAGCCATCACAACGCAACGAAGCGCTGGCGAAACCTTGCGTATTGCAGCCGAATCAGGCCAGTTTGCACAACGGTAAGTTGATCCACGGCAGCCCACCCAACACTAGCAACATTCGCCGTTGTGGCTATACAATGCGCTATATGCCAGCGTCAGTGAAGTTCAAGGCGGATCCGTACCATCAAATTTACCTGGCGCGCGGCCGTGACCTGGCTGGTAATCAATATGCTGATCCAGGCAAAGTCTATCCAGAATTGGCGCGCTACCGTCTACAAAGTGGTAAGAAGTTTCACTGATCCGGTGCCACGTAAGCGAGAGCGTAGGGGCGCTGCTTGCTGCGCTCACTTTCATACAGCAGGCGCAGCAAGCAGCGCCCCTACGCATTGGAAGGTGATTTATCTGTGAATGCACTTGAACCGCGCGCAAGCCCAAGCCTCACGTACACGTTTTATAAGGCGTTTGTGGTAAAATGAACAAACGATTTGTTGGCGTGGAGAGAGGAGCGTAGGATGAGCATCAAGCGGTTTACATGGTATGCCTGGGCAGTGGCTGCCTATAGCTTAGTGGTGATTGTGTGGGGTGCTTTTGTACGGGCAAGCGGGTCTGGCGCCGGTTGTGGCAATCATTGGCCGCTCTGCAACGGCGAATTGCTCCCGCAGGCCCCCCAAATTGCGACCCTTATCGAGGTATCCCATCGAGCAACCACCGGCATTTTATTATTGGCGGTCGTTGGCTTGTTGATCGGCGCATTTAGGCTCTATCCGTCAGGCCATCCCGTGCGGCAGGGCGCCGTTTGGTCAATGGTTTTTCTCTTGATGGAAGCTGCGTTGGGTGCAGGGCTGGTCCTCTTCGAATATGTAGCGAATAATATCTCTGTCGCACGGGCGTGGTGGGTTGGCACGCATTTGATCAACACTTTTTTCCTGATGGCGGCCTTGACCTTGACGGCTTGGTGGGCATCTGGTGGCAAGCGTGTGCAATGGCGCGGCCAAGGCCTGGTCGGTTTGACATTAGGGTTGACTGCGATTGGCCTGCTCCTCCTAGGCGCAAGCGGGGCCGTGATCGCGATGGGCGATACGTTGGTGCTGGGGGCAGGCATTGCGCCGGAATCGTCACCGGTGTTGGCCCAAATTATTGGGCTGCGCATCTATCATCCGCTGTTAGCTTTTGGCGTGGGTGGTTTGCTGGCGCTCTCGGCGTGGGTAGCAAATCGCTGGCAGCCTGGTGTCAACACCCAAAAATTTACCCGCTGGTTGGGCATCGTGTTTATTGCCCAACTTTTGCTGGGCGCCCTCAATGTGGCCCTCAAAGCGCCAATCTGGCTGCAATTACTGCATCTGCTTAATGCCGACTTAATCTGGATCACGTTTGTGCTGCTCACAGCAGCAGCGTTGGCCCAATCAGCCAAAAGTGTCACCCAAGACCAGATGAATCGATCAGAGCTCAGTTTGTCTAAGGCAATTCCCAATAAATAACGATCCAGGGATTGAGACGTTCGGCAGAGTGTTCGGTCAGGCGGGTGCCCTCTGGGCGCGATGACCATTTTGAAAGCGGCCCAGCCTGTATCCTGATTGATTAGGCTTGATTGAGCGCGTTCAATTTATCTAAATTGTAACAAGTGTACAAATTGTCGATAGTTTTTTAATGATTACCCTTGCCTCACTGTACTGCACAACATAATAATTATACAACACGCGCAAATTGGATTTGCGCTTACGAACTTGGCAATAGTATAATCACCCCGTGCGACTAACATCGCCTATTTTATTCTATTCCTCATAGCAAGCTTGCCCCACCTTTTAGGGCCAAAGGCAGGCTTACTCTTATAACCCTTCCTTACTTCGAAGGACCCCTTCCCAGCGGGAAGGGGATTTATATTTCTAAAGGTCTCATTTTCCTCAACGGTTTACCTACATCTACCCTACGGAAGCTCACAATTGCTGTTATTAGTCATTTTCAGCCAAGAACGAGATCGCGGGTACATTTGGCAAATTCATAATCCCGGTTATATACTCGCATTCATATTGATGCGCAGTTATTGGATTTTCGTTCTTTTCATGAGGGACTATGCGGACCAAAAATATGTTTAGCGACACGCTCTTAGTGCTTGGTACATGCTTATTGGTAGGATTTGGTGTATTAGAATGGCTAGGCATGCACTCTGATCCGTTAGTGCCAGCATTTTCAGCATTTTTTATTGGTTGCACGGCTGTGCTGGATCGCATGGGTGAAACGAAACTTAAGCAATCATAACGCGTTGAATATTTTCCTCGCCAGATAAAATTCCAACTGCATAAAAAAGTCGCCACACCGATCGGTGTGGCGACTTTTTTATGAAGTTGGAATTTATGCAACGATAGACCCCTCCCGCGCCCAAAGGCGGTAGCCTTCCAGGCGCGCGCCCCCGGACGCTGCGCTGGGAGAGGGAACTGTTCGTGGACAGAAGGAGGTGCTTGGTCTGTCCCATGACGGCTCCCG
>JBBREZ010000221.1:0-10742 GCA_038225095.1 Caldilineales bacterium
GCCTAGTCTACACTAGCTATACCGATCTGCAAGTAGGAGAATGCACAAAGTTTGCATCTGATCCAGATTGCACGTTAAGATTCCTACCGTTTACAATGTCAGCATCTTTCTACCTTTAGGAGGCCACACCATGCAACGCAGTGACTATACAGCCGCCAATCGACGCGCGTGGAACGAAACAGCGCCGATCCATGCCGAGCAAAATTTTGCGCAGTTGCTAGAAAATTTTCAAAAGCCCGGTTATAGCCGTCTAGATGCCATTGAAACGGCGATTCTGAACCAGATCAACGTGGCGGGCAAGCAGGTGGCGCAACTTTGCTGTAATAATGGCCGCGAGTTGTTATCAATCAAAAACATAGGCGCCGGCCGTTGCGTCGGTTTCGACATCTCGGATGCCTTTATCGAGCAAGGGCGACAGTTGGCCGCAGTGGGCAAGATCGAATGTACGTTGGTCGCCACGGATGTTTACGCCATTTCAAGCGCTTACGATGACACCTTTGATCTCGTTTACGTTACGATTGGTGCGATGGGTTGGTTGCCCGATCTGCCTGGCTTTTTCCAACTAATTGCGCGCCTGCTCAAACCCAGTGGTCAGCTTTTTATCTACGAGATGCACCCGATGCTCAACATGTTTGAAGGCACCGATCAAGCGGATCCGCCACCCTTGCACCACTCCTATTTTCGCACCGAACCGTTGGTCGACAACGAAGGGCTCGACTATTACGGTTTTACGACCTACGCATCAGCCCCCATGTATTGGTTTCCGCACAAAATGGCCGATGTGATCAGTTTATGCCTGCAAAATGGCCTCAATCTCGTTTCTTTTCAAGAATACGACCATGACATTTCCAATGTGTTCGCCCATTTTGAGCACTTCCAAATTAAACCACCCTTGTGTTACACGTTAGTGGCGCAAAAGCACCACGCCGTCTAGGTCGGTCAAGTGGAACCAATCAGAGAAATTTGGCGTTGATTGGGGCAGTTTTCCATGATTTACGCCGAGATCGGGTCGAACGAGCGGGGACGGCGACCAAGTTTACCGAGTCATTCCTCGTCCGTTCTCGGCCCGTTACAGGCTACAATGGAGCAACATTGCCCGTGTGCGGCGGATGAGCAAAAATAGCAAGTAAAATCATTATGGAGAGTTTCATGAAAGTAAAATTGATGCTTATTGTAGGCTGTCTCATCTTCCTTGCCCTTTTATTGGCTGCCTGCAACACGGCAAACCCAGACGGTGGGCCACCAACCGCAACCGTCGCTCCCCCTACCCTGACCGTCGTAGCCACCACCGTGGTTGCGACTGATCCGGCCACGGCGGTGCCCGTCATCACCGCGATCACCGCGCCAATGGGCACGGCCATGATCCCCGCGCCAATGGGCACGGCCATTCCCGATGAAATTGCGGTCAAAGAAGTGGCAGCGGCCTTGGCTGCGACGTTGCCCATCACCAGCACAAGCACGGCGACCAATACCACTGGCATTGAAGGCGTAAAAGTGTTCAAGCTCATCACCGCGGCCAACAGTCCAATGCTGTGGCTGGCCTACACCTATGGCCTACGTAACTTTGATCCCGAACAGAATCATGTGATCGCCATCTATACGCAAGGGGCAAAAGGTTGGCAGTTAATCACCCGGCAAGAACTCAAGGACAAAGGCACTGCCGACAACGCGACGGTCCCCGATTATTTGGGCGAAGGCTCGGTGACGCAAGTGAACGTGGAACCCAACCATATCTGGATTCAAGTGGAAGGTGGCGTCGGCGCGCACAGTGGCATTTACGGCCTGTTCAGCTTTGACGGTAAGCAACTCAAAGCGGAAGCCAACGGTTTTAGTTCGAGTCCTGGCGCCGCCAGTCTCAAAGATCTGAATGGCGATGGCATTCAAGAAGTATTACTTGACGCTACTGATTATTACGTCTTTTGTTATGCCTGCGGTGTGCGCCAAGTGCAATCTAATCTCTTGCGTTGGGACGGGACGCAACTGATTCCGGTCAATTTGATCGCGCTGCCCGATGCAGCGCCGGCTGATTTGCGCACGCTGAACGAACATCTGATCACACTGGCGCAAGCCGGTTTGTGGAAGGATGCGCTGGCCGAGTTGGATCAAGCCAAGCCGCAAACCACTGACCCCACTTTCACCTGGAATGCCGCCTATCTTCAACTCAACGCCGAAGCCAAGCGCGACGTCACAACGAATAAAGACGATCCCTATCCGTTGCTCAGCCAAATTTTTTATGGTGATTATGCGGCAGCCGTTGCCGTGATGCGCAAGCACGCCGTGGCCGACCTCTTCCGCGCTGATTCGCCTTTGATCGTTGGTACGGCTGCCGAAGGCAACGAAGATGCGCTGTTTGACGCTATCACGAATAACACGAATCCGGCGCTTCAGGTCCAGCCTGATTTAGCGCCTGCCTATTTCTTGCGCGGCTGGGCTGCCTATCACAAAGATCCGAATGCTCCCAACGCGCTGGCCGACATCAAACACGCTGCCGCATTGGCGGCGGATGACACGCTGTACAATCAGAGCGCTCAATATCTGGATCAGCAGGCTGGCAATTCCAACGATCCCCAAGCCACAGAGGTTGCCGCGGCCCTCATGGCTAGTTTAGGTATCACGAACACCGGTGCGACGACCAATGCAATTGGCCTTCAAGGTGCGTATGCCTTCAAACTCGACACGGGCGAAGGGGGGCAGCCACTCTGGTTGGCTTACACCTATGGCCTCCGTAATTTTGACCCAGCACAAAACCATGTGATCGCCGTGTACACCCCTGGCGCTAACGGCTGGCAAGTAGTCGCGCGCCAGGATCTAAAGGCTAAAAGTGGCACAGACACTGAATCCTCGGCGCCCGATTATTTGGGATTGGGCGCGCTGACCCAGGTTAAGTTGGAGCCGGAACACATCTGGCTTGCGCTGGAGGGTGGCGCGGGGGCGCATAGCGGCGTTTTTGACTTATTCAGCTTTGACGGCGCAACGCTTAAAGAGGAAGCGAGCAGTTTCAATTCCCGGCCCGGTGGCGGCAGTCTAAAAGACCTGAACGGTGACGGCATCCAAGAAGTGGTGTTAGATGCCTCGGATTATTATGTCTTTTGCTATGCTTGTGGCGTACGCCAAGTCCAATATAATATTTTACGTTGGGACGGCGCCAAGCTAATCCCCGTCACGCTGACGGCGCTGCCTGAGTCTGCCCCGCCCGCGCTGCGCGATCTCAATCAAACCGCGATGACGCTGGCCCAGGCTGGCCTGTGGAAAGAAGCGCTGACCACGATTCAAGCCGCCAAGCCAGCGCAGGCCACCGATGAAACGTTCACCTGGAATGCCGCCTATATCCGCCTCAACGCTGAAGCCAAACGGGCGATGATTGGGAATGCTAATGACCCATATCCGCTTTTGAGCAACGTCTTTTATAGCGATTTTGTGGCTGCGGTGGACGTAATGCGCAAGAACAAACCGGAACAGATTTTCAGCACTGCTTCGCCTTTGATCACGGGTACGGTAGCCGCCGGTTTTGAAGACGCCTTGGCCAACACACTTACCAACACGGTCGAAGCGGCGTTGAAAGTGCAGCCTAATTTGGCGTCGGCCTATTTCCTGCGCGGTTGGGCGCTCTATCTCAAAACCAAGGATAAAGCGGTGGCGCTGCCCGATGTCAAACACGCCGCGCAGTTGGCCCCCGATGATCTGTTCTTTACCGAAAGTGTCGCCTATTTGGAAAAGTAACGGCGACCTTAGGCGAGTGCAAATCAATAACGATCCAGGGATCGAGACCTTCGGCAGAGCGTTCGACTGAGCGCTCACGCCGAAGTCTCACGCCGAAGTCTCAGACCCCGACCGGGCCGTGAGTTTGTCGAACGGCAGTCGAGTCGTCGAACGCTTGCCGAAGACCGCCGAACGTCTGGTCAGGCGGGTGCCCTCTGGGCGCGCCGGCAATGTTGAAACCGGCCCAGCCTGTATCCTGATTGATTGGGATTGGCCTAACGTGTCAAGTAAATTATGTATACTAGACACGGGCATAGATGAGAATTTTTACGCTGTACCTACCAGAGAAAAACTTCTGTGAAATTTTATCATCTATGCCCCCAGACAGTATAGTAGGCGCGCCCAACTCTGGCTAACAGCCAATGACCTTGGCCGCCAACTGCGTGCCCGTCTTTGCTTAACACCAAAACACTGACTTTACGGGCGTGCAGCGCACTGGGCCCATCGATGGTTCGTAGCTAGAGATGGTGGCACCCAGTGCAATGCACTCGGTGGAAATGGCAACCTGGCCCAAAGTACAGGCTATAATCTGTCCAGCAGATAGATGCAGAACTGAGTTTTTCATGGTATGCTTGTGCCCACGCTTGAACGTTACTATTCCGGCGTGGGCACAATGCTTCCCTCCCCGACCGTGCAATAATTACGTCATCCCATATTGAGCAAAGGAGAGTAACCATGACTGCTTTGACGACCCCAGAACAGACTCGTTTTGTACGCGCCGCCACCCTTATTGATCTGCAAAAGATGAATTATCTAACCGTCCAGGTCGAAGGCCATACGGTTGCGATTTTTCTGCATGAGGGAAAAGTCTACGGCGTCGATAATCGCTGCCCACACATGGGCTTCCCGCTGGACAAGGGTTCAGTCAATGAAGGGATTCTCACCTGTTACTGGCACTATGCGCGCTTTGATATCGCCTCTGGCGGCACCTTTGATCAGTTTGCCGATGATGTACGGGCCTTCCCCGTAGAAGTGCGCGACGATGAAATCTGGGTTGATGTCGCACCGCATATAGATGCCTGTGCACATCAGAAAGAACGACTGCATATTGGGCTGGAGCGCGATATTCCGCTGGTGATCAGCAAAGCGGTCTTGACGCTCATGGCCGATAATCAAACGGATGGTGGCGACGCTGTAGAACCATTCCGCACTGGTCTGCTCTTTGGCACCCAATACCGCGAGCGGGGCTGGGGTCAAGGGTTGACCATGCACGTTTGTATGATGAATATGCTGCCCTATCTGGCACAAGAAGACCGCCCCCGCGCGCTCTATCATGGTCTTTCGGCCGTGGCGCGCGATTGTGCTGGTTCACCGCCGCGCTTTGGTGTGCCGCCGCTGCCCGACGCGAGCACCAACCTGGTCACCTTGAAACGTTGGTTCCGCAAATTTATTGAAGTGCGCGACAGCGAAGGCGCCGAACGTTGCGTCATCTCGGCCATTCGCGCCGGCGCCGACCATCGCCAGATGGCCGATATGCTCTTTGCCGCCGTCACCGACCACCGTTATATTGACATCGGTCACCCAGCAGATTTTACCAATAAGGCCTTCGAGGCACTCGACATTGTCGGTTGGGCCTACGCCGAACCTGTGCTGACCAGTTTGGTGATGGGCTATGCGAATGCCAGCCGTCGCGAAGAGTCGAATGCGTGGCGCTCGCCGCTTGACCTCATCGCCATTTTGCAGCAGGCGTTTGCACAATTACCAGGAATTGTGACGCCAGAACCTGTGGCGCAGACCGCAGACGAACAACTAACCGTGAAACGCCGCGAGGCGTTGCTGCCCATCTTATTGGGCGATGATCCGCAGGCGATTGTGGATAAGTTGCTCGACACGTTGCGCACAGGGTGTGGCCTGGAGGAATTGGCCGCAATCGTGACCTATGCGGCCGCGCTGCGTGTGGCCCGTTTCCATACGAGTAACGAATTTGGTGACTGGGATACAGCGCTGCACACCTTCACCTTTGCCAATGCGATCCAACAAGGGTTGCGCCGCGTCCAAAGGACACCTGCATCGGTGGAACTGTTACGCGGTGTTTTCGATGCGGCGATGAGTGTCTATCTCGACCGTTTCTTGAACATGCCTGCGGCCAAATTGCCTACCCCCAACGGTGTTGTGAACGATGTCGGCGCGGCGTTAAACGAGCTGACCGGCCTGCTCGACCGCCAACAACAGGTGAATCAGGCCGGACAAAAGGTCGCCCATTATCTGTACGGACAGGGTGACGCCGATCAGTTATTGGCCCATTTGGGTAAACTTTTGCTGCGCGAAGATCGCGATTTCCACACGATCCAAACCGTAGAGGCTGCGTTCCGCCAATACGAAGTGTTGCGCGCCACGCCAGCGGGCATCAACATATTAGTGGCAGCCATCCGCTATCTTGCCGCCCATGCGCCAACCGTGCGCGCCCAAGGCCAGACTTATCAGATCGCCTACCGCTTGCATCAAGGGGCGCGCCTGTTTGAAGAACAATAAGCGGTTAAACAATTGACCTTAGCGAATCCAAAAAACAAACTGTACACAAGGCTATGTCTTCATTCACATTCTTATATCGAGTCAAAGATAGGGGTTTTCCGATGGTAATTAATTCAGTAATTCATACCAGTCAGCAGAGTATTGATCTTGTCTTGTCAACTGGACTACCGGTTGTTTTGGCATTTTGGACGCGTAGCCAACCATTGGCAGCGCCCATGGAAAGTCTACTGAACCGACTAGCAGATGAGTATGCTGGCAAAGCTTTGTTGGCAAAGATTGACGCTGAGGCCGAAAAGCCGCTCGCACAACGTTTCGCTGTAAACCAAATTCCAACTTTAGTCTTTACGAAACAAGGTAAAACTAAGACAATATTAACAGGGGCAATCCAAGAGCAGGAGGTACGAGGCTGGCTCCAGTATCTGGCCAATGGCGGTACTCGGCCCACCCCGCCGCTATCAACGTCATCAATCAGCAACGGCAATAAACCTGTTACGTTGACTGATACTAATTTTCAGCAAATAATCGATGGAGCAGTGCCAGTTTTGGTTGACTTCTGGGCGCCGTGGTGTGGACCATGTCGCATGGTGGCACCAGTGGTTGAAAAGCTAGCGCACGAATTTCAGGGACGCGCAGTAGTTGGAAAGCTTAACGTGGATGAGAATCCACAAACAGCACAACGCTTTAATATTATGAGCATCCCCGCACTCTACATTTTCAAAAAGGGTCAGATCGTTGATCAAATGGTGGGTGTACAACCAGTTGGTGTTCTCCAGCAGCGCTTGGCCCACCATGCCGGTTCATAATAGAGGGCAGGGCGAGGGCATACCGATTATCGATTTTATGCGCTGCTCGGCACTATGAGCCTACTGAGCCTACTACTTATCCTTATTCTAAACGTGGCTACGCGCTTATTTCGTTATTTTCTTCTATGCGAAGAAAATTATGTTGCTAAAATTGTTCCAGTACTTAGACAGTGACACTGCCTTCTTCACAGCTCTGCATATTTCGTAGAGGTTGTTGAAACATGCTATAATTCACGACAGACGCGGGCGTGCCCGCGTCTGTCGTTTGTAAAATGAAAAATGTAAAGTGACAAAGTGGGCAACGCGCAACAAATAAATTCAACCGTACCCCACACGCGAAAAATGCGTACACTGAGTAAAAATAATCGAGGAGTCATCCCCTTGTTTAGACGACTTTTTGGCAAACAAGACGAAAAAACTCAAGACGAAGTCAAGTTAGAACAAAGTTTGCAGAAAACACGCGCTGGCATCTTGGGCCGTATCAGCACGATTTTCCAAGAAAACGAAATCACCGACCAACTCTGGGACGAGTTAGAAGAGATCTTGATTGCTGGTGATGTCGGTATGAACGTGACGTCAGAGTTAGTGGAAAAAACGCGCCAACGAGTGGAACAAGAGAATATTAAAGCCACGCGTGACGCTTATCTGATCTTGAAACAAGAAATGGTCAAGTTGTTGGCATCGGACGAGCCGTTGCACATCGACGAGCCGCGCATTTTGACCGTAGTGCTGGTCGTTGGCGTCAATGGTTCGGGTAAGACGACGAACATCGGCAAGATGGCCAACTGGTATAAAAATCGTGGCCGCAAGGTTGTGTTGGGTGCCGCAGACACTTTTCGCGCGGCAGCGATTGATCAATTAAAAATTTGGGGCGAACGCGCTGGCGTCGATGTCATTGCCCATGAGCCAGGGGCAGACCCTGGTGCAGTAATCTACGATGCTATCCGCGCCAGCCAGGAAAGTCGCAAGGCCGATCTACTGCTAGTAGACACGGCTGGTCGGCTCCAGACCAAATTTAATTTGATGAAAGAGTTAGAAAAAATCAAGGCAGTGGCTGGTAAACAGGTGCACCGTGCGCCGCATGAAGTGTTACTGGTGCTAGACGGCTCCACCGGTCAGAATGCAATTTCGCAGGTAAAAAGCTTCCGCGAGAGTGCAGGTGTCACTGGCATCATTCTCACCAAATTGGATGGCACCGCCAAAGGTGGCGCGATTCTAAGCGTCAAGCGCGAGCTCGGTGTGCCAGTCCGCTTTGTCGGCACGGGTGAAAAGATTGACGATTTTGCGCTATTTGATCCCGTTGCATTCGTAGATGGATTGTTAGCAGAATAAGCTAATTTACGATTTACAAGGCTACTTCGTAGGCGGAGCTACTGCGTAAATCAAAAATCGTCAATCATATGGCTAGGAGTCATGTATGAACGAACTAGAAACCCGCCTCAACCGACTTGTTGAACGCATCGATGCCATTCGGGGGCGGCTTTGACATTGCGAATAAAGCAAAACGAGTGCGCGAAATCGAAGCGGAAACGGGCGATGCTACTTTTTGGAATGACCAACAAGCAGCCCAAAAGAAGATGCAAGAAGCCAGCACCTTGCGTAATATGGTTGAGTTGTGGAACGATCTGCAGCGCCGATCGCATGATGCGCTTGAATTATACGCGCTCGCCGTCGACGATCCTTCACTGTTAACCGAATTAGAACAGGAAGCATCGGCGCTTGAAGCAGCGTTAGAAGCGCAAGAATTTGCCCTGGCGCTCGGTGGTCCGCATGACGCTGGTCCCGCCATCTTTAGCATTCATGCTGGCGCTGGTGGCACCGAATCGCAGGATTGGACGCAAATGCTGATGCGCATGTACTTGCGCTGGGCCGAACTGCATCATTTCAAGACTACCATCACCGACATGACCGAAGGTGAAGAGGCCGGCATCAAAAGCGTTACGGTCGAAGTGGACGGCGAGTATGCCTATGGCTATCTCAAATCGGAAAGAGGAACCCATCGGCTGGTGCGCTTGAGCCCTTTTGATTCCAATAATCGCCGTCATACAAGCTTTGCCAAAGTTGAGGTCATCCCTGTTTTAGATGAAGACATTGAAGTCGAAATCAATCCGAATGATATTCAGATTGAAGTCTTTCTCAGCAGTGGCGCTGGCGGCCAAAATGTACAAAAGAATATGACTGCGGTGCGTGTGCGCCATTTACCAACGGGCATTATCTGTACTAGCCAGAATGAACGCAGCCAAACTCAAAACCGCGAATTCGCCATGAAGGTGCTGCGCGGCAAATTATATGAAATTGAGCAAGAGAAGCTGGCCGAAGAAAAGGCTCGGCTCAGAGGCGGCAATGTGGACGCCAATTTTGGCAGCCAAATTCGCAACTACGTCTTGCATCCCTATCAGTTGGTCAAAGACTTACGCACAGATGCCGAAACCGGCAACACTACCGCCGTGCTCGACGGCGAAATTGACCTGTTTATTCAAGCTTGGCTCAAGCTTCAGGTAGGCGAAATCGCTTGAACGCTAGCGACGTCATCTGAATTCATTGCTTAGTCCGATAATCTCGCCTCTATTCAAATCGCAAAAGGACCAGACGTATTGTCTGGTCCTTTTTTTGTTTATAAGGACGATTAACTTGTCAATGGTACTATTGGACTATTTTACTTCGCCCGCTTACCCGCTAGAATCTACAAATTCGTACGTTATTCACTGAGCCCGCGTTAGAAAAGATTCGAGCAAGCAAATCATGACGAAGTTAGCAGAACAGAGCAGGTCGGCATCAGGCTTGATGAATCTTCTGATCAGCTGTGGGTTGTTGGCGCTCATGGGTGGCGCGCTCTACATGTTGGCGGCGGGACATTCGACAAACCAGGTAGCAGCGCGCCAACTTGCGCCACAGAGCGAACTGAGCCAGCCACTAACACGAGCACATTTCAAGGCAACGGCAACGCCTGGACCAACGCTCGTTGCGTCGACGGTAATGACGCCGAGCCAAGGGCAAGGTGGAGAAAGCCAACGATCCGAAGCTGCGGACGAGATTGTCGCCGAGGTAAACAACGTAGCGCTCTCAAAACGTACGCTCCAAATTGTGCTAGACGCTGATCGCGCCGTCGCATTATTGCTAAACACACCAATCGTCGTCGACCGTACCGCTGCGCTGGAACGCCTGGTTAATGGTGAATTAGTTCGGCAGGCGACGCAACCGACAGGGTTTGTGCTGGACGAGGCAACGGTTCAACACAGCCTGCAAACCTTCTTAACGGCCAACCAAAAAAGTGAACAAGATTTGATGCAAGCGTTGAACAAGGTAAACCTTACACGGGCCGAATTTGACCGTTATTTTGGTCGATTGTTGCTGATTGATCGGTTTGTGCACAAACAGGCAGAGCAGCTAGCCCTAGCAGATTCTACCTATTTACTTCAATTACAACAAACGGCGCATATTAGCTTTGGCCCAGCGGCCGTGCCAATTTTAGTCGAAACAGTGAACACAGTCGCAGCGTCAGGTAAAACGCCCTTACATTCGCTGAGTAAGGATGCCATCCCTTTTGCTTTACCCGTTTTGAATGATACGAGCATGCAGACATTGACGTTAAACAATTTACTTGGTCATCCAACTGTGTTAAGTTTCTGGACGACCTGGTGTCCTTATTGCAAGCGGCAGACCCCCATCCTGGTCGACGCCCACGCCCACTACACGAAGAATAATATT
>JBBREZ010000222.1:0-10742 GCA_038225095.1 Caldilineales bacterium
GTGTTCCGCAAACTTTGCACGGTGGCTGAATTGCAAGTTGCGCAAGCTGAACTGGATTTTCAGTTAGGCCGCGCCGAACTGGGCAGCGCTTATGTAGAGCGGCATGCTGTGCGTTTGCAAACGGCTTTGCAGGCCGCGCTAGGGCAACTCTATCGCTTATTAATCGCACCGATGGCAACGCAGCTTGTGCAGGAACGGCTTTTATTGATCCCCTATGGCGCGTTGCATTTGCTGCCTTTCCATGCCCTGTGGGATGGTGAAGGCTATCTGGTGGAACGGTTTGAGTGTACCTACGCGCCCAGCGCTGGGGTCGCGATCCACTGTCAAACCGTCGCCCAGCAAGCCGGCCAGTTCACTTCCTTTGCTGGCTTGGCGGTGGGCGATGCCTCGATTCCGCAGGCAATTGCCGAAGTTGAGACAGCGGCTCGCTATTTTGACGCTGCCTGGGTTTACCTGGGTGCGGCCGCTAATCAGGCTGGTTTGCAACAGGCCGCCCAACAGGCCGACATTTTACATCTGGCCACGCATGGTCTTTTTCGCCCCGACAACCCATTCTTTTCGGCCTTAAAGTTGGCCGATGGTTGGATTGACGTGCGCCAGCTTTATCGCTTATCACTAACCGCGCGGCTGGTGGTGCTCAGCGCGTGCCAAAGTGGCGCTGGTCGTGTGCAGGGGGGCGATGAAGTGATCGGTCTGGTGCGCGGCTTCCTGAGCGCGGGCGCTCACACTTTATTGGTGAGTTTGTGGAATGTCCATGATACTAGCGCCGTGCATCTGATGGCTGATTTTTATCGGCATTTAACAACGGGCCCACAATCTAGTCACCCGGCGGCGGCCTTGCGGGCTGCCCAATTGGCCGCGATTCAGCAACACCAACACCCGTATTTTTGGGCACCATTCTTAGTGATCGGGTTGTCCTCGGCTAGAGTTATAAAATAAGGAGCGAAAATGTTCTTTTATCTGGGGCATCGGGCGCGCGCCGCCCTGCGGATTGGCGGGCTGGCTGGCGGCTTGGTTGCCTTGCTGCTTTTTAGCCTGCAACACACCGCTGCCATCTCCGCCTCACAAATTAAATTTACGGGTGCTGTGCTCAGCGCACCAGCCCAGCCCGATGGCATTGGCACTTGGACCGTTCGGTCGGATGAGGCGGGCGGCGCAACCGTTTACAACGTGGTTGTCGATGTAAATACGCAGTTTGACGGTAGTCGGCCAACTATCGGGAAACAAGTCGAAGTGCGGGGCGAACTGACCCAGCCTGGCACGGTTGCGGCTGAGCGAATTCGCCTTGCCAGTGGTAACGGGGGACAAGCACACGAATTTAGAGGCATGGTAGTCGTTGCGCCCGTTAACCAAATTGGTCAATGGATCTTTCGTAATGGTCAAGGGATAACGCAAACCCTGACGGCTGATGCGTATACCATTTTTGATCATGGCGCACCGGTGATTGGTCAATGGGCAGAAACCGAATCTACCCTTCAGCAGGATGGCACTTTCTTAGCCAAGCGCATTCGTCCTGACGACTTTGAAACGCGCGAATTGGTGGCGCGGCTGGCGACGGGTGTGCTGTCGAGCACGCTTGCCAGCCGTTATGGGCTGACTCCCCGATCTACCTTGCTCGCTTCGGGCAATATTTATCTGTTTACCACTCCAGACAGCCTCGAAGAAGAACTCACGCACCAGATGGCTGGCGATCCCGATGTGATCTGGGTTGAACTCAACTTTGTGGGCCGAATTCCCACCGGCAACCCGGCCCGCGTCTTTCATTGGGGCGGCACCGATGCAACCGGCTATATCAATCAAGCTGCTTTTGCCCAAGTTGACCTGGCGGCTGGCCTTGCCCACTATCAAGGCAACGGGACCATCGTGGCCGTGCTCGATACGGGGGTCGATTTGAATCATCCCAGCCTGACCGGCCATCTTTTGAGTGGCCGCGACATGGTGGCCGATGATGATACCCCGCAAGATGAAGGGGGCGGTGTGGGCTGGGGGCATGGCACGCATATTGCTGGCATCATTGCCCAGGTTGCGCCAGCGAGCAAGATCATGCCGGTGCGGGTGTTGGATAGCAATGGGCGGGGCAATACCTTTACGCTGGCCTATGCGGTGGAGTGGGCCGTCAATCATGGCGCTAATGTGATTAATCTCAGTTTGGGGACAGACGCCGATTCACGCGTGCTGCACGAGGCGATCAGCAGTGCAATGGCGCATGGGGTGATTGTCGTGGCAGCAGCTGGCAATGATAACAGCAACACCCAACGCTATCCTGTTGGCTATGCAGGTGTAATCGGCGTAACCGCAGTGGACGGCAACGATATCAAGGCCGATTTTTCCAATTATGGGACGGCTTGGGTGGACGTGGCCGCGCCTGGCGTGGGGATTACTTCAACGATGATCACGGCGCAAGGCAGCGGTTATGCCAGTTGGAGTGGCACCTCGATGGCGACTTCTTTTGTCAGCGGCGCAGCGGCTTTGATCCACCAAAAATTCCCCCAGGCCAGCCCAATCACGGTTGCGCAATTGCTACATACGACAGCGCACAACATTGATGGATTAAATCCCACGTATGTTGGTCAATTAGGCGGACTTTTGGACATTGGCGCTGCACTGGCCGCAACACCCAATGCGGTGGGTACACCAACGCCCATGACGACGCCCACCATCTTCCCTACTGTCGTCCCCCCCTTGTTGACAGCAACGCCCACGCCAGTGCCAGGGACGCAACCATTGGACAAGTTATATCTGCCTTTCATACGCAGGACGCGATAACGCACGCAAAGGCGCAAAGAAAAACTAAATAACCTTTGACAACTTTGCGTGCGATTCTCTTTATTGTTGAAGTAACTATTCAGGTGGATCGTTACGCTAGGTAGACGCCCATCAGTAGATGGGACGTAAACAGGTAGCATGCCCTGTCTACCTGTCTACCTGTCTACCTATCTACACGAGGGCTGAGTAGTTACTTGTTGAACTATGGTTGAAACTGTTTGCGGACGACGGCTTTGCTGGTTGGGCCAGGGCTGCCTCGGGCTGGTTCGGTGGTGATGCCCATGGCTTGCAAGGTATCCAAGGGTTGGGCAATGGCGAAAACGAGCAGACCTTCCCCGTTCGCGTCAACCTGAAAAAGACCCCCACTGGTCCGTTTTCCATCGCGCAGCAACCAGAGTTGATAGGCCTTATCAGGTGGGGTGGTTGGAAAAGACCGCGCATACAAAACGGCGACGCCAGCATCCACATTCCAGAGGACATCGGCGCGCGCGTCGCTGTTTTGCTGGGCCGCTGGCAAGGTCACTTCTTGCATCTTCTCGGTTGCCAACAAGACCAACAAAGCTCGATTTAATTCAGTTTGCTTGGTCGTCAACTGCGTTGCTTGCATTTGCAATTTGCGATTTTGGGTGATCGCATAAAAATTTAAAAGCAACAACAAAAAAATCACGGTGGTGGCGGCCAGTTGATTGGTGGGCCAGTGCGACAAAGCATGCCGTAACTGCATCCACCAACTGATCGATGCGGTTGTGCGCGCGGGTTGGCGTAGCGCCATCTCCAAACGGTTGGCCAGGTGCGCCGGTGCTTGGACCACTGGCGCGCTGTAGAGCAGCGCATCGGCTAATGCCGTATAATCTGCTAAATCGGCAAGCGCCGTGGGACAAGTTGCCAGTTGCGCTTGCACCAGCATTGTTTCTTCCGCGTCGGTTGTCCCCAGGCTGTACGCAGGCACAAGCGCTTCTACCGTGGCACATACAGCTTGGGCGGCATTATTTGATTCTGGTAACCCCTGATCGTCAGGGGGAAATCGATCACTGTTCATTGAACCGTTATGACTGATAAGATTTTATAGATAACGCATCCTATGCACACCCTTGTCCGTATCACCACGAACGCTTATCGTCATTTCCTCGACTGCCGATTGATCGGACGAAATTTAAAGGGCATGTACTAAATATTTGTAATCGTGCACTTGCCATAATAGACAACGCTAATCTAACGGCTTTAGATTTACGCTTTTGCCACGCTTTAACGATTTTCCTCCCACAGCTGTCTTAATTTCTGGAGACCCATGCGCAAACGGGTTTTTACCGTGCCCAAAGGCAAATTGAGCGTTTGCGCCAGCTCGCTATGGGTATAGCCTTGATAAAAGGCTAGCTCGATCAAATGACGTTGCTCTGCTGGCATTTGCATCAGGAGACGCGCCAATAAGTGGCCGTCATGCCAGCGCGGGTCATCGAACAGTGGGGCCTGCCCACTGATTTCGCTGATCGCATCAAGTTGTTCTGGTTGCGTTGGCGTATGACGCAGCTCTTTGCGTAGGCGGTCGATGGCGGCATTGCGCGTGATCGCCAAAAGCCAACTGTTGAATTGACCCAAAGCTGGATTCCAACGATCTGGCTGCTGCCAAATTTTTAAAAAGATGTCTTGGGTTACTTCTTCCGCCAATCCGGGGTTTTGCAACACGCGTACAGCCAGGCTATAGACAAGATTGCCGTAAGTCTGGTAAAGTTCCATGAGGGCGCGCTCATCTTGATGAGCGATGCGTTGAATGAGATGAAGAGTGCTGGGAGCAGTGGCAATGTAGGGCACGGATGCTGTTGAACTGGATGATAGCAAGATGTACTCACGGTTGGCGAGCTCTGAACTTAGCTATAGCAGAGAAGGTTAGAACTCAACTGAGTATAGTGCAACTAAAAGTTAATTGATGGAGCAAGTGTAACATAGGTCAGCGCATGGGTCAATGGCAATGAAAAACTTGCGGCAAATATAACTAACTAATTTTGGTAACTATTCAGCCTCTGTGTAAATAGTAGACAGGTAAATAGGGAACGGGGCAGCACTACCTGTTTACCTACCTCACCTGTCTACCTACCTCACCTGTCTACCTACACATTGCTATGCCTGAACAGTTACCTAATTTTATATAAGGCAATCCAAACGAGCTATCTTGTACGTTTTATAGGATAGACCCTAACGTCAGTAACGCCCGGATTCGTAGGATAGGAAAAATTGCTGATTAAAATTCCCTGAACTATAAAGCTTTGCGTCACTAACTTTTCTAACTTACTCCCCTTTTTCTAATCTTTACAGCCATTCAGGAGGAATCGTAAAAATGTCCAAAAGGATAAGCCATCTGTTGCTTTCGGCGGCATGTGCGAGTGCATTGGGCTTGTTAGCCCTACTTTTCATCGTGGTCGGGACCCGCGCCCACGATGCTATGTCGGCTAGCACAATTGCAGTTGCGGCGCCGGCGAGCCAAGTGTTCGCCGCGAATCTTTCCAGCGCCAATGAAGTGCCAGCCACGGAAAGTATCGCGGCTGGTCGCGCCATTATGACTTTGGTGACCGACACTTTGCACTATCGGCTCTTCGTGACTGATATTGATAAAGTCACGATGGCGCATATTCACATTGGCGCACCGGGCGTCAACGGCCCAGTCATCGTCACCCTCTACAATGGCGTGGGCACATTTGACCCGGCGACCCCGATCAGCGGCACGGTTACGCTGACGCCGACCCAAGTGGCTGACTTGCTAGCTGGGAACTATTATGTCAATGTCCATAGTCAGGACTTCCCCGGCGGTGAAATTCGTGGTCAGCTCGGTACATTTACGCCGCCTAAAGATTATAATGCCTTGTTGCTTGGCCGCAATGAAACACCACCAGTCACCACAGCCGCCAGCGGCATTGCCCGTTTAACGTTGGTGGCGACCGATACGTTGAATTATCAATTATCGGTTTCTAACCTTGTCAGTGTGACCGCCCAGCATATTCATTTAGGCCCCGTAGGGGTAGCCGGGCCTGTGATTTTCCCCTTGCCTGGCTCATTAGGTCCTAACAGCCCGATCAGCGGCACGCTGACCTTAAGCGCGCAGAATCTGCTCGA
This sequence comes from Caldilineales bacterium, assembly GCA_038225095.1. Classification (GTDB taxonomy): domain Bacteria; phylum Chloroflexota; class Anaerolineae; order Caldilineales; family Caldilineaceae; genus JAPLGZ01. The sequence continues at coordinate 5,872 of JBBREZ010000222.1, forward strand.
TCTGTTGACCGGTTACTACTATGTCAATGTGCATACAACGCCTCATCCTGGTGGCGAAATTCGCGGCCAGGTCGGCGGTCCTCGGCTTTATCAGGCCAGCCTTTCGGGGGCCAGTGAAGTGCCGTCCATTCTCAACACGGCCGCCAACGGTAGCGCCGTTCTAGCGTTGAGCGCCGACACGACGAAGTTGTACTATCGTGTTACGGTCGATAACATTCAAGCGATTCAAATGGCGCATATTCATCTGGGTAAATTCGGCCAAAATGGACCGGTAATCTTTCCGCTCTTCCCGATTGGCAGCGCGCCATTTGCCCCAGGTGCACCGATCAGCGGCACGTTGACGATCACACCTGGCCAAGTGACAGCCCTGATCACAGGTAATTATTACGTCAACGTCCATACAACGGCGCACCCTGGTGGCGCCATGCGCGGCCAGGTTGGGCCAGCGACGGTGCCTACCCACTTTAGCGCGCTGCTCACGGGGGCAGAACAGACACCGCCCGTGGCGAGCAACGGCTTAGGGCTGGCGCGGCTAACCTTGATGCCGAATCTGGACACGCTCCACTATACCTTGGCGGTCAGCGACATCACCGGGCTCGGTGCGGCGCACATTCACTTGGGTGCGCGTGGTCAAGCTGGCAACGTGATCTTCCCCTTCAATACAACGAATTTGGACCCGACCCATCCGATTGGCGATGGTTTGCTGCTGGATGGCAAACAAATGGTCGATCTGTTGACCGGTTACTATTACGTCAATGTGCATACGCCCGCCCACGGCAGCGGCGAGATTCGTGGCCAAATTGGTGGGGCGCATCTCTTCCACGCCACGTTGGATGGCGCGCATGAAGTGCCACCCGTTGCTACGCCAGCGACGGGCGAAGCGGTGCTAGCCTTGGATGCCGATACGAGTGTGCTGTACTATCGTTTGTGGGTCAACGATATCAGCGGTATCAGCGCTGCGCATATTCATAAAGGGGTCGTCGGCCAAAATGGCCCAGTAATTTATCCGCTCTACATGGGGGTCGGCGCTTTTGATCCTAGCAACCCTGTCTCAGGCACATTGCCGATCAGCACGAGTCGGATTTTTGATTTGCTGGCGGGCAATCATTACGTCAATGTACATACAGCCACGCATGGCAATGGCGAAATGCGCGGTCAGGTGCAATTGTTGACGCCGCCCACTCACTTTGTCGCGATGCTGACTGGGGCGGGCGAAGTGCCAACCAAAACCACAAACGCAATGGGGCTGGCCACATTCGCGCTTGATCTAGACACCAGTCGGCTCAATTATACGTTGAATGTCACTGACATTATCAGTGCCACGATGGCGCATATTCACATTGGGTCGCTGGGCAAGAATGGGCCAGTTCTATATGGTCTGTTCAATGTGGCAACGGGAGGTGGATTGGATGCCAGTCACGCCGTTGGTGGAGGAGTGACGATCGGTGGCAAGGATCTGGTGGATCTGTTGACCAATTTCTGGTATGTGAACGTGCATACCGTCGCTAACCCTGGTGGCGAAATCCGTGGACAAATCATCACACAGCCACGGAATATTCATCTCCCGCTCATTATTAAAAACTAAATAGGATAACCGTCTTGAAGGCCGTTGTATAGACCCCATTTTAATTGTCTGCCTACTATGACAGCGCAAGGTTGTTAATCGGTAGACCACAGCGGAGGCGGCACGCCTACGCGCCGGACCATGTGCACGCGGCGTGCTGGCTCCGCCCTTGCACGGAACCTTGCGCTGTCATCCTAAACTAGCCAGTGTTTCACAATTTCGACGTGAAACACTGGCTAACTTTATTGGTGCGCAGGCTGGTTTATTGAGCAGGCATTTACTGAGGCTTGTAGAGAAAACAGATAAACATGACACAAATGCTGTAGGCACCCATTGGGTGCCTACGATTGTCCGACTTTTAAATAGTTTATCTATTAGCTGCTTAACTGTAAGTAAATCGAAAGCGAAAAGCTGGCTTTACAGGCTTACACTGAGCATAATTCCAAACCACTTAAGTTGACTTTTACGCTGATTTGTGATATGATTGTAACATTCGTATTAATTGGATTAATACAAATAATCTATGCTGTTTCGGGCACAAAGGTGTGGCCTCCATGATTGAATCAAGAATCGAGTCTGAATTTCTTCAATACCTCTTCGCACAGGGCTGCAAACCAGGAGATCGGTTACCCTCGCTCATCGAATTAAGCCAAAAGATTGGTGTCAGTGTTGGAAAATTACGCGAGCAGATGGAAGTCGCGCGCATGCTGGGCTTGATCGAGGCCAGTCCCCGCCGTGGCATTACGCGCACAGCCTATGACTTTTCGCCCCCGGTGCGGCTTAGTTTGCTGGCGGCACTGGCGATTGATCGGCGTTATTTTGATGCGTTTAGCAGTCTGCGCGGCCATCTGGAAGTCGCCTATTGGGATGAAGCGGTCGTTTTACTGACGGCGGAAGACAAGGTGCGCCTCTCGGCTTTGGTGCGGGTGGCGCTTGAGAAACTAAACCAGGTGCGTGTTCAAATTCCTTATCAAGAACATCGTGAGTTACATTTAACTATCTTTCGGCGGTTGAAAAACCCTTTTGTGATTGGTATTCTAGAAGCGTATTGGGATGCCTACGAAGCGGTTGAGCTGAATACTTATGCTGATTATGCCTATTTGCAAAAAGTATGGCAATATCACGAACAGATCGTCGAATCTATCTGTGCAGGTGAGGTTGCGCAGGGTAAGTTGTTGTTGATCGAACATATGGGGCTCTTAAGCAGCCGCGGTATTTCTATGGAAACAAGGCCCAACCCGTTGGCATTCGGTGTGCCAACCTGATCGCCAGCGTTGCCGAATGAATTAAGGCGCAAATGATCCGCTGACAATGGCAAGACAATTTTATGGTAATTTGTTTTAAGTTTTACTCGTTCCTATTTTATCCAAGCCTAGCCAATGGAGGAAGGCAATCAAATGACAGTTTTAGTGCAAGCATCACCTGAAGTAACCAAACAAGAAAAAATTGTTAATGATTTTAACATTAACGTCGCCACCGCGAATGGCTCTGGAAGCCAGACCAGCAATAGTTTGCTGATTCGCTCACTGTTCAAGATGGGGATTCCGATCACCGGCAAGAATTTATTCCCTAGCAACATCCAGGGCTTGCCGACATGGTACAACATCCGCTTGAGCAAAGATGGTTATCTGGCACGCCGTGAAGCGGTTGAAATTATGATCTGTATGAATGGCGCTACCGTGGCCGAAGATATGGCGAGCGTTGCGCCCGGCGGCCTCGTCCTCTATGACGAAGTGCTGCCAATTGCTGCCCACCGCAAGGATGTGGCCTATTATCCGATGCCGGTCAAAGACCTGGTTAAAGGCGCCGATTTGCCGTTTGCGCTGCGCGATTACGTAGCCAATATGGTCTATGTCGGCGTGATTGCCTATTTGCTAGAAATTGAGATGGCCGAGATCAAGGCGGCGTTGGAGTGGAATTTCCAAGGCAAACCCAAGCCAATTGCGCTCAACTGGGACATGGTCAACCGCGGCTATAACTGGGCCGTTGACCATTTGACCAACAATCAACCTTACCGCGTCGAGCGCATGACGGGCTACAACGAAGGTAAAGTGCTGATTGACGGCAACACGGCGGCAGGACTTGGGGCGCTTTTCAATGGTCTGACCGTGCTGGCCTGGTATCCAATTACGCCTTCTTCCAGTCTAGCTGACGCCATCAACCAATACGCCCCACAATTGCGTCAGGATCAGAACACCGGTAAATCTACGTTGGCGGTTGTCCAGGCCGAGGACGAATTGGCTGCGATTGGCATGGTGGTCGGTGCTGGCTGGGCTGGCGCCCGTTCGATGACTTCGACCAGCGGTCCTGGCATCAGTTTGATGGCAGAATTTGCCGGTCTTGCTTATTTTGCCGAAATTCCAGCCGTGATCTGGGATATCCAGCGGATGGGTCCTAGCACCGGTTTGCCGACACGCACGAGCCAGGGCGACATTTTGAGCGCCTATTACCTCAGCCACGGTGATACGCGCCAAGTTCTGCTCTTCCCCGGCACGCCGAAGGAGTGTTTTGAGATGGCGGGCACGGCCTTTGACCTGGCTGAACGCTTGCAGACATTGGTCCTGGTCCTCAGCGATCTAGACTTGGGGATGAACCTCTGGATCAGTGACGAATTTGACTATCCTGAAACCCCATATGACCGCGGCAAGGTGTTGAGCGCCGAACAACTCAAAGATTTGGGTGGCAAATGGGGCCGCTATCTGGATGTAGATGGCGACGGCATTGGCTATCGCACGATTCCAGGCAATGCGCATCGCATGTCCGGTTATTTTACGCGCGGTACGGGTCACACACCCTATGCCACCTATAGCGAACGCGCTGATGACTGGGAAAATAATCTCCATCGCCTGGCGCTCAAATTTGATACGGCGCGCACATTGGTGCCTAAGCCGGTCGTCGAAGAAGTGGAAGAGGCAAAAATTGGCATTATCAGCCTAGGCAGCAACGACCCAGCGATTCAGGAAGCCCGTGCGCGGTTGCGCACCGCTGGCATCGAAACTAGCTATCTACGCTTGCGCGCCCTGCCCATTAATCAGGAAGTGCGGGACTTTATTGCGCTGCATGAGAAAGTGGTCGTCGTCGAAAATAACTATGATGGCCAGTTGCACAAAATCTTGGTGACCGAAGAGATCCCGCATGCAACGCGCTTGATCTCCGCCGCCAAATGCGACGGTATGCCCTTGTCGGCGCGTTGGATCAGTGATTTTGTCAAGCAAGTGGCTGCGTAATACAACCCCACCCTAACCCTCCCCTGGTAAGGGAGGGAATTGACGAAGGGAAGACGAAGTAACTCGTTCTGCCCCTGATC
>JBBREZ010000223.1:0-10726 GCA_038225095.1 Caldilineales bacterium
GCACAATCAGGGGCTGACCGAGAACGTGCGGTTACAAACCGCACCTACAAAGTCCATGAGCCACCCTTTTCAGACCGTTTCTAAGAGAATAGAGATTGGCGACTAAAATCGCCAATCTCTATTCTCTCTGCGCCTACTTTGTGGCTTCCGCCTGCTCGGCATAATAGACTGCACACTCTTTCTCCCGCCCGCGCACCACGCGCTTACCGTGCAGTGGACCGTAGAGCGACGTAATCACCGTCCATCGTCCATCGCCGTTTTGATCATCGCGATAGATGACCACCCAATCGCGGATCATCTCCAGTTCGTGAGCGTGCGCTGTATTAGAATAGAGTGCGGTGTATTGGGTGTTCGCCCGTTCGGTGTATAAAATCGGCAGCCATGCCTCACCGGTAGGGTTAAAGCGCCGGGGTGCGATGCGAGGCAATTCCCCCGCTTTGGCCTTGGTTCGATATTCGCGATCTACGTCGAGTAACTCATTCACAGGCGGTTGATTGCTGGGTTGACGCGCTTGTGCTCGCTGCGCCGACGGACGCTGACGCTGTAAACGACCGACCAACAATTCCTGGATCCCTCGAATGCGTCGATTACCCAAACCGGGCACTTGCCCTAGCCGCCCATCATAGGCCGCCGTCAACAGATCGTTCAACGTCTCGATGTCAAGCGTGCCATGAATCCGACTGGCCAGCTTCGGCCCAATCCCAGGCACCGAGGCTAGCACGCGCTCCGGACTCGTCTCACCTCGCAAACGCTCCAACGAACTTAAGCGACCGGTGGAGGCAAGCTGTTCAATCGAGTTGCCCAAGGATTCGCCAATGCCTGGCAATTGGCGCAACGCCTCGATGCCTCCCGTTGTCAATATTTCTTGCACTGGCTGTTGGAGGTTACGCAAAGTGGCCGCAGCATTGCGATAAGCCTCCACCCGAAAAGGATTCTTGTTCTGTGCTTCCAACATTTCTGCAACGCGCTCAAGCTGCTCGGCAATCGCCTGATTACTCAGGTGCGTGTTGTCATTTGGTTGATTTATTCTAATTGTCATCATCTTCCCCTTGGTACACAAGCACCTTTGCGTGAACCTATATTGTAGCATAAATTCCCCAAAAATTCTGTAAGATATATACGATCATGCGCTAATAGAAGCCAAAAAACAATGCGGTATTTAACAAAATCGACCACTCCTCACATTTCGATCTACGCTACTAGGCTATGGCGCATGGGCAAAAGCAGGCAAAGTCAGACCCACCCGGCGTCATAAAATTTCATAGGCATCAGCTTCAGACGGAGCGTTCGCCGAATCAGGGCTATCGAGAATTTCAGAGCTGACCGGTGCGCCGCGCCTGTGTTTGGTTGCACCCACGGAAGAGAGAGCGGCGCACCGGTCAGCTCTTGGTCGAGGCGTAAGCAAAGTTCGCGATGGCCTATGCCAAATGAATTGCTTTTTATCTTACGAATAAGGTATGATACTTGGGACTGTATCCATGCAAACACCACGGGAGAGCGGATTGATCATGAAAATTAACACAGCAAAACAACTCATGCTCCAGGGTAAGCCAGCGTTCGGCTACTCGCTTGGCTTGGGCTCCCCAGCCAACGCCGAGCTATTGAGCACGTCTGGCATTGATTTCTTGTTACTCGACCGGCAACACGGTTCGTGGGGCGATGAATCCACGATTGCCGCGCTAACTGCCATGGCCGCCGGGTCTGCCATCCCGATGGCGCGCGTTGCCCGCAATGATTACACCATGATCGGGCGCTTGCTAGATGAAGGCATGCTCGGCATTGTCGTGCCCATGGTGCATACCGCGGACGATGCCAAATTGGCTGCGGATGCTTGCCGTTTCCCGCCAATTGGCACCCGTTCTTGGGGCTGGGGCCGCGCCCGCATCTATGGCGCAGATTATCCAGCGTGGATTGGCGAACAGCTTTTTGTCGCAGTGCAGATCGAGAGCTTTCAAGCGGTGGAAAATGCCGAAGCCATTCTGGCGACGCCCGGCGTCGATGGCTGCTGGCTGGGACCTTCTGATCTGGCCCTGTCAATGGGCATTGCGCCCAGCGTGATGTTTGAACGCGACGATCACGCACGCGCTATTGAGCGCGTGTTAGAAGCGTGTCGGAACACGGGCAAAATTCCCGGTTTCGCTGGCTTTGCGCCGCAGCATGCGTTCGATCTCGCCAAGCAGGGTTTTCAGTTCTTAACCGCTGGCAGCGATGCCGGTTTCCTGAGCGGCGGCGCCAACGCGGGTCTTAAATTACTCAAACCAGAAGGAGAAACAAATGTTAAATAAAGCCAAAGCCATCAATGATCAACTCGTCGCCTGGCGGCGTGATATTCATGCACATCCCGAATTGAGTTTCCAAGAACAACGGACGGCGCGCTTGGTTGCCGATGCCCTGGAAGGGATGGGGATTGAAGCCCAAACCGGTGTGGCCAAGACGGGCGTTGTTGGTTTCCTGGGGGAAGGCAGCCCCGTGATCGGGATTCGCGCGGATATGGATGCCTTGCCGATTTTTGAAGAAAACAATGTGCCCTATGCTTCGCAGACGCCAGGCGTGATGCATGCTTGCGGCCACGATGCGCATACGGCAATGCTTTTGGGCGTAGCGCGTTTGCTCAGCGAAATGCCCGATCGCCCCCCTGGTCAAGTACGCTTTTTCTTCCAGCCAAGCGAAGAGGCGCATGATGATGAGCAGAAGTCCGGCGGGATGCGTATGGTGGAAGAAGGCGCGTTGGATGGCGTTGACGCCGTGATTGCGTTGCACGTTGCCAGCGATCTGCCCGCCAACCAAATCATGATCGAATCGGGCTATATCACGGCGAATGAAGATTCGTTTCGGATTACGCTGACCGGCACTGGCGGTCACGGCGCCTATCCGCACCAGGGTATCGATCCGACTTTCATTCTAGCCCAAGTGCTCAATGCGATCCATGGCATCCGTGCCCGGCGCATCGATCCAACCAAAGCCGCAACGATCTCGATTGGTTCGATCCACGCCGGCACAGTCAGCAATGTGATCCCGCGCAAAGTTGAGATCACTGGCACCATGCGCAGCTTTGATGATGAGACCCGCGAGAAACTCAAAGTCGAGCTAGCCAAAGCCTTAGAAGTGGCGCGCGCCTTGGGTGGCGATTTTACAGTAGCCTTCAATTCCGGCTATCCCGCCACCTATAACCATCCAGATGTCGCCGATTTAATCCGCCAAACCATCACCGATCTGGTGGGTTCCGAGGCGGTTATGGCGCCAGAACCCGGCATGGGCGCCGAAGATTTCAGTTATATGGCGCGCAAAGCCCCCGGCGCTATGTTTATGTTGGGCGCGAAATATGATGAGATCAGCCGGCCCCATCACACACCAGTTTTCGACATTAGCGAAGCCATCTTGCCCGTCGGCGCCGCTGTCATGGCAGAAGCGACCTGTCGTTTGCTGCGTCAGCATGCATCAAAAACCAATTAAAATTCTGATTAACCGCATAGATCGCAGGGAGTGCAAAGTGATGTTTTCTTTAGACATGATTCGGAATAAGCAGTCACCACTGGTAGACAGGTGATGCCTACCTGTTTCCTTGTCTACCCATCTTTGTTAATCCAGATAATGTCTTTTGTATCCTTTGCAATCTCTGCGGTAAAAGCGAAAAACGCTAACAAAGATTCTGCTATGCTCAACAGACAACTGCCCCAGGTTGCGCTTGAATCCACCGTCATTTCACACGGTTTGCCCTATCCTCACAATGTGGCGTTGGCGCAGGAGATGGAACAAATCATTCGCATCGGGGGCGCAGAACCGCGCACAATTGGCATCATCAAGGGCGAATTAATTGCGGGCCTCAACGCTGCTCAACTGCTTCAGTTAGCAACTGGCAAAAATATCCGCAAAGTGAGCCGCCGTGATTTGCCGATTGTGGTCGCGCGTAAACAGGATGGCGCAACCACGGTGGCCACCACCATGTGGATCGCCCAGCGTTTTGGCATTGAAGTCTTTGCCACCGGTGGCATTGGCGGCGTGCATCGCGGTGACGGCACGGACATCAGTGCCGATCTACAAGAACTAGCCCAAACCCCTGTGATCGTTGTCTGCGCTGGTGCCAAGGCGCTGCTCAACCTGCCGGCGACCCTCGAATATCTGGAAACTTTTGGTGTGACGGTTGTGGGCTGGGGCACCGACGAGTTTCCGGCTTTTTACAGCCGTAGCAGTGGCTTGCCCGTCGATGTGCGTTGTGATACAGGCCAGGAAGTAGCGGCTATCTGGCACGCCAAGCAGCAATTGGGCTTACCGAGCGGCTTGTTGGTCACTGTACCCGTGCCCGTGGCCGATGAAATTCCGGCGCAAGAAATCGAACCGGCGATTGAGCGCGCCGTACAAGAAGCCGCAGCGCAAGGTCTACGCTCGGCGCAGGTGACGCCTTTCCTGTTGAAACGCATCAACGAATTGAGTGGTGAACGTAGTCTGCGGACGAACCTGGCGCTCCTAAAAAATAACGCCAAAGTAGCGGCAGAAATTGCTTTGGCGCTGGCTGCTTAATGCAGTTCGAGGTTGTAAAAGTAAACTGTTGTCCGATCATTTCAACCTTAGATCAGTAAATGAATTATTGAGTCCATTGAGTCTAAGTTTGGCGTGACCAGAGTGGACAGAATAATGAATTTACCGATCTCTTGTGCTGCACGATCCTTATGGTTTTGGCAACAAATGTTGTGCTTTTAGTTGATTCGCTTCGTTGATCTCAGCAATCAATGCATCGAGTGGTCGCTGTTCAAAAGGATTCGTCGCAAGGTTTGTCGATGGATCAATGAGATACCTGCCCAAAATCACTGGAAGCTTATCTGGCATGCCTAAACTTTGATCAGACAATTTTGATGTATCCGCAAAAATAAGATAAAGCAGAAAAACCTGGCCCACAGCAAATGCAGGGTATGGGCTGTCTACCCTTAATTCCTCCTCGCCGATTTTACCGCCATTTTCTATCAGGGTAAGCAACTGACCAGGCTTGGCGTCTCCCGCTAATGTTTGTTCGATTTCTACACTACTCCAAGTAAGAATAAAGGACAGGTTATTGGGATCATGCGGATTGGGCGGTCTTTTACCGTCTGCCGTATTCCACTGGGCAGGATGGATTTCAGTAACTTTGGCAATTACAATCGCTTCACTCGAGAAAGCAATAGATTTACTGGCAATTTCGAAATTTAGTGGACTAAAGTGTTGCTTTATTTACGGCAGTATTTCCCGGATATTCAAAAAAAGGCAGCCGCTTGTATCAAGCGGCTGCCTTTTTGTTTTTGAGATTTAGGACTATCTGCTATGCAGCGACTGGCGTGTCGATTAATTTCAAGAACTCTTGGCGTTCGATCACTTCTTTTTCGAGTAACGTGCCGGCCACCAAGATTAGCTTATCTTTTTGGCGGGTAAGGATCTCACGCGCCCGTGTATAGGCGACTTCGACAATGCGCCGCACCTCTTGATCAATTTTGCGAGCCACATCTTCGCTGTAGGTGCGTTGCGCCCCAATTTCCATACCCATAAAAGGATTGGCGTCGGCTTGCTGCAACTGCATGGGGCCGATCACATCGCTCATACCGTAGCGCGTGACCATTGCTTTGGCCAGTTTGGTGGCCCGCTCTAGATCACCGGCCGAAGCCGTCGATGGCTCATCAAAGATTAAATCCTCGGCTACACGTCCGCCCAACAAACCAGCCAGCGAATCTTCGTATTCGGCCCGACTGCGCAAAGTGCGATCCTCTTCTGGCAAGGGCATGACATAACCGATGGATTGACCACGGCTTACAATCGTAATTTTGCCCACGCTGTCGGTGTGTTCCAGTTGCTCCATGACAATCGCGCGGCCAGCTTCGTGATAGGCGACAATTTGGCGATCTTTCTCGGCTAACACGCGACTGCGCCGCGCTGGCCCGGCCATGACTCGCTCGATCGATTCGATCATTTCGTCCATACCAATCGAACGTTTATCACGGCGCGCTGCCAAAATGGCTGCTTCATTGATCAAATTCTCCAGATCAGCGCCGACCATCCCTGGCGTTTGACCGGCGATTAACCCTAGATCAATGTCCGGTGACAGTGGTTTGCCGCGCGCATGCACGCGCAAAATCGCTTCGCGTCCCCGCCGGTCGGGACGATCAACGACAACTTTGCGGTCAAAACGACCAGGACGTAACAAAGCCGGGTCAAGAATATCCGGTCGATTGGTGGCGGCGACGATCACAATATTAGTATCGGTGTCAAAACCGTCCATTTCTACCAAAATCTGATTGAGGGTCTGTTCACGCTCATCGTTACCGCCGCCCATGCCTGCGCCACGATGACGACCCACCGCATCAATTTCGTCGATAAAAATAATGCAAGGTGAATTTTTCTTCGCTTGTTCAAAAAGATCGCGCACACGGCTGGCGCCAACCCCGACAAACATTTCGACAAATTCCGAACCAGAACTGCTAAAGAAAGGCACCCCTGCCTCACCAGCCACCGCCTTGGCCAGCAACGTCTTGCCGGTGCCCGGTGATCCTACCATCAAGACGCCTTTGGGAATGCGCGCGCCTAAGGCAGCAAATTTCTGGGGTTCACGCAGAAATTCAACAACTTCTTCCAGCTCTTGCTTGGCTTCGTCAGAACCAGCCACATCCTCAAACGTGATGTTCGGGCGGTCGGCATTGTCTAACTTGCGGGCTCGGCTGCGCCCAAATTGCAACGCGCGATTTTGACCACCGCCACCGGCCTGCCGCATGATAAAAATGAAAAAGCCAAAAATTAAGACCATTGGCAACAGCATAATCAGCCAATTAAAGATGGCTGCGCTATTGGGGGCAGTTTCGAACTCAATCGGCAATTTCGTTAACTCAGTATCCGTAACGCCTAGTGCTTTTAGCGTGTTCAGTAAGCTTTCACCGCTTTCTTTGCGACTGTGTTGAACCTCGCTCGAGCCGCGCAACTTGATCGTCACCGCGTCGCCCTGGACGGTAATTTTTTCCACCTGCCCTGCGGCTACCTCTTGGGCCACTCGATTCAGCCCAATCACGCCACCACTGTCAGACGGGCGCGTCAATAAAAAGCGTGAACCAAATAAAACCAAGATCGCAAGCACAATCCAAAACCAACTGCGACTGAGAATACTACCCGCTGAATTGCGCGGATCGCGGTCGCCAGAATCGCCATTTGGTTTGCGGGGCGGTGTATTTTTAGGTGTTGGCATGGTTTTTTCCTAAAATGAAAATTAACAAACAGTTTGCAGCGAATTGCTTGAATTGACACGAAATAGCTGCTTTGTCCGTGTCAATTCAGGTAATTCGCTGCAAAAATTCATCAAAAACAGATAAGTCTGTAGGCTGCTATCGTGTTAATAGCTATGATAACACAGCTTAAGTTTGAAATCCGTAATCAATGTCCATTGTTCATCGTCGTCACGGCTAGCAGCACTTGTGCCAGGTTAAAGTGGTTGTTCTATTATTTTATTTTATCCAACACATCGAGAATGGCAACGCCCACGCGGTGAGTCTCCGTTTTGTGCAACGGGGCCAGATTGGGAGAAGCATGAGCATGCGGGCGCGAAGCCTCATCTGGTTTATCGCTTAGACACAGTTGTAAGCAGTTGCGCGCTTTCAGCCATTCCGACAGTTCGCATACTTCCTCGGTCAAAGTAATTTCTTCTTTGAGCAAATCGGCAACGCTACTATTATCCGCCATGTTGCCCATATGCGCCACCGTACTGATAAATTCTTCGCGGCGAAAACGCTTGAAGGGTGTCGGATCACCGCTGCGAACGCTAGCAACGACCGCCTCATGCACTTGACGGAATGCCTCACCGCCATTGTGCTTGATCATCATCCGGCTACCCACCCACCGCAAGAATTGATCAAAATCGTCCAAGCTCTTCTTTTTTACTTCTTGGACAACTTCATCAAATTGGATTAAGCCTGTATTCACCACGAGACAAATGTAAGCTAGGTAGTCCTGATTATCTTCGGTTAAAAGATGATAGGGCGTCCGGTTGAACTCGCTATAAGCACGCTCAAACGACTTTTGATCAAAGTCTTCGCCCAATACGGCGTCCATCGTGCGATAGAGACCGTCCAGGCGCGCCTTGTCGATCACTTGATCATTGCGCCCTTTGGCGCCCAACGCCGTCTTATCAATGTCAACGACAACCAATGTATTCTCATTGATCCGGAGCCCGCTGTCCACCGCCCATTGGGCCCAGGCCCCAAGTGCAGACCAGCGATTGGCCGAATAAACTTGATCTTTGTCATCAATGACGACAGAAGGTTCTTGCGCTGTTTTTTCACAGCCGATAAAGCACGCTCCAGGCAAACCACTGAGCGCGCGCATGTTATGATACGCAGTCCCATCGTTTAACAACGTATCGCCAATCAAAATAATCTCTTGAATAGGTGTCTTGACCCCGCGCAGACGTTGCGCTTCTTCACCAAACCAAAGCGCTGCTTTGGCGTAATCTTTTTCTAATTTACGTGGAATGCGATCACCGGCTAATCCCATCTTGTAGCCAGCCGTTTTTAGACCAAGTAAACGTTTGTCCATAGGCTCCAGATTTCGATAAATCACCCAATCACTGAAAAAATCGTATAAGGTAGCCCGGCCAAAGTTTTTTACCATACTTTCTGTCACATCCTTGAACATCACATCGGTCGCCGAATAGTTCGTCACATCGCGCCCCTTTTATCCCTAGGACTTGCATACTGGAGGTTTTGGATAGGCGCTTTCTGCGTAGCTCTACCGCTGACCCACATTTTTATAAGTACAAATCCCAACCTATTTCCTATGCCTTACTTTACAGCAAAGTAACATCCTGATCGCTGTATATTATACCTTGCTCGGTAATAAAGTAATATTTTTCAGCCTGAAAAATATTACTCAGCAAAACTCACCTGTTTTGGTGGCAGTCGACGATGGATCAACGACTGCTTCTACTGATCAATCAGCCTAATCAATCGAACTGTCTGCTCTAAGTCATCATCAGTGAGCGACCCATCATCAATGTCATTCACCCATTTTATGCTTTCAGTTCAGACTATGCAAACTGCAACTGCTTAGCCAACAACGCGGCCTCACCCCCTAGATAGCCCTGCGCCACTAAAAGCTCGGCATTGAGCAAGCTACCGCCCGCTGCGCCGCGAATGGTGTTATGGCCCAACGCTAAAAATTTCCAGTGGAAAAGCGGGTCTGGACGCAACCGCCCGATCACGGTCGCCATTCCGGGAATGGTGCCTTTTAGCCGATCCAAGCGGGGTTGCGGGCGATCCTGGCGTTCATCATACAGCAACGCTGGCTGTGGCGCGCTTGGCAACTTCATCTGTTGGGGCAGCGGGTCATAATTCTGCCAGGCGTTTAACATTTCTTCCTGGGTTGGCTGCTTGGTAAACTCAGCGCTGATCGCAAGCAGATGTCCATTGCGGACGGGCACACGATTACAGTGGGCGCTGACCACAAAATCAGCATACGTCACCTTGGCGCCGTCGAACTGGCCGAGTAGCTTTTGCGGTTCTTTCTGCTCCATTTTCTCTTCTTCGCCACCAATATAAGGCACCACATTGTCGAGGATGTCCATGCTGCTGACCCCCGGATAGCCAGCGCCGCTCACCGCCTGCATCGTGACGACGAAGACTTTTTTCAGCCCAAAGCGCGCATGCAAGGGATGCAATGCGCTTACCAGATGCGTGGTGCTACAATTCGGGTTGCAGACAATGAAACCTTTCCATCCACGGTTCCGTTTTTGCCCTTCAATCAACTGCAAGTGTTCGGGGTTGACCTCTGGCACCATCAATGGGATATCCGTGTCGTAGCGATGATTGCTCGAATTGCTACACACGATATAGCCGGCCGCCGCAAAGTCTTGTTCAATCGGTTTAGCAACCTCGGTTGGTAAGCCACCAAAGACGATCTGGCAATCCACGCCCGGCTTGCAATCTTGCAAAATCACATCACGCAAGTGTTCGGGCATATCGCCGCGCAGATTCCACTTGCAAGCGTCGGCATACCGTTTACCGGCGCTCCGATCGCTGGCGCATAACGCTGTTATTTCAAACCAGGGATGGCCCTGGAGCATTTGGACAAACCGTTGGCCGACCGCGCCGGTTGCGCCGAGCACGCCAACTTTAATCTTAGAGTTACTCATCTTGATTCTATCTCCCTATCAATTTACGATTTACGATTTACGATTTACGAAATAACTTTGCAGACGAAGTAACCTCGTCAATCGTAAATCAAAAAATCGTAAATTGTATTATTTATCTGAAGGCCCCGTAACACCCAATGTCTTTAGCTTTGGGAGATAAGGACGTTCGGCGAGACTTCGGCGTGAGCGCTCAGTCGAGTCGGGCTAACGTAGTGCGCGCCCAGTGGGCACCCGCTACTGCCAAACGAGACTGTAGCCTGATCTAGATTGCCCTTTCCTTCGCGATGCTTTTGCCGTCTTTGTAAGCACTTTGATACAATTTCCTCCACTAATCTATGCTATAATTCAGGTGTTGTTTGGCGCTTCGATAACCAAGATCGTCAGACAACAAACCGTAACACGCACCTTCAAAACAGAAGATTGCTGGTTGCTCAGAGAAAACGTTCTGCGCGTAAAATATTCTACGAAACAAGGTCGAAGATAAGCCTTCAACTACTGCGGGAGCCGCAGAAAGTCACGCAACGGGAGCTATGATTGGCGGGGGTTCCCTCTGGGACAAGCTAATCAGCCCGTCCGAAGCCCAACGCCTTTAGG
>JBBREZ010000224.1:0-10714 GCA_038225095.1 Caldilineales bacterium
GTTCCCTTGGCGCACTTGCATGCTCACACGTCTGCCGCCAATTTGGTCTGTAACGTTTCTACCAGAGTATGGCCAGCGACATCTACTTGCTCACCGCTGACCAAATCTTTGATCGCAATAATCCCGGCCTCAAGTTCGCGCGGGCTCACCAACACAGCATAACGGATTTTTCGCTCATCGGCATATTTAAATTGCTTGCCGTAGCGGTCAATTTCGGGATAGAGGTCTACGCGCAGATTGGCGCGACGTAATTGTTGGGCAAGTTGGAAGCTCGCAGCGATAGTAGATTCATCAAATTGCGTGACTAATATTTGCGGTTGACCAGCTAATTGTGCGGGAAACATATTTTGCTCTTCCATGAGCAGGATGATGCGTTCTAGGCCCAGGCTGAAGCCGCACGCGGGGATATTCTGGCCGTTGAACATGCCCACTAATTCATCATAGCGCCCGCCGCCACCGCCTGAGCCGCTAAAGCCAGGGAATTCGATTTCAAAAATTGCTCCGGTGTAATAGCTCAGACCGCGCGCAAGATACGGGTCGATGCGCAGAGCGGTGGCAGCGGGACCGTGTGCGCTGTAGCCCACTACATTCTTTAGATCCGCCACGCCCTTACTACCTGCGGCAGATTCTTCTAGCAGATCGCTTAACCAGGCCACCATTTCGAGATTAGTTTGTGGGGCAATCGCCATTGTTGCTAATAATTTCCCCGCCGCGTCCGCGGCAATGCCGCGTGTCGCTAATTCCTGGCGCACGCCTTCCATGCCAATTTTATCCAACTTATCAATCGCAACCAAGGCATCGCCTTCCTGCGCGGGTGGAATGCCGGCCACTTCCATCAACCCACGCAAAATGCCGCGGTGATTCAAGCGTAAATTGAAAGGCTGCGCAGCGCCAAAGCCCAATTCGGTGAGGATCTGCGCGCCAGCGGCCAACACCTCAGCTTCGACAATCTGGCTCGACGAACCGACAATATCCACATCACACTGATAGAATTCACGATAGCGCCCTTTGGCCGGACGGTCGGCGCGATAGACAGGTTGAATCTGATAACGTTTGAAAAAGCGCGGCAACTTGCTGCGATATTCGGCCATGACGCGCGCGAGCGGCACCGTCAGATCGTAACGCAGACCGGCATCGCTGACACTGTTCTCAGTTGGGTTGACTTGCAGTGCTTCGGTTAGCTTTTCGCCGCGTTTCAAAACACGAAAGATCAACTGGTCGCCTTCTTCGCCGTACTTACCCAACAGCGTCGAAAGGCGCTCCATCGTGGGCGTCTCTAATGGCTCGAAGCCGTAGCTCTGATAGACGCGTTCGATCACAGCGATGACGTAGTTGCGCCGCAGCACATCGGGCGGTAGAAAATCGCGCATCCCGCTAAGGGGCGCTGTATTAATTTTTGCCATGCGCAGTCTCCAATAAAAAAGCGTGGAAACTTAGTTCCACGCTTTTTGTAGGCTTAAGCGAACCATCATTTACCGGCACGCCAAAAGCACACTCAAAACGCGGATAGAGTGCCAATGTGGTCGATAATGGACAAATTGAACAGATTTATTGTTGCACATACGATTTCAGCCTGGATCAATCAAGCATAATTTTCGCCAGCTCTCACTATACCAGAGCTAGGATCGATTGCCAAATTCAGCCTAAATCTGCAAATCAGCAATAATTCACCCGCACGCGGTTGAGCAAAATAGCACAGCATACTCTAGGAAGTTGACCATCCTGCTTGAACGCGCTTATAATGAAGATTATGCTTTTTTACGGAATAAATTTTCAGTGAGCAACCCGCATGAGTGAGCAACCGCATAACCTGGATGGCAACCCGTTAGACGACTTCGCGGATGAAATGAGTGGTACGTGGAAAGGTGCGCCCGTTGAAATGAACGATACAACAACGGCGCGGGTCGAAGGTGGACAGGTGTGGATGAAACAGTCAGCGGCGCGTTCTGTACAGGCCAGCGCATTGCATCTCGAAGAATCGGCAGCCGGTTTTGTTCAAGCGAGTGTGGTGGATGTGCATGAAAGTAGCATTGGGGTTGCCATTGCGCGCGAGATGAAGTTGGCGCGCGTCAATACGCCTTTGCTGGTTGCAATGACGGTTGAGGCCAAGGAATTACAAACAGTGGCTTTGATTGCGGGCCAGGTGCACGGCAATGTCAAAGCCGTCTTTACCCCGCTAACCGCCTTGGCGGCTGGGGCTGGTTTTGCCTTAACCTGGTTAGCTTTCAAGAATTTATTTGCGAATATGGTGCGTTTGTCAGCACAACGCCAGACTAAGCGGCACAAATAAAAATGCTCAGCCGCTGAAGGTTGCAGCGCCACACAGCGCCAATGGGTTAACGTGGCAATTTACCAACTTTTCACAGCGGGGCTCATAAAAAATTATCGATTCAGTTGAATTGATAAATAGCGTTTGAACTAATCATAGGAGTAATAACAAATGGCTGATTTAACATTGAGCGCCCAACCACGCGAGCTAACGGGGCGCAAAGTAAGACAATTGCGCAACCGTGGATTAACGCCGGTTGTGGTCTATGGCAAAACGCAGAAGGCGCAAAGCTTGCAGGTTGACGAGCGCTTTCTCAATCGCACCCTGCAAAGTGGCGGTCTCTCACGCCTGGTGCAGGTGAACGTAGAGGGCGGCGAAAATTACAACGTCCTGATCCGCAGCGTACAGCGCCATCCGGTGACCCATCGTTTGCTACATGCTGATTTTCAAGCCGTTAACATGACCGAAAAGCAGCATGTCAATGTGCCTGTTGTCGCCGTCGGCAAGCCTGAATCTTTTGCGACCGGCATGACGATCTTCCAAAATTTAGATTCAATCCCAGTGGAAGCGTTGCCAGCTGATATTCCGCTAAACATTGAGGTGGATGTGACGAATTTGTCGCTGGAAAATTCAATTACAGTGGCAGACCTGCCCGAAATGCGCGGCGTGCAATATCTTGTCGAGTCTCACGATCATGTCTTTACCATGATCGCCACCCGAGCTGATGAAGTGGCCGAGGTAGAAGTTGCGGCGGCAGTCGAACCGGAAGTAATCGCTAAGGCCAAGAAAGACGAAGACGCTGAGGCATAACGCTTTTTCTAAAAGTGATATACCCGAATTTAAAAAGGCCAGCCTTCCTATGAGGGTTGGCCTTTTTTATAGTTGGCAATCGTGTAGCGAGCATCCTCAGACGCGCAGCTTTTGCTCGGAGGAGCGCATCTCAGGATGCTCACTACACGGTGTCATTACCGGTTTATTAGCTTAACTTTCATAAAAATTGCGTTGCAATCCCTCTATGGCGCAACGAGCGGCTCTTCGAGGAATTGCAACGGGGTAACGGCAACACCGTAGATGCGCATTTCCCAATGCAAATGTGCGCCGGTGCTGAGTCCGGTCGTGCCGACCAAGCCGAGCAAATCGCCACGCGCCACATGCTGGCCGACGTGAACAACGGTTTGGCTAAAATGCCAATAGCCAGTAAAGACGCCGCGCCCATGATCAATAATCACGGCGTTGCCGCGCACTTCTAAGGGTTCAGCGAGGACAACCACACCGTCCGCGGGCGCCGTCACCGCCACGCCTTCGGGCGCGCCAAAGTCCTGGCCGGAATGAAAACCAGTTAAGGCGCCGCTGTTATAGACGCGCCGGGTGCCAAACGGGCTGGTTGTGGGGTACTCAGCCGAGATCGGGCGCTTAAATACGTTGGTCCACCACAGTTGCGGGCTAATTTGTGACCAGACCGCGCCGACTTTGGTTGTTTCCGACGTAACCAGCGTGGGATTAAGCAGGTCGGCTTTCTCTGGCGGCATCTCGATGTCCTGGTTCTCATAATCACCGGCGACCACGTTGATCAACTGATTGTGGGTAAGCGCAATGCCGTTGCTGGCGGTATACGTAATGGCTAAAGTGTACGCACCTGGATCTAGCAGCGCAGACACCGGCAAAAAGGCAAACTGGCGTCTGGTCTCCTGACCAAGTGGCGCAAGCGCGAGCGGTAATCCATCCCAGGTGGCGGTGAGTGAGAGCGGGCGACTCGTTGCTACTTTCAAGTGACCAGTGAACCCTTGCACAAGTTGAACAGGGGCCGTGATCTGTTGGACAGCACCGAACTCTAAAGGGAGGGTTAAGGCTTGTCCAGCAGGCAGGCGCACCGATTGTTCGGGAAATAAACGATGCGTTTCGCTGATGCCGTTAAGCGCAGCTACGAGGCTGGGCGTTTGGGCATAGCGGGTGGCCAGCCTTGCTAACGTCTCGCCGGGGTGGGCTTGGACGAGGGTGGTGGCAACCGTGCCCAGGGCAGCATTATCGGAGGGCAGCAACAGCACTTGTCCCACTTCAAGCAAGCTGGGATCGGCTATGTGATTGAGCGCGACCAACACATCCAGCGATACACCAAAACGTGTGGCGATTTCCCCCAACGTATCGCCACTTTGCACCGTGTATGATTTTAAATTGTCTTGCGCGCGTACCCTAACCACTGGCAGCGCCAGAGTAAGCCCACACCACAAGCCCACAACGAGCAGTAGGGCAAAAACAAGGGGAAATAAGAGACGCCAAGCCAGCCAGACGCGTGCTCCCACTGTATTCATGCCGCTGGTTCGTTCTTACTATAGACACTTGGCTTTAGGATGCCGATATAGGGCAGGTTGCGATAGATCTCGTTATAGTCCAAGCCATAGCCAACCACGAATTCATTCGGGATCGAAAACCCGATCCAATCAACTTTGACATCAGCCTCGCGCCGCTCAGGTTTATCCAACAAACTCATAATCCGAATACTGGCCGGCTGGCGTTCTTGCAGCATGCGCAGTAAATAATTCAGTGTATTGCCGCTATCGATGATGTCTTCGACCAGGAGAATGTGGCGATTTTCAATCGAAATGTTTAAATCTTTCAAAATGCGCACTGCGCCACTAACAACACCGCTGCCATAGCTGCTCGTGGCTAGAAAATCGATCTCGTGCGGAATAGAAATGGCGCGGATCAAATCGGCCATAAAGACAATGCTGCCTTTGAGCACGGAAACCAGCAATAAATCTTTGCCAGCATATTCCTGGCTGATGCTTTGCCCTAATTCGCACACACGCCGCTGGAGCGTGGCTTCATCGACCAGGACGCATTCAATGTCGTCATGAATAGAGACAGAATGACGGTTCTGGCATGCATCGTTATTTGCCATACAAAAATTTCCTAGCTTATGGTTCATGTGACAGGTAGGGCTTAGTGGTCGCCTGCGGGGGATCATCTAACAATTTTGTGGCGGTGACAGCCGTTGATGTTGTAAGCACACGCGTGGCAACAATAAGCAGGGGCGATGCGACAACGGGCACCTGGGCGAGTGGTCCTGCAGCCCGCACTAACGCGGCATAGACCCAACTCGTCTGATTATTATCAGTTACTTGCCACCAATCGCCATAAGCCGGATCGCGGCCACTAATCGCCATTGCCAAGCCAGTCGTTGCTCGGCCTACAACTGGATAATCTGTGCCCGGCCCCTCGCGCAAATTCGCCAGGTCCACCTCGACATAGGCTGTCGGGGTGTTAGGTTCGGGAAGTGGCGTCGGTGTCGGCGGCGGGGGAAGGGGAGCCGGTGCAGATAAGCCGGAAGCCTGCACATTAACGCCGCCACCAGACTTGAACTGTTGACTCCCAACGGCGGTTAGCCCCAGATATTGATCGCCAAAGGCTGCGCTCGGCTCAATGTACGTGCCTTCCGGCCATTCGTTAAAGCTGGTGATCACGATCCAGTTCGGCTGGCTGGCAATTGCCGCCTGCCAGGAACGCTGGTAATAGCCACCGCCCTCGCGATCTTGGACAAAACCGCTGCCCGGTCGGATGCGCACATCGTTGTAACCGGGCATAACGGTTGCCACCCAAAATTTATAAGCGCCATAATCCTGGCGCGCAGTGGCGACCCTACCCGCAAATTTTGCGTTGGTATAGGTCAAATCAGCGGGCGGATTCCACGTATTACTGTAGAGATGATGACCGTCAAAAACGCTGAGATAGGATGTATCTACGCCTTCGGAAATCCAAATGCTGCTGTAATTCGGATCAACCTGACTGCGGACGTTGCGCCAGAAGCCAATGCCGTAGTTGGTGGGATGCCAGAAGAAGATCACGGGACGGCCATCAACGCGCAGAAAGGCCGGATGGTTGGCGTGTACGCTCAGGGCATGTTGAAGCGCACCTGCCAAGTCACCGCCCAAAAAAGGCGAATCCGTTTCAAAAAGAATGCCAATCTTGAAATTACGCGCCTGGGCTTCATCCAACATAGCCGTCAGGTTGGCTTCGGTCTGATTATTAGCACCGGGACCGTACCAGGCAACTAAAAAAGCATCGATCCCGGCGCTTTTAGCCTGGTCGATCTGGCGTCCCATGACGCTACGATCACGGCTGGCATACGGTTGCGCTGGCAGATCGCTGAGCTTATCGTACGTCCAAGTGTTTTCATCAAACCATGTATAATAAAAAGCTAACACAAGCGGATCGCTGCTACTTTGGGCGTTTACCGAAACGGGGCGGCCGCCAAGTAGGGTGACGACCATGAGAGCGGTGAGGAGCATCCGAAAGTGGAATATGGATGCCATTCGACGATGATCGGGCCACTGAACTGTTTTCTTCATTATTGGGAAGATTTCATTGGGAAAAGAGACAAACTCATACCTTGTTCATTTGCAACTGGTCTATGCATTCACTGCTTCAGGGAATCGATCCTAACACGATTTTGTAGTGGGGGCCAAATTCAAACAACTTGATCACGTTGGATAAAGCTAGATTTAATCCTAAAGCAAAGTCGAAAGGATTGGGTCAAAGGAAACGCATACATCTACCCAACTGGTGAAATTACACAGTTGCGTTGAATGACCAAAAATTATCGACAACGTAAATAAATTGAGATATTTACTAAACAAAAGTACTTATCGCAGTCTATAGAAATATTAAAAATAGATTTAATACAATTGATCTACTTATTAGGCAAAAACAACGTTTATTAATGAAAATTCGGCGTTTTTTAACAAATATTTAATATATAACTCGTTTTTTACCGATTATCAAATCCCCTGCGCTCTATTGTTAATATATTAATTAAAATTCACAAAAGAACTGTAAGCAGAATGAAAGTATATACCTATTCTAGTTGGTTAAGCCTTAAATTGAATCAGATAATATATAGCTAACTTCATATTTGTATCTCGGTATTCTATTGACTATCACTGTAGCAGGTTAAATTATGGTCCATCAACTTTTAGAATTCAAACAACTTTATCTCTCACTAATAGACTTGTTTCACTATCTTGTCTATAACATTAGCCTACTCGACATTCCATTGCCGGTCGGCATCATTGGTGGTTGGCGCTGGTCGATCTGGCTCTTTCGCAAAACCATCGGTTTGTTTTACCGTGCACAGCTGTCCACTGGCTATATGACAACCACAAGTATAGTTATTCCTGTTTATAACGAAAACCCGGATGTATTTCGCTTGGCGATGCGTTCCTGGCTTGCCAACCGCCCTACCGAGCTCATTGCAGTCATCGATCATAGCGATGAACAATGCATTAGTATTTTTAAGGAATTCCAGCAAGGTTTGGTCCAATACGCTTTCTGGGACACCAAATTGCAACTCATTGTTACCAAAAAGCCAGGCAAGCGGCCAGCCTTAGTCGATGGCATTTTGGTGGCGACCGGTGAAATTGTATTTCTGGTGGATAGTGATACGATCTGGGCCGAGGATGTATTGGTCAACAGCGTTACCCCGTTTGAGGATCCAGCCGTGGGGGGTGTTACGATCCGACAAAATGTCTGGCAGCCCAGTTCGGTGGCGCA
Source organism: Caldilineales bacterium (assembly GCA_038225095.1). Taxonomy (GTDB): domain Bacteria; phylum Chloroflexota; class Anaerolineae; order Caldilineales; family Caldilineaceae; genus JAPLGZ01. The sequence goes on from JBBREZ010000224.1 coordinate 7,817, forward strand.
GCGGGTCTTTGATGTTTACCTGGATATTCGCTATTCGGATGAAGTACGCTATTTAACCGCCTTTGGCGACGTGATCACCTGTCTTTCGGGGCGCACAGCCGTCTATCGGCGCACGGCTGTTGTACCACTGATGGATGATTTGATGAACGAGACGTTTATGGGCCAAAAGGTGATCAGCGGTGACGATAAATGCTTGACCCTACTGCTACAAGCGAATCATTGGAAAGTTCGCTATCAATCCAATGCGCGGGTCTACACACCGGGTTTTGGTGTGTTTGGCGGTTTCCAAAAACAACGTCTTCGTTGGGCCAGAAATAGTTGGCGTTCAGATTTCAAAGCCTTGTTTAGTGGTTGGGCCTGGCATAAACCATTCTTTATCTTTCATTTGATCGACCGTTTATTCCAGCCGTTTACCACCTTGATCGCACCAATTTATTTCTTGTTCTGCATTTATCAGCAGCGCTGGTTTATGGTTGCTTTGTTAATCACCTGGTGGATGGTTTCGCGCATCGTTAAAATCTGGCCGCATTTACAATGGAAATTTTCAAATATCAGAATTTTACCCTGGTATATTGTCGTTAGCTACTGGTTTGCCGTTGTCAGAATTTATGCGCTCTTTACCATGAACCAGCAAGGCTGGATTACGCGGTGGAATAGCAGCCGGATGGCACTAGCCGGGCCACTCCGTATGTTACCCGGGTATTTGGCAACAGGGGTGACTGTCCTATTGATTGCGCTCTTTATCAACGTTTTGCACACGCAAACAGACGCAAAAAATTATCCAACGTCAATCATTCGTGCGGACGATCCAACCTTTAAGCAGCCATCGCCCAAATCAAATACAGCGATTACGCACAGCGCAGCGAATAGTCGTCTGCATGATTATCTGGATCACATAGAGACGAACATGAATGTGATCACCGATCATGTGAATATCGATGAAACCTTCCCTTCAATCACACCGCCAACGGGCGCCATTACGGCAACCCATCCGATATCCGAGGCTTACAGCATGATGATGCAGCTTGCGGTTGAAGTGAAATAGCGGATAGTCTGTAAGGCAGCAGCCCTAGCATAAGCTAGTGCACTTGATCATAAATCTTACGTGGACGCCGTTGTTCAACCCATAGAAATCATCCGCAAAGGCTTCAACAAGACAATTCGTATAAAAGACTGGCCAACACTATAGCTCGGCCAGTCTTTATATTGGGTCAATGCGACTTCAAGACATAGGAATAAGGCGAGGTTAGTGCAGACAGATTTCGAGTTAAATCTATGTGTTGATTTCGACGTATAGTAGATTGGCCCAGAATTACGGTAATGGTAAGATCAACTCTATAAACATTATCGTCATTGTCATAAGCAACTATACATTATTAACTCACATTACACGGTTTGATCGGAAAAAATCTGCGCAGAGGCACTATACTAACGAGCATTATAAAGTAACATTTCTAAAGGTTTGAAATTTGAGAACGAGCAAGGACTGAAGTTCGTTTTTGTCTGTGGTTTGTGACTGGTCAAGACAGGCTGGCATGGCCGCTTTGAAAGGAACAAACGAGTTGAAAGATGCAGGCGAAAGAGCCGTTGAACGGACAAAGCGCCAAAGACGTGCAATCAAAGGCCGATTGGGCGAATAAGGCGGCAAGAAAAGTAACTCACGCGCCAGCGCCGCGGCGTAGTCAATGACCCGGCGACAATGTTGATAGCGCAGCTTGTCGAGCCCATTGGTGCTCGGCAAGCCATCGCTGATCGAATCACGAATCTTGGTCAACCAGGCACCAACGGACGCCGCGTTGCTGGAGGCGTCATTGGTGACCGCAATGATTTGATGGGGACAGGCCTTGAAGCGCTGACGGCCACGGCTGGACTGAATCAAGACCCGGACAAAGCACCAAAGATCACCAAGAAAGGGTGGCATGACAAAGTCGGCTGCCTCCATGCAGAAGCGATGGCGCTTTTCGGCCTTGGCTTCTGCGATGCGCGGCGTTAGGTTTTTTTTAGAAACGCTGCTTGCTTGTCGACCTCGGCTTTGTCAGGAATTTGTTCGACCTTGAGACGATTCATCCCACTCTGCTTGAGAAAGCGACTCCGTTCCACCCCTGTTTTGTCCTTGCTGCGTTGGGTCGCTGCCCTGCCTGGCTGCTTTTGGCCGGTCGTTCGCGAAACTCGCTTTCGATACTTTTTTGATGGGCAGCCAGCGCACTGACCGCTTGCGGGTAATGCAATGTTTTCAGTTCTTCGCGGCCACCCGCTTGGTAGCGACGAAAAAAGTCGCGTAGGGTTTTCGCACTCATCCCACCCAGGCGCATGATTGCTTGATGCGGGTAGCCGATGGCTTTGTAATAGAGCAGATGGATTCGCCGCGGCACGCGTGGATCGGGGGTTGCCAGCGCTCTTTTTCTAACTGCTCGCTCAGCGCTTGACTAAATCCAATCTGTATCATCGCTTACCTCCTTGCTCTGATTCTACACCAGCTCTATAGGCATCGCGAATTACTTCGATTTTGTGTTACTTATCGAGCAAACCAGGAGCAGTCGCACCAACGGGGCGCGCGCACGCGCTGGTGCGACCGAACCGGCATGAGCGCATGCCGCCTTTGTGCCCAGTTGATTTGGTTTGTCTATGAGGCAAGCCGCCGCCCGCCAAACGCTATGGGCCGGCGACCCGCGGGTTGGGTTGACCGTTTTGCGTTGCGCGCTTTAGGGTCTGCTCGATGCAGGAGAGCCGGCTTAGCCAACAACCGAAGGCCGCGCAACTGGGTGGCGCGGCCCATCCCTCAGCCACTCACCCCGCGCGCAGCTCGCTCGCCCGTGTGGCCCTAGCCGCCGTCTGACTGGCTCAATTATACCGAATCGGTCACGCATCTTGGCTTGTTTTTGTCACTTTGTGGGCCTG
>JBBREZ010000225.1:0-10665 GCA_038225095.1 Caldilineales bacterium
AATCCTGCCCGCCCTGACGGCGGAATTTAAGAACCGGCTGTAGCGCGTTTTCCCAAACTGTCGTTGCGCAAAACAAATCCGGAATCTGTGGAGATTCCGGATTTGTTTTGCGGACTAGCCTACTTCACTACAACCGGCAGATAGATATTATTGGTCACCTCCGGCGCCGTCGGCCCGCTCCGCACATCGCCCACGCTCAGGCTGACGGGAACAGTGATGACTTGCGTTGGCGTGACGCTCGTGTTGCTAATCGTCACCGAAGCCAGCGCCGTTGCATTCTTTGGCAGGCCGTTCGGGTCGGTCGTCACGGTCAGCGCAAAGGGATCACCGTCGGCGGTCACGCTGCCACTGCTGGCGCTCAACGTTAGCCAGGGCTGGTTGCTCTTCACCTGCCATTCCATTGCGGCGTTGCCCGCGTTGCCAATGGTCAGTTGCGCGGTTTGGGTTTGGGTCTCGCTGGCGGTTACTTGCCACCCGACGATTGTTGGCCCCACGGTCAGGGTTGGCCCCAGCAGATCCAAATTGTCGTCTACGACCACCGTCACCGTCGTCGTGGCCGCAGCGCCGACACTGTTGGTGGCCTGCAATGTGATGACGTTGTTGCCTACGGGCAAATTCTCCAAGGAGAGCAAGGCGCCATCGCCCAGCTTCTCACCCTTGGCATTCTTCCACTGGAGGCCACTGTCGGCCACGGTCTGGTCTTGGACATCAAAGGCCATGCCGTTGAAGTTGACCAGTTGGCCGTAATGCACATGCGTATTCTCGCCCGGTTGGAGGATGAAGGGCTGCGGTGGCTTGTTGCTCATCACAAACGGGGCAGAATTGGCCTCGGCTGTGTTCACCCCATCACTGGCGACGACACGCAGCAAGGCTGTGCCACTGCCGCCCAGTTGCGCCGTGTCCAGTTGCGTGCTGTTGCCGGTTGCGCCCATCAGCGCCGGTTGGAAGCTCTGTCCATTGTCGCGACTATAGAAAATGTCAAAGGTCAACGGATCGCCGTCGGGATCGCTGGCGGTCCAACTGACCGTCACCACACCGCTGACCGGGTTGGGCGCGCCTTGCAAGGCCACATTGCTGATCATCGGTGGGTTGGCGCTCACCGGCGCAGTGACCAGCACTTGCCCACCATTGACCTTTACCACCTGCACCTGGCGGGTGCCGGCGACAAAGTTGACCAACAGGTTAAAGCCCAGGTCCGTGCTGTCTGCCGGTGTGTCTGGCGTAAAGGCATACGTTGCCAGCGTGTTGTTGGCTGCATCCAGCAGCCGAATACTGTAATCACCCGGCGTCAAAGCCGCTGGCGTGGCGTTGTTCAAGCGGCGTAGCAGCGCAAAGGCTGCCTGATTCGCCAGCGGGTCGATCACGCCCGAAAGCTGCAAGAAGTCGCCGCTCACCAAGCCACCCTGTGCATCCGCCGCCGTCACCAGGCTGGGGTGCGCAACCATATAATTGTACATGCCCGTGTAGGTGTAGTCGCTGATCCATTGATTGGAACAATAACTCATCACGTCGAACCAGCTTTTGCCTGGATAGACGCGCTTGACAATGCTAAAGCTGGGGTCGCCGACATCAAAGCCTTCCATACTCGACAAGGTGCCGTCGCTGGGCCCAATTTGTCCACCGGGATAGGGATAGCTGTTGTCGCTAGCGCTATTGCCACAAGTGGCTGCGCTGGGTGTGGGGTGCGCCCGACCCAGCGAATGGCCCATTTCGTGCCCGGCATACCAATCGGCATACGAACCGTCTGTGTCCCAGCCACAGCCGAGGTTGAAGGGGCTGCACGGTGTGCCAGAGGGACCCACCGAGGTTTTGTTAAAGCGTGCTTGGCCGCGTGGGAAGTTGTTCGAGCCATCCGAAATCATGCCATAATAGAACGCAGTGGTGTTGGGAACCCAGGCATGGCTGCGGTAATAATCCAGCCAGCCGTTGGTGTAGAAGCTGGCGCACAAACTCAAATCGGAATCACCGATCTTGCCTTTGGTGCAATCGCCACTGCTACGGTTGACCCAGTTGCCCAGCCGCGTATCGCCCGCCACGTCCCACAATTGCGGTTTGAAGTTGCCGCCAATCGCGCCGCCGATGGGGTAGGCGCGCATGATCCACGAATAGGTCTTGAGCACATCGGCGGTGATGCGCGGGCTGTAGACTGTGCTGCCAATCTTGTAGTTAAGCCGGAAGAAGAGCGCCGTCAAGCTGGGCGACGGTTTGAACGCCAAACTGGCGCTGGCAGTGTTGTCCGCCAAGCTCGGTTCCAGGGGAACACCGCCGGGGTTCAAGACGGCGCGCAACGTCAAATTGGGTTGTTGCGTCCAACTCCACGGCAATTCAAAGAGAAAGCTTTGGTTAAGATCGTTACGATCCGGCGTGGCGCGCACGGTGATGTTCGTCCCCACCGCGTTGACAGGCGACAACGGCCCGGCTTCCAGGGTAGGTGCATAAAGGGCAGCCGTGACGCCCGCGACGGCTGCGCCATCGGATTTGACGTAGAAACGCACAAAAGTGCGCCGATTCTGGACGAGCAGGACGCCGTTGCTCGTATTCTGGATGCCCTGTGTCACTTCCAAGCCCGTAGCGCGCAAATTGATCGAAGGCAGGGCCGCGGCATTGCCGGCTAGCCGTTGCACTTTGTCGCTTTCTTGCCAGAACAAGTAGGTGCCATCGCTGGTTAGATGATGCGAAGAGCGATCCAAATCGGGACCATAGGTGTACAGCCCATCCACGGTGCCACCGCCGCGCCCGGTGCGGTTGAGCACATGGGTATACTGACAGAATAAACCACCACAGTTGCTGGGGCGGCTCTCAAAGATATAGAGCTTCGCCGCGTCGGTCGCGATGCTGTCGATCTGGGCCTGGCTATCTACGCTTGTGTAAATCGGTGTGGTATTGAGCTTGCTGGTCTGGCTGTTATAGACATAAACCTGATTGCCAATGCCGACATAGACATTTTGAGTAAAAATGCAGAAGACTTTGCCACAGGTAGATCGCGTTCCTTCAGCATAGTAGGCGCTGGCGAAACGGGTTTCCCCCGCGACAAAGTTCCCGGCAATGCCGACCGTGCTCACGCCAATCGTCAGCCGATGGACAGAGCCGTTGGTGATGAAGTAAATATAGGTGCCGTCATAGCCAAGCTGAACGCTATTGCCATCCGAGGTGTTGGCAATTACATCGGCATTTCCGGTCGCCTTAGCGACCGACCAAATCTTGGTGTTGGTCGAAGTGCTGCTGAGGGCAAAGACCTTGTCGCTACCCACGGCTACTTCGGACGCGCCAAGCGGGGTGGCGCTCATCAGGAGTGGTGCATCGCCCGGATTGGCACTGGTCGAAAGCTTCATCAAGCCACTTGGCCCAATCCAGTAGAGAAAATCACTATCTGCAACAATGTTCGAGTAGACTTGACCCTGGTTGCAGTTGCGCGCCTCATTATAGAGTTGGCGAGTCAGGCCACCATAGGTGGCGATGCGGCTGATCAACTCTTGCGTGGCGTTGGTTCCAGCCGCATTTACTTGCGCGCCGGGCGGGCAAGGCGGTACGCCCGTGTACCAATAAACTTTGGGCGCGGCCAGCGTGTATCTGGTTACACCGCTATCAACCAACGCAATAGGCGTGTCCAGCACAGCGGTCTCCGCGGCGCGGGCGGGCTGGGACGCAGGTAGCAAGCCGCCCAGCACGAGCGCCAATGCGAGGATCAACAAAATTATTCGACGCATACAGTTACTCCTTGTGTTGAATAGGATGGTGAAGATGGTTTGTGTACATGGTATGTGATCAGCTAGACGTTGTCACATCAGTAAAGTTACGCTTGGCGTTTATCAAGCCGAGTATACACCCATGCCATGTCCACTTCTATAGTACAGAAGACCTTCCGCCTGTGATCTTGCGCACAAGGCAAGCGTGGGTTATATCGGTTTGGACAGCTGCTAGGGGCTGAAGTCGTCTGGCTAGAGAGCTACGCCCCGTTCATGGGGCTAAGGTGTCGTGGGCAAGCCGTTTTTAAATAGCGTTGCTGACTAGCTCCGTGCCTTTACGCTGGAACGGGTGCGAAGCAGCGAACAAGACGCGCTTGCCCTACCCTAATCCGCCTACAAATTTGAAAATCTGCCAAGATCAAGGTATGCTTACGTCAATGCAATGCTTGGGTTAGCTGGATACCTAGCCAACCATTAATGATTGTGGCCCCACAGGGCCGTAGGCAACACCGCCAATGCTTTGTCGATCTCAGAGTGTAAGCGCCTATATGTCGAGCGACTGCGCAACGACGTTGGGACACGGAACAGATGGAATTAGCGCAGCGTAAAATTCGCGCCCGGCTCACGGCGCAACGCAAGTGGTGCTCTTTGGCTCGCTTGCGCATGTACAGTAATTTTCGCGCACCTCAGACATTGATTTGGCAAGCGGCAACCCGTCGTTCTGATGATTATCATCACCTTTAACTTGGACTCTGAACGAATCGACCGATTGGTCAATCACTTATCTAACCTGGCAGCCACGGCGACCACTCAACTACTAGCGTTCACCGACCTGCTTGAACAAATAGCCAATGGAAGTTAATTATGCAACTTGAAGCAACGCAACCTGCTATCACCACTGTACCCTACCATGCTGCTTTCCGCTGTTTTCGCGGCTGCCCTGGCGAATATTCGGTCTATGATGTGATCTATACTTGCCCGACCTGTGGCGGATTGCTAGAAGTTCAGCATGATCTGGCGGCGTTGCGCACGCGCAGCGCCGATCAATGGAAAAAATTGCTAGATAGCCGAGTTGGCTCTACGCATTGGCCCTATGGCAGCGGCGTCTGGGGCATGCGTGAGTGGGTAATGCCCGATTTGCGCGACGAAAATGTCGTCAGCATGTATGAAGGCAACACGAACCTCTTCTGGGCCGAACGCCTGGGCAAACAACTCGGTGTCTCTGACCTTTGGATCAAACTGTGCGGCAACAGTCACACTGGCAGTTTCAAAGATCTGGGGATGACGGTGCTCGTCAGCGTCGTCAAACAGATGATGCAGGATGGGAGCTCCGTGCGTGCGGTGGCCTGTGCCAGCACGGGTGACACGAGTGCTGCGCTCGCTTCGTATGCGGCGGGGGCAGGGATTCCGGCCGTTATTTTCTTGCCGCAGGGCAAGGTGAGCACGGCGCAACTGATCCAGCCGGTTGCGAATGGCGCACATGTGTTGGCGCTTGACACCGATTTCGACGGCTGTATGCGCATTGTCCAAGAAGTGACCCAAGACAACAGTATTTATCTGGCGAACTCGATGAACAGCATCCGCATCGAAGGCCAAAAGACGGTGGCGATTGAAATTGTGCGCCAGTTTGATTGGGAAGTGCCGGATTGGATCATCATCCCGGTGGGCAATCTGGGCAATATCAGTGCGCTTTACAAAGGTTTGAAGCTGCTATTCGACTTGGGCATTATCAACAAGCTGCCCCGTTTAGTCGCCGCGCAGGCGGGCAAAGCCAACCCGTTTTATCAGAGTTATCTAAATGGCTTTACAGAAAAAGCTGTGATTCCGGCCCAGAAAACATTGGCTTCCGCGATCCAAATTGGCGACCCGGTCAGCTATGAAAAGGCTATGCAAGCCGTACAAATGACCAATGGCATTGTGGAAGAAGCCAGCGAACATGAACTCGCCACCGCCTCTGCCCTGGCCGATTTGACGGGCATGTATACTTGTCCGCACACCGGCGTGGCGCTGGCGGTGTTGTTCAAACTGATCAAAAAGGGTGAAATTAAATCCAGCGACCGCGTGGTGGTGATCAGCACAGCGCATGGATTGAAATTTACGGATTTCAAGGTCGGTTACCACGAGAGCCGACTGGACGAGGTGGAGAGCCAGTATGCCAATCCGCCGCTCTATTTACCGGCCGACCCGAAGGCCGTGAAAGAGACAATTGCGCGCCGCTTAGATGCCCAGATCAATGCTTCATTAAACGGGCGCGCGGCGTGACCGAGTCGCCACTTTCCCACCATGACGATGCGGTTGTCCACGCGCAGTTGAAGGCGCATCGCCTCGAACGTGATGCATTGTTGCAACGCGCGCAAACTGTGTTAGAGCAAGATGCCCGTGTGAGCGCGGCTTGGTTATTTGGGTCGTTGGGCCGTGGCGATGCCGATGACCTGAGCGACATTGATCTATTTATCATTGTCGCCGATGAACATCAGGCTGAAATGGTGGCCAACCGCTATGCGTATATGGTACAACTGGGAGAACCGTTGCTCATTCTAGAAGCGCCGCAAAACTGGCCGCCCGGCGCAGTGTACAACATGGCGCTTTATCTGGGCGCGTCCGGTCCACATCAGGTGGACTGGTATTGGCAGCGCCAATCGGCGGCGCGGGTGCCAACGGAAATTCAATTGCTGTTGGACCGGGTCAATTTGCCGCAAGCCGACGGCCCGACGCGTTTCGATTATGCGCCAGTGCCGCCGCGTCCACCCGAAGAAGTGGCAACCCAGGATGTCAATTCGTTTTGGGTGATGCTGCTGATTGCGGCAAAGTACATTGTGCGTACCACTGGCAAAGCAAGAACGGACATGTTGCAATGGCCGCTGCGACCGTTGCGCGCCGTTGCCCAATTTGTTGGCCAGCCAGCGCCATTGAGCACAGCACCAGAATTATCACCCGCTGATCCGGCTGCCAAATTGAGTGTTTTGCGCACCTATGCTGCCGTCATGGAAACGTTGATGCCGCAAGTCGTGACTCACGGTGGCCGCGTACCCATTGCGATTGTGCCACAAGCCTATCGCTATCTTGCCTTTATTGAAGCGATTGTTCAACTGCAACCAAACCCGATCGAGCGTCTATGAGTATGCAAGATTCGCCACCCACGCCGCCTATTTTCGACTATGAAGCCAGCGTGTTTTCGGCGGGCCGCATGGATTTTGCCTGGGAAGAGTTATCTGAGGAAGAACGCCGCCAAGCCTATACCGACTGGGAAGCTGGTAAGGGTCTGATTGGTGGCGACCCGCGCCTGCGCCCCGGTTCAGCCTATTTGCCCGAGTGGGGGCTGAATCGTACTTTCTTTCGTGCCTTAGCTTTGGACGATACGCGCGGCGACAATGGCGCGCGCTTGCGAGCCGCATTGGCGTCGGATCGCCGGTTAGAAATTGAAATCGGCTTTGGCCGCGGTGACTTTTTATTGGATCGGGCGCGCCGCCATCCGCAAACGCTGCTGATTGGGTATGAGACCAAGACTAAGGCAACGCGGCTTATGTTACAACGCGTTGAACGTTACCAAGTTGATAATTTGTGGCTTAGCAACGATGATGCGCGTTTTAATTTGCCCAGAGTAGTGCCGGATCAGCGCGTTGACCTATTTCATATCCTTTTTCCCGACCCTTGGTGGAAGGCACAACACCGGATCAAGCGCCTCTTTTCACCGCCGTTTGTTGATCTGCTGGCGGCCAAATTACGGCCAGGCGGTTTGCTGTTTTTCAAAAGCGATGTCCAAGAATACGGCGAAATGGTGCGCTATCTGGTAGAGCAACACCCCGCTTTCGCGCCGCATGACCCCGCCTGCATAGACCGCATTGGTGACTTTGCTTTAACCCATCGTGAGGCATGGTGTTTGAAAAAGAATCTACCCGTATTCACGTTTTATTTCCGTCGTAGTTAGACCTACCAGGAGCCGAAAACGATGAACCCTTTACTCAAACGTATATCGATCGATCCAAATATTTGTTTTGGGAAACCTTGTATTCGTGGCACGCGCCTATGGGTTTCGTTGATTCTTGATTTGCTTGCCAATGGCGTAACGCTTGACGAGCTTTTGGTAGAATATCCACAACTGGTTCTACCTGATATTTATGCGGCAATTGCTTATGGTGCTGAACTAGCGCGCGAACGATATGTCGAAATTCCACTTGAGGTGGCTTGATGAAGTTTAAACTTGATGAGAATTTTGGCACAAGAATGCAAGAAATCTTCAGACAAGCAGGTCATGATGTTCATTCTGTGGTTCAGGAAGGATTGCAAGGTACCACTGATCAGGCAATCTATCAAATATGTTGTGCAGAACAGCGCTGTTTAATCACATTTGATTTAGATCTCAGTGATATAATTCGTTTTTCTCCTAAAAATACGGGTGGAATTGTTGTCATCCGTGTGCAAAGAAATCCTAGTCTCGGCCTGTTAGAACAGATGATTACTGCACTTTTGCGCTATATTCAGCATTCATCAATCGTACAACAACTATTGATTGTTGAACCAGGCCGCATACGGATTCACCAAGGTGAAGAATAAGCAGTTAACCTTTTGCTGAACTATTGAGCAGCATTTGTCCAATCCTCTTTTTTTACATCTCCATTTCATTACCACTTTGATGCTCCATGAATAAGCGGGATTTTAGGAGTCATACGCATAAGAACCTGAGCAACGACATCACCCCCACCCTGTCCTGGCCGGACAAACACAGCCCAGTGCCGGTTGCGCCCTGTTCGGTGCAACTTGTTGAAGTTTTTGATCCAATGCGAGCGTGGGGCGTTGCCAAGCATACAACGAGTGATACGCCACAGCCAACTGACAACGCACTATTCCTGGGGGACAACTGCGCCGTCCTCACGCACCTGCTCGCCAACGGTTATCGCGGCCAGGTGAAGCTGATCTATATCGATCCACCCTATGCAACCGGCGCCAAATGGGGGCGTAAAGTGCGCCTGCGCGGACCCAAAGCGCCCACCATGCAGACCAGCGCTGATCATGTGTTTGCGCAACAGGCGCAATACAGCGACCAGTGGCGTGATAACGTCTATTTGCAGTTCATGTATGAGCGGTTGCCCCTGCTGCGCGACCTGTTGGCCGAGAATGGTAGTTTGTGGCTACATGTTGATCACCGCCAGGTGCACCATTTACGCATGTTGTTACAAGAGGTTTTTGGGGCAGAAAATTATTTAAATACGATAGCCTGGCGCAGTCAAGTGGCGCGCGGAGCGAAGGTGAACGCCTTTTACTTTCCCGCCAGCACGCACTACATCGAAATTTTTGGCCGCAATCGTTATGCGCCCACCACCTGGAATCTCGCGAAAAAACAGCTTATTCTGACCGAGGCGGAAGCCGCGCGCGAATTCATGCGTGATGAACGCGGCTTTTTTCGGACTTCGGACCCCGGCACGTACAGCTTTACCAGCCTAAAAGCGTTGCACGCAACCGGTCGGCTTTATGCGCCTTACCGCGGCGAACTGATCGTTGACGAAGATGCGCAACGCATTTATGCCTCGAAGGGCGGTAATATTGGCGTCAAGTATTATCTTACGCGCTTGGGGCAGGGGAAATGGGCTGTTGAACGCGCCGTTGATAACTTTTGGGATGATATTCCCGGCCTGGGCACGACGCCAGGGGAAGATTGCGGCTATCCCACGCAGAAAACGGAGGCGTTGCTGGAGCGGATCATCCGCACATCGACCGACCCCGGCGATCTTGTGTTGGATTGTTTTATGGGATCAGGAACCACCCTGGCCGTTGCCCAACGTTTAGGCCGGCGCTGGATCGGCTGTGACAATAACCGCGGCGCCGTATTGACCACGCGTCGGCGTCTGTACGCGCTGAGCACACCAAGCACCCAAAACTGGCCTGGTTTTGCGGTTTACCAAGCGAACGCTGATCCAGCGCCACAAGGCTTAACTCAGAGCACTGCCCGGGCTAAGGTTGAAATTGTCCGCAACGCCCAGGATGCAGCCAATATCTGTGTGACGATTACCGATTTTCAATCGCCAACGATTGCAGAGCAACTGACCCGGACGCCCAGGCATGGCAACTCGACTATTGATAATTGGCGTGCCCTGGTTGATTGCGTCGCCATTGATCCGGCGTACGATGGACAAATCTTTCGGAGTGTTTTGGTTGATGCGCCGTTAAAAAAGCGCGATCAGGTGCAAGGTTGCTATACCTTGCCCGCGCCGACAGCGGGTAGTTGTGTCGCAGTGCGGATTACAGATTTACTCGGCGAAGAAGTATTGCTAACAAAGATCGTATAGAAGATGATAAGCTAGCAACGCGGGCTGCCTGTAGACAGGTAACAACTACCGAGCGGCCCTGCTCTGAAAATAAATGAGGATGGAGAATGACGACACCAGTATTAACTGTATTAGACGAAGATCGCCATGCCTGGTTTGCTGGCCGAACCCGGGCGATTCTGAAGTATCTTGACGCCGAATTAGGGGCTAGCCAGCCAGGCGCGCCGCGTATTGTGTTGGACATCGGCAGTGGCGCTGGCAATATGGCCCACCACCTGGCGCATTATGGCCGCGTTGTTGGGGTCGATGCCAATGGACGGCCATTAGCGGTGGCGGCGCAACGCGGGCTCGATGTGCTGCAAAGTTCCGGCACTTCGTTGCCTTTTGTCGCGGATCAATTCGACTTGGTTGCGTTGCTTGACACCGTAGAGCATATTCCCGACGAGTTCGGCGTTTTTCAAGAATGTCTACGCGTCTTAAAGCCGGGTGGCAAACTCGTGGTGACAGTGCCAGCCTTTATGTGGTTGTGGAGCTATAATGACGAAATTAATGCCCACCAACGCCGTTACACTGCGCCTGAATTGCGCCAAAAATTAGAAATTAGCGGCTTCCGTGTGAAACGGATCAGCTACAATAATTTCTTTCTGTTTCCACTCATCGCCGGCATTCGCCTGTTGCGCCCCTACAATCCTGGCTTAGAAAGCCCTCATCTGAGC
>JBBREZ010000226.1:0-10664 GCA_038225095.1 Caldilineales bacterium
TTTTACGCTAACATTTGAACGGCAAAATGGCGACGAACTCACTAGATTCGTTTCTCTCGCAAATTAGGTGCAAATCGCAGGTTTGTCATGCCGTACTTGCAGCAGAAGCGATTTGGCGCATTCTAATGTAACGTTGTCGTATTAGGGAGCAAGCTAGCCATTTGCACACTTTTCATAGAGTAGCCAATGCTTTGATTTTGGGAGCACTACAGCAGTAATCACTTCAGTCGCTCGGTGGCGATTTCCATGGCGAATGCGTCACGACGGCTAAAAAGGCAAAGGCGCTGTATTAAGCGTGGCGCTGTAAAAAATCTAGCATCAGATCGCGTACTTTCCAGGATTGGCGGAAAATCAAAGCGTGAGTCTGATCCGGTATAATATGGAGTTCTGCATTGGGCAACGCCGCAGCCATCTTTTCGACGATAAAGGTTGGAAAAAATTCATCTTGCGCACCCTGAATGATACAGACTGGCAAGGTCCAGGCTGCCAGCGCTGTCAGCGGCAGATCGATCGCATGTTGCGGGCTCAACTGGCGAAAACCGGGCAATAACTCTTTGTTGTAATAGCCAGCATAATGATAGGGATCGTGCAGTTTGACCGTCGCTTCCATCCAGTTGCGCCCCGCTTTAAAATTCTCTGGCGTAACAATCGCGCGGTTGCCGCTGGTGGCTGGGTTGGTGCTGTGGGTTGTACTGACCAAGGTTAGCGTCTTCGGTTGGACAAAATGAGTATTCACCAGCAACTGAGCAATCATACCGCCGCTGCTACAACCGGCTAGATGACCCTGTTCGGCGCCTTCCGTATCCATTAACGCCGCAAGCTGGCGCGCGATTTCGGTATGGTCAAACTGGTCAGGGTAGCCTTGCGAGCGACCATGGCCGGGCAAATCTGGCAAAAGAATTCGATAATGTTGGCGCAGCCCCGCCAAGAGCGGACCCCAAGCTGTTTGTCCACTGCTCATAAAGTTATGCAGTAGAGTCAGCGTGGGCGGCGCTGGCGGCGTTGTTGCGGTAGCGGCGAGCACCTCATAATAAATGTGTCCAGTCTCGGTGGCGAACTCTGTCATGCTAGGCTCCAGTGATTTCTGGCGTGCTGCTGGATGTTTGTGCTTGCGCCCCGCTATTCGGCATGGCCCCTTTTGTCATGGCCGCGCCGATTACCTGGAAAACCTCGTTAATATCGTCAATTGTAATGATGCCTAAGAAGTTGCCGCCCTCTTTGATGGCTACATCACGACTGCCGGTTTCGGCCATTTTTTCCCACACGATGGATAGATCATTGCGCGGCGAACAGATCGGTACCTCGGCAGCGGGGATCATCACATCTACAATGCGCGCCTCTGGCCCGTTGGTGTGCAAAGCATAGATCAAGCGGGCGCGCGTCAAAACACCCACAAAATTCCCCCCCAGATCCATCACTGGATAATCCGTTTGATAGCTACTCATAATCAAATCGACCGCTCGATTGACTGGTTCACTAGTATAGAGGCGTTGTGCGCCTGGCGTCAGCGCCTGACCAGCCAAAATATTTTTGAGTACGGCCCGGCTTTCCACGGCCTCGCGCTCCGAACCACCACCCACATAAATAAAGAAGGCAATCAATAACATCAAGATGCCGCCATTTTGCGCATTCCAGATGCCCCAAATCGCCAACAACACTGCTATCAGGCGGCCGACAAAAACGGCAATGCGCGTGGCCTGCACATACGACATGCCCATCGCCAGCAAGGCCCGCAGAATCCGCCCGCCATCCATTGGAAATGCGGGTAACAGATTGAAGAGCGCCAGGCCAATGTTGGTAAAGGTCAAGTAGACAAGTAGACCCACCAAACTTGGCATTTGAGTCAAGGCAAATAGATTAGAAATGCTCAATGGCGCTACGGCGGATTGCGGGCTAAATTTATACGCCAGGAATGCCAGTGGGATCAACAATATAGCCAGCACAAAGTTGACGAGCGGCCCGGCAATGGCAATCAAGAACTCTTCTAGCGGCTTATCCGGCATCCGCTCCAAGCTGGCCACGCCGCCAATTGGCAACAGTGTGATCGAGGCCACATTGACTTTATAATACTGGGCCACCAAGGCATGGCCAAATTCGTGTAAAGTTACACAAACAAAGAGCAGCAGGATGACTAGGATGCCATAGAGCGCCCCTAGAATCGGATTGATCTGGCCGCCGATTGAAGAAAACGCACCGTAAATCAAGATTAAGATAAAAGACCAGTGGACGCGCACCTTAATCCCGAACACTTTAAATAAAGTCAGTGATGTGCCCACATAAGCTCCTTGTCAGAATAGAATGCGGCATCAAGTCGATAGCCTTGTATAATCGCAACGCCAAATGATAATTATAAGCACGATGCTTATGAATAGCAAACAACGTTTTTTCGAGGCAGGTGCGATCATGAAACCTGTTTTGATGGTGGTAGATCGATGTAGGCGAGTGCAGCGCACAGGTCAGCGGTGGTTTCTAAGCCGAAAATGGTTTGACCTGTGCAATACACTCGCAAGCTACCGTTGTCCAATGGCAGAGTTAAACCATAGCAAGGAGGTAAGGTGGTGGACCTTCGGGATGGCAGTCTGCACAGGGACAACTGGCGCGCAGGGTTGAAAAGGCATAAATACCAGCCGTATGCCCATCGGTCCAGGTCAAGCGCAGCGCATAATTGCCCACCAGTTCCGCGCTGCTAATTTGTAGGCTTGGCAGCGGTCCTGAGCTCAATTTCAACATATCCGTATTCAATTCCGCCGCGCGCCGTTCTTCGCGACAGGTAGCGCAAGGACAATTGGCCCGTACCCAGCGCAAATTAAATTCGCTGGTGTGATGATCTACCCAAGTTATTTTAAGTGTGCCCGCTGCGCGATCAACCGCAATGTCCTTCGGCTTAATTTGTAGATTTACCACGCTCGTTGTGCTCCGTTAATTTCAGGTCCATGATTGCGCTCCCTATCATACTGCAATGCTTTTACACCATTCTGTAAGAGTCAATTGAATGTGGCAACGAATAAGCAGCACGTTTTAGCCGTGGTTGTCGATATTGTTCAGCGCAGAAATTGATAGAAAAGTGTCTCGCCCTATGGCTCACTCGTGTAGAGCGCATATTGTTGGCGTGGTTGGGCGCCTACTTTTTCTAAAAACATTGCGCCCGCTTTACCCTGGGCTACCGGGCCAATTGTAAGCGATTGCCAATGTTGTTGCTGGGCAGTCTGCAACGCTTGCCGCCACAATTGTTGACCAATCCCGTGGGCGCGCCACGCAGGCAACACACCGCCAAACAGCAGACGTCCAGCGGACACCGCCCGTTGACTGCGCCACGCCAGCCATAAGCGTCCGAGCAAATTGCGCCCACCGTGGGCGCGCCGCACACTGTTGGTCAAATCTGGCTGTAATAAAACAAAACCAACCGGTGTACGATCCACTTGGGCCAACCAACCCGTCAATGGCCACACTTGTAACCAACGTAATAAAAACGCTGCCTCATCAATATCCGGCGGCGGAAAATTGCCATTCGCTTCACAGGCGGCGGCTAATAAAGGCCGCAGTTCACCGCTTAGGCGGCTGGGGTCCAGCGGTACAAGTTGAGCGCGCGGCTGTTTTGCACTGGGCAGTTCGATGGGCGTTTCGATAAAATAAAGCCGACTGTGGGCAAAAGGCTGTAATACACTTTCCATCAACTCTGGTAGATAAGGTGGATTATACGGTGTATGCAACGGCGGCGCAACATGGAAAAAATTTTGCAAGACGCCGCTGGGCAAATGGGGCGAAAGAGCGGTTGGGCCGAGCAGGCGTTGGCAACCGGTTTCTCCCAACTTTTCCATAAACGCGCCGATCAAGCGTTCTAAAGCCTCAACATCGTTGACACAGTTTAGCAGGCTCAGATAGGCCGTCGCATCGCGACGCCGCCGATCCACTAGCATGACGCCGGTGGCTACCGGTTCTTCCATCAGCGCGCCGGCAAACCCTGTGCCACCAATTGTGTTGCCACTGGTAGCTCGTTGCGGCAAGGCTTCTAAGTGCAAAAGCAGTGGCGAACGTTGCGCCAAGTAGGGATTACGTTCAGGGTTAAGTACTTGGCGCAGTACCCCATAATGGGGCGGTGTCCAACGTGCATCGGTGGCATGAATTCTCCACCAATGTTGGATAAAGTCACGCCGGTCCCACCACCCCTCGGCAATATGGTTCGTATAGTTAAAATAGGTGATCAAGGTTGCCTCTTTGTTTGCTAATGAATGAGCGTCGCCATGCGCCAATTGGTAATCTAATAACTTCCATTCTGTTCACTTTCAATCTAGCTTAAGTTTATAACCAATAACCGTTCGTTTACACAAAAACACAAATTTTATTGTAAAGCATATTAAATCAAGCTTCGAATTCCCCGAACTGGGGATAACTCGGTGGATAACTCTGATAACTAGGGAAAACTTTCAAAACAGGCTGGGGACAAGTTTATAGGATTATTAATGAACCATTTGCAATCGTAAATCCTACCTTAAAGATCTAGGCCGAGCCAATCAAGGCCAAATTGCTATATTGCGGCAACAGTTGCTGCCTCATCTATATGTTGCGTAGCACAAATGTTCCTATGGCTAAAGTTGACTATAATTGGCTAAAACAACTACTTTTCGCGCTGTTATGAACGTTGTCAGCCAAACAGACTTCTGCTAGAATACGCACCATGATTTGCCGGGCGCTATGTTTGTTTATCAACGACCTCTCTATCCCGGTCTGTTTGATGCATTAACTCCTGCATCACTCCCCGGTCACTCCAATGATCCCAAAATTTGGAGATGGCGCACTACATAGGACAATTAATTGATCTTGAGCAAAGCGGTTTTATGGACCGAGTGTTAACTATTCCGTTTTTATGTGCATTTTATTTTGAATTATTATAAAATTTACAATTATTTATGAATACAATTTGATTTTTCATATTTTCATCGACTGTGAATGCTCGGGGCAGATATACTATGTCCGCTTAGTTCATCGCCATCGGTTGTCTCCGTGCCCTATTTTGCATGGCAAAACTGAATGAACGATCGAGGTCATCAACAGGCAGGGGGTATTTGTGCGCTATTCATCTGCACTTAAACGCAATTATCAAGACAAATCTTATCGCTCGCCACGCACACTAAGTGTGGCCCAAGAGAACCATTCGCTTTTTTATGAACTAGAACAAGCTGAAACGGCTAATGAAGCGGCTGTAGACCAAACTAGTGATTCGACGCAAGCTACCCAACCTAGGGCGCTGACGCCTTCATTGGGCAAAGAATACGAGCACGTTGAGAAAACTAGTGCAGACCTTGAACTAGCCGAAGAGGAGCTGACCCAGGAACAAGTGTATACGTCATTCGATCCGCATACAATCTGGCAGACCCTCCTCAGTGAACTGGCTTTACAAATGCCAGCTGCTAGCTACAACACTTGGGTACGCGACACCTGGGTGCTCGGTTACGAAGATGGCGAGTTCCTAATTGGCATTCCCAACGCCTATGCGCGCGATTGGCTGGAAAATCGGTTGCGCAGCAAGATTAAACGTGCGCTGAGTATGCTGGTTCAACGCTCGGTTCAGGTCAACTTTCGGGTTTCGCCACGCTCGGTGATTGATCTGCCAGATGCCAAACCGGCGCCGCTTTATCAACTGCCCGCCGAGGAATTTACCGATAACAAAGCTGTCGATAGTGTCGATAGCCAAGAAATCGTCAGCAAAGAAAAAGCGACTATCATCACGTACAGCCCTGTGCCTATTGGTAGTCAGTTGAATCCGTTGCATACCTTTGAAACCTTTGTCGTGGGTAATCATAATAAATTGGCCCATGCTGCCGCCGAAGCCGTTGCTGAAAATCCAGGGCAAAGTTTCAACCCGCTCTTTATCTATGGTGGTGTAGGTCTGGGTAAGACCCATCTCTTACATGCGATTGGCAATCGCGCCCAACAGTTGGGTTATCAAATGCTATACTGTTCATCTGAGCAGTTTACGAATGAGTTGATTGGTTCCATTCGCAATCAGAGCACGGAGCAATTTCGCAACAAATACCGAGACGTCGATCTGCTGTTAATTGACGACATTCAATTTATTGGCGGCAAGGAAAGTACGCAGGAAGAATTTTTCCATACCTTTAATCATCTACATGCGGCTGGGCGCCAGGTGATTCTCAGCAGTGATCGGCCCCCCAAGGCATTGGGTACTCTCGAAGAGCGGTTACGTAGCCGGTTTGAAGGTGGTTTACAAACTGATATTTCCCAGCCTGACTATGAAACGCGCGTGGCGATTTTACAATCTAAAGCTAACCGCATGGGCGTGCGCGTTGATCCGGGGGTCTTGTCGATGGTGGCAGAACGGGTTGACAGTAATATTCGTGAACTGGAAGGGGCCCTGAACCGGCTGATCATGCAGGCGCGGCTGGTTGGCAGCTCGCTTTCGGTAAACTTGGCGGCCAGCATCCTGAATAATTTGGCGCCGACGCGCGCACCTTGTACGCCGACGGCCGTACTCCGCATTGTCGCAGCCCATTTTCGCCTCCAGGCGGATGATTTGACTGGTCGCAAGCGGACCAAAGATATTGCTAATGCCCGCCAGATTACGATGTATCTATTGCGCGAAGAGAACGGTTTATCTTTACCGGCAATTGGTGAACAATTAGGCGGCCGTGACCATAGCACGGTTCGCTACGGTGTTGAACAAATTACCCAAGACTTGGAACATGACGAGGATCTGCGTCGCGTGATCGTGGTGCTACGTGACAAAATTTATATACCCTTTACCGGCTAGTCATAAGCCTGCCATTGATTGATTTTTGTCCCAATCGCAGTCAAATTCATAACTCTTATCTAAATTATTAGCAACAAGCAGCAGGCCAGCTGTTCCCAGGAACAGCTGGCCTGCTGCTTGTTATAGGGTTTAGTGTGATATATGTTAATAATTGACAATTCTTAAGCAGATATTGATAATAAGTAGGCAGTGTAGTCACACAATTTAGTGCTTGTTTGCATAAACGTGTTAACTAACGTACACTATGGTGGCAATAGCGCTATATTGGCATTGGAACTGCACAAACCTAGTCCTGAAAATTATAAGCTCGAATATAAGGCACGAAGTCATGCTCATGAAATTATATTCATGAACGCACACGCATGAACGTATGCTGTGTGAATATGATAGGTGAATTCGTGTCATATCCTTTCAACCGATGTCGTCAAGCAATGGCCCGGAGTCGAAAATGAATAAAGATGGTCGCCAGAAAGCCTTAGAAACAACACTGGCTGGCCTCAACAAGCGCTACGGTGAAGGCGTCGTGATGAAGCTGGGAGACGCAACCCGGCTGAACGTCGAGGCAATTCCCACTGGTAGCTTAAGCTTAGATATTGCGCTGGGCATCGGCGGCGTTCCGAAGGGGCGCATTATCGAAATTTATGGCCCAGAAAGCTCGGGCAAAACAACGTTATGTTTACATGTCATTGCAGAAGCTCAAAAAAATGGCGGTATTTGTGGCTTTGTCGATGTAGAACACGCCCTCGATCCGGTCTATGCAGCCAAAATTGGGGTCGATGTGGATAGTTTATACGTCAGCCAGCCGGATACGGGTGAACAAGCCCTAGAGATCACAGAAGCCCTCATTCGTTCTGGCGCCATGGACGTTGTGGTGTTAGACAGTGTGGCCGCCCTGGTGCCACGTGCGGAAATCGAAGGCGAAATGGGCGATAGCCATATGGGGCTCCAGGCGCGCCTGATGAGCCAGGCGTTACGCAAGCTGACCGGCGCTATCAAATCTACCAGCACATGCATGATCTTTACCAACCAACTTCGCCAGAAAATTGGGATTATGTTTGGCAATCCAGAAACGACCACGGGTGGCATGGCGCTCAAGTTTTATGCCAGTGTTCGCCTGGATGTACGTCGGATCGAGTCGATCAAGCAGGGTGACGAAGTGGTTGGCAGCCGCACGAAGGTGACCGTTAAGAAGAATAAAGTGGCGTCGCCGTTTAAGATCGCTGAGTTCGACATCATGTATAACGAAGGGATTAGCACGGTTGGCGACCTGATCGACCTGGGGGTGGAGTACGATATTCTTTCTAAGCGCGGCGCTTATTTCCGCTTCAACGAAGAGTTGATTGGTCAAGGTCGGGAAGCAAGCAAAGAATACTTACGCAACAACCAAACGGTGGCTTTGGAGATCGATACGCTGATTCGTGCAAAGGCAGAACTTCCAATGCGCACTTTGCCTAAAGCGCTAGACCCCAACCGGCCAGTGAATGTTGAAGCAACGCCAATTACGGCAAAAGCTTGACCGCATTCTGGACTTGTTGTGTCATCATGCATGAAAGCACAATACATTAAACATAGTGATGGACAAGCAGCCTGCCTGTAGCAAAGTTTAGTTCCAAAGCAAATAGAAGAAGTAACTTGGCTCATCTAGGCACAGTCGTATAAAGGCAACATTCGCTAGAGACTCCGTTTCAAGGCAGCGAACCACTGTCATCCAGCGTGTCATTTACAGACTACCTTGAGAAGCCTGATGAGCCACTAATTTTGCTTCTTGTAAGTGGATAGACGTTTTACCCTTGTTGTAAGCTAAGTTTGCGCCCGGCATGATTGGCAAAACAAGCTTGCTTTGCATGATCACATGGGTTACACTGCACCCGTCTGGCAAGAGCAGATGAGTGGCAATGAACGTCTTCCGGGCGCTGTGGCGTACGATGCTGCAGCGTTTTTTTTAATATAAATTCACATAGATAGATTGTATAGAGGATTATACTATGACGATCGTACTGACGATTGTGCTTGTCGTCCTGTTCTCGTTGCTAAGCGCAGGTGTGGCCGGCTATCTGGCCTATATGCGCGGACAGCGTTTAGGAATGCAAGCGGAAAAAACAAGGCAGACTGGTCTCCTCCAAGGCGCGGAAGAACAAGCCGCACGAATTTTGGTGGACGCCGAGACGGAAGCTAAGCGGCAACAATTGGTCATTAAAGAAGAAGAAGTGCAGCGCCGCAATGAAATGGAAGCGGAACAGACCCGCCGGCGCAAGGATTTGGAGCGGATTGAAGAACGACTGCAAAGTCGCCTTGACACCGCCGAAAGACGACTGGAACAGATTGAAAGCCGTGAACGCAAGCTGAATCAGCGGGAAAGTAAGCTGGACCAACGCCAGGCAAAATTGGATACGATGGAACAAGAGTGGATGACCGAAATGCAGCGCGTGGCGCAAATGAGTGTCGATGAGGCAAAGCAGGCCCTCTTGGCTGAAGTAGAAAAAAGCGCCCGCCATGATATGGCGCGTACTGTGCGCGAAGTAGAGGCCGAGGCTGCTGAAGAGGCCGACCGGCGTGCGCGTGAGATTGTCGTGTTAGCCATCGAACGCGTGGCCAGCGACCATGTGGCTGAGTATGCTGTTAGTAGCGTCGATCTGCCTTCTGATGAGATGAAAGGCCGCATTATTGGTCGCCAAGGTCGCAATATTCGGGCGATTGAACAAGCGCTTGGTGTCGATTTGGTGGTTGATGACACCCCTGAAACCATTATTATCAGCAGCTTTGACCCTGTCCGCCGTGAAGTAGCGCGCATGACCTTGAGCAAATTGGTGGCTGATGGTCGGATCCATCCAACCCGGATTGAAAAAGAAGTAGAAAAGGCCCAACAGGAAATAGATCGGATCATTCTCGAAGCTGGCGAACAAGCGATTATCGAAATTGGCGCCCAAGGCTTGCACCGAGAAATTCAGAAGTTTCTTGGTCGCCTGAAATTCCGCACCAGCTATGGGCAAAACCAACTGTACCATGCGATTGAGACCGCGCATATTGCCGGCGTCATTGCCAGCGAGTTACATGCGAACGTGAAGGTTGCGCGGATGGGCGGTCTATTACACGATCTTGGCAAGGCTGTGAGCCATGAAATTGACGGACCACATGCGATTGTTGGCGCTGAAATTGCCCGCCGTTATGGCGTCAATGAGGTTGTCGTCAACTGTATCGCCAGCCACCATGGCGAAGTTGAACCACAATCAGTCGAAGCCGTGATCGTGGCGGCGGCTGATGCGATCAGCGGTGCTCGCCCCGGCGCCCGGCGCGAGAGCTTGGAAACTTATATCAAACGAGTGACCGAATTAGAGAATATTGGCACCAGCTTTGAAGGAGTGAGCCAAGCTTACGCCATCCAGGCCGGTCGCGAAATTCGTGTGTTGGTGCGTCCTGAAAACATCGATGACATGGCGGCCATTAACCTAAGTAAAGATATTGCCCGCAAGATTGAAGATAACCTTCAATATCCAGGCCAGATTCGAGTTACCGTTATCCGCGAGACACGCTCGGTTGAATATGCTAAATAATAGACATGATCGGGATTAACAGGATTTAGTAGACAAGTAGACAAGGATACAGGTAACACCTACCTGTTTACCTGTTTACCGTTCGACCGAGCTCACGCCGAGGTCTCACGCCGAGGTCTCACGGTTCGGCTGAGGCTCACCTCGAAGCGTCGAAGCCTGTCTACCAGAGCGGATTGGCTTATTCCCGATCATGTCTAATGATGCTTCTAGCGACCCGACAGTTTGGCAATTAGGTGAGTATCAGAGAAAAGATCGGAGCAAAAACCGTCCGCAGTTGTCGGTTCTGCAGGCAAACGATCGGAAATTAACCAGATACGCCAGTGAGTTGCACCGTTGAAAACAGT
>JBBREZ010000227.1:0-10662 GCA_038225095.1 Caldilineales bacterium
GTAGGCATTGCCGTGGCACAGGGTCGCAAGGTCGTTACAACCTCGGTTCCCCTTGAAGAGGTCAACGGCATTAACACCCGCGTCCACTTAGCACTAGCAGAGCAGGTGCTTCGCCAGCGGATCAATGAAAAACATATGTTGGCTGGCGTGACCATTATTGACCCAGAGACAACGTATATTGAAGATACAGTTGAAATTGGAAGTGATACGACTGTTTTACCGGGCTGTTTGTTGCAGGGTAGTACTAAGATCGGATCTAATTCACAGATTGGTCCGCACAGCCAGATTGTAGATAGTGAGATCGGCGATTATTGTCGTATCACTTACTCAGTGATGCATGGCGCCCGACTAGAAGATCATTGCGAGATTGGCCCGTTTGGTCGTTTGCGGCCGGGCGCGCATTTGGCAGAAGGCGTCCACATGGGCAATTTTGGTGAAGTGAAAAATAGTTATTTAGGGCCGGGCACTAAGATGGGTCACTTTAGTTACATTGGTGATACACACATTGAGAGTACCGCCAATATTGGCGCAGGAACAATTACATGTAATTATGATGGCAAAAAGAAAAGTAAGACCTTAATCGGCAAAGATGTATTTATTGGTAGCGATACATTACTGGTGGCGCCTGTCACATTAGGTGATAATTCGATGACTGGCGCCGGTTCAGTGGTGACTAGAGACGTACCAGCCAATGCACTAGTTTATGGTGTGCCAGCTCGCCGACCGAGCCGGGATGATGTCTCGCTACGGCAAGATGAGGCTGAGAGTGATGCTGAGAAGCATAAGTAATTTGTTAAGGAGTTTGTTGTGGAACCTGATTCTAATCTATGGCCGTGGCTAATCATTGGACTAGCTTTGCTGCTGGTTGTTTTAGTCACGGCGATTGAAGTTGTTTTTACATTGGTAAGTCGTGTCGATCTGCGTAAACTAATTGAACGGCGCGACCGACGTGCATTAATTGTCGATAAGTTACTGGCGGATTTGAGTCAATTATCAACAGCCATACTTTTGTTGAAAAGTGCTGGGTTGGTAGCTGCAGGTGCTGTTAGTCTACAAATCTTGTGGAATGCTAACAGCCTTCAGCGGATTGGTGCCGTTTTTACTATCTGGCTTGTTTTAGTCGTCCTCCAGGTTACAGCCAGAGCCTTGGCTTTGCGAAAAGGACAACCATTCGCGTTACAGCTTGCTCCGTTTACTTGGCATATTGTGCAGCTTTGCGCGCCGCTCATTACTTTGCTGCACAGCATTTCTAGTTGGCTTGGGGATCATGATTTCGAGCAAAATGAGAAAGAAGCATTATTAAATAGTGATGATCTCCGCCAGTTAATCAATACGGGGGAAGAAGGGACCTCGATTGAAGCGAGCGAAAAGCAGATGATCGCCAGTATCCTAGAAATGGTCGAGACTGTCGTTCGCGAGGTGATGGTGCCGCGGATTGATATGGTTGCTATTGATGTAGAGACAAGTCTCCTGGAAGCCCTTGATGTTATTATTACCGGCGGTCACAGCCGTATCCCCGTGTATGAAGAACATGTTGATCAAATTCTTGGTCTTTTATACGCCAAAGATTTGTTGAAATGCTTCCGTGACCAGCGCATCGATGCGCCGATCCGCGAGTTATTGCGTCCACCCTATTTTGTGCCGGCAAGTAAAAAAGTGCACACGTTGCTTAAGGAAATGCAAAAAGAGCATGTACATATCGCAGTGGTAGTGGACGAATACGGTGGTATCGCAGGGCTTGTGACCATCGAAGACCTGATCGAGGAAATCGTCGGCGAGATTCAGGATGAGTATGACAGTGAAGAAGATGTCTTTGTCGAGGCGATTGGTGCTAACGTTTACCTGCTTAATTCACGTCTGGATCTCTATTCGCTGTCAAAGCTATTAGATATTGAACTAGCGGATGAAGATGCCGACACGCTTGGTGGGCTAATTTATAGTTTGTTAGGCCATGTGCCCGAACAAGGGGAGGCAGTAGAGTGTAACAATTGGCGTTTTACCGTGCTTTCTTTGGATGGGCAACGGATCGATCATGTGCGCGCAGAACCGATTTATGCGCAGAACAGTGAACCCCCTGACGCTAATTCGGTAGATTTCGCAAAATTTAGACATACTCCTAATGGAAATTCATTGTATAATTTCCAAAACTCAGATTCATAAATCTAAATTTTAAGCGTCATACAAAGGATAAATAGATGCCCACAGCCGAAGAATTGGTTCAGCAGGCGCTGCGTGCTCGCCAGAACGCTTATGCGCCTTATAGCCAATATTGCGTAGGCGCAGCCTTGCTAGCTGTAGACGGCGCCGTGATTCATGGCTGTAATGTCGAAAACGCTTCCTATGGGGCTACCATCTGTGCCGAAAGGGTAGCGCTGACGGCGGCTATAGCCCAAGGCCAGCGCAAGTTTCTAGCCATGGCGGTTGCTACGTCTAATGGCGGATCGCCTTGTGGCCTCTGTCGGCAGGTTATGGCGGAATTAGGCCCGAATATGCTTGTCTATATCACCGATGAATTGGGTAATTATCATACAACTACCGTTGCTGAATTGTTGCCCGATTCTTTTACCGGAAAAAATCTCCAATAACTGAGCTAGGCCGACTTGCAATGCAAATGACACCGGTCATGACATTGATTACTTGCGCCTGAGCAAATAAATCCTTATGAATGTTCCTGCCTTGATGGCAACCTACCAATTACGCCAGCGCGAGTTCCTTTTGCGGATCACGCGGGCGATGACTTCGCGCCTGGACTTGCCCAGTTTACTCAAATTGATTTTGAGCAGTGCCGCTGAATTAGTGGGCTGCCGCGCCGGGTTAATTGTGCTGGAAGAAGAAGATCTGGGCGTGCCTAAGCGACGACGAACAATCTCCAAATATCAAATTCGCGCCGTCTATGGCATTGCACCGCAGCTTTTGCCGGCGTTTGAGCCATTATTAGATGTTACATTTGCACCGAGTGGTCAGGATTCTGGCGAAAATAGCGAATTTTCGGCACGCGCCGATCCCACTTTTCTAGATTTACAGGCGCGCGTCCGTCTGGTAGAGGAAAAATTGGGGATTGCCCTGGGGCAAGTGATCGGACTTCCCCTCCTGTTTGAGGATGAGTTATTTGGCATCATTTATTTATTTCGCACCGAGTATGCCTTTACCCAACTTGACTGGCAATTTTTGCAAGGATTTGCCGATCAAGCGGCGATTGCCGTGCGCAATGCCCGTCTTTACCACCAACTGGAAACAGAACGCAGTCGCCTGGCGACGATTATCGAAAATAGCGCACATGGCGTATTGATTCTGAATGCCGAGCGGCGCGTCCTTGTGATTAACCAGGCATTGGCAGCTATGGTGGATATGACGCCGGAAGATGCCATTGATCGCACCTGCCAAGAAGTCCTCGTCTTACAAAATGTAGAAGGTGACGATGTCTGCCAGGCTGAAGATTTTTCTGGTTTTCCTAATGGCGAAAGTTTACATGGCGAAGGTGATTTGAACCGGCCAGGTGGCGGTCGTCTCACTGTTTCTGTTACTTATACGCCATTGTATGACGAGCAGGGACAACTGGTCAACATTATCGTCAACGTCCATGATATTACGCGCTTCCGTGAAGAAGAAGAGATGAAGAACACCTTCACGTCGATTATGAGCCACGAATTGAAGACGCCAGTGG
Source organism: Caldilineales bacterium (assembly GCA_038225095.1). Classification (GTDB taxonomy): domain Bacteria; phylum Chloroflexota; class Anaerolineae; order Caldilineales; family Caldilineaceae; genus JAPLGZ01. The sequence continues at coordinate 3,665 of JBBREZ010000227.1, forward strand.
CCTTGATCAAAGGTTATGCCCAGACACTAGCACGCCCCGATGCGCAATGGGATGCTGAGACGGCGCGTCAGAGCCTTCAGATCATCGAAGAAGAAGCCGATCGCTTGGAAGCATTGATCAACAATTTGTTGGATGCTAGTCGGATTCAGGCCAGTGGATTGCGCTTGGATTATGCCGATGTGGATTTGCAAACGCTGGCGCGCAAGGTGGCCGAGGCCTACCGCCTCCAAACCGACCAACATCAGATCGAACTAGATTTCCCGAAGCCGTTGCCCCTGATTTGGGGCGACGAAACCCGTTTGCGCCAAGTATTGACCAACCTTGTCAACAACGCTATTAAATATTCGCCAGCGGGTGGTGTGATTCGCATTGGTGGCTGGGTAGAGCACGCGCCGGGTGCCAATGATATGTCACGCGTTTTGCTGTACGTCGCCGATCAGGGTATTGGCATTCCCCAACAAGAGCTGCCGAAAATTTTTGAGCGCTTTTATCGCGTGGACACTAGTTTGCGGCGCAGCACGGCTGGGGCAGGTTTGGGACTGTTCTTGTGCAAAGCCATTGTCGAAGCGCATGGTGGCGAGATTTGGGCGCGCAGCGAGCCAGGCAAAGGTACAACGTTTTTCGTTGGGTTGCCCATCGAACATAATCAGTTACCAGTAGTCAGCAGTCAATCAATAAGTACGCTATCAATTGCTGACTAAATTTTTGCGAGTAAGTAGGCTGATTGCCCATATGAACCGCTAGTTTTTTCCGCTAGTGAAGCTATTGCATTGCCGATAAAGTCAATAGACATGATTCGGAATCAGCAGTCATCACAGGTAGACAGGTAGGCATCATCTGTCTACCTGTTTCCCATCTTTGTTAAGCCAGATAATGCCTAATTTACTATAGCGTCCGCGATGGATAAAAGATTCGTGTAGGGTAGCCTTTTATCCATCAACGGGCGTTCTAGTCGGCTTCGGCGTTTTGGTCGAAGTGGGCGCTCGGGGTGGTTTTTGAGTTTTTGTGGGCGCCGGCGTCTTACTTGGCTTGGGTATTTTGGTGGGCGTATCACTTTCGATTGGGATTGACCGCGACGAAGCCCTATTTGGATCGGCAATTTCACACATGCCATTGCGTTGCGGCGGCACCGTATTGAGAGCGCGCTCAAGTGAGTAGTAACAGATCAACCCTTCTGATTCGTTTTGATTTTCCAACCAGACCACATCAATGGTCGGCGTCTTTGCCGAAACCTGCCGAATCAGTGATGCATAGGTGCCGGTATTCGCTGTGAGCTTGGTGGGCGCACGCCATACGCCATTGCGTTTGGTGCTATAGTAAATAAAGCCAGTGGTCGGATCTTCCGTAGGATAATTGGAACTGTCTGGCGTGGCCGTCCAGACAATCCACGGATTGTTACTGTCATCAATGGTGATACTGGGGAAAAATTGGTTTTGATCTGGTTGCGTGGCCGGAATTTCGGGCACCGTCCAATGGGCACCATCAAAGAGCGCATAATGAACTTGGATTTTGGTTGTCTGCGCTGTATCATCAGGTAGCTGTCGCCAGACAACATGCAAATGATTCAAGCTATCGATCGCCGCCGAAAGATGACGCTGATCCTGGCTGTCGGACGCAATTGGCTTCCAGGTTGTCCACGTGGTCCCGCCATCAAGCGAGCGGTTCCACACGATCTGGGCTGGACTGGGCGAATGCCTGTAGGCAACTAGATACAAGATTTTCCCATTGTTGCTGGCGACAAGCACGGGACGACTGAACCCTTCTCCTTTTGCCCCACTTATCGTCTGCAAGGCTGTCCAGGTTTGCCCCCCATCAACTGACTTTGTCAATTTAATCTGTGTTTCTAACGTATCACTGCCCTGCCATACCACATAAATCACATTATTGCCATCGACATCGATGGCTGGATGTTCCTGCCAGAGCTCGCTCCCCTGATAACCGGCCACCGGGGCAATATTGCGCCAATTCGTCCAAGTGGCGCCGCCATCAATCGAATGCGTGTATTTGATCTGCCGTTCGTTCAAGCCAGGCGTGGATGAATCAAGGCCATACCAGACAACATGCAGCGTATTGTTGTGATCAATCGCCAGGGAAGGCACCCGTTGTGTATAGGCGTCGACTGTCTCAATCGGTTCGTTGTGATTGACGACGAACCAAGATTGACCATTATTGGTTGACTTGGCAATAAAAATACGAAATGTTCCCTTGCTAGCTGGGAATATTTTGCGATAGGCAATATAGAGATTCCCTTGTGTATCACGGACAATTTTGCGGCTGTCAGGATAGCCAAGCCCGCGCAAGTCATCAATATTATCGACATAAAGATTTGATGCCGCAGTTGCGGTAAACACTGCCGTGTGCGAACGGCGTGGAGCACCTTGTGAGCGGGTAAACCAGAGAAGGCTTGCCCCTATAATGCCAATCAACAAGATAACAAAAATCAGTAGAGAGTTAGTTTTGTACATGCGCAAGTTATTTCATCTAAATTTGATTGAACCAAAACAATCAGCTAACTTTAGCCATTGGGCCTTATTGTATTATTTCAATATTGTTTTTTTATGAAGATTATAAATTTTTTGCTTGCATAAAGCTTACAATCTTCATAAGGGTCAAAATAAGTTGTTTCGTAAGGGAAAATCAGGTGCCTCGCTCGCTAATCTTCAATCATTTAGCTGCGAAGCGAGCTTTTGCCCATGTTAGATGACTTCAGCGGGGTCAAGCCTGGAGAACAGATGGAGGAATTGCCATTCAAGTTGGTTTTAATGAGCTGGTTTGATGGGCCGGATTCCTGGCTAAACGCCGGCAACCAGAGTGTAAACGTACTGCCTGCTTGTGGTGTACTTTCCACCGTAACATGACCCTTGTGGGCCTGCGTAATCCATTGAACAATACTCAGGCCCAGACCACTACCACCCAACTCACGGCTACGCGCCTTATCTGTGCGATAGAAGCGATCAAAAATTTTCGGCTGGTTGTCAGGCTGAATCCCGATCCCAGTATCGCGAACCGTCACCTTGACCCAACCTTCTGTGTTCTCCAAACTTAAAGTGATGACGCCTGCGGGCGTATATTTGATGGCATTATCGGCTAAGTTGAGCAACAATTGCCGCAACCGCTCGCGATCACCCCAGACAATTGCCTGATCCTCACTGCCCAGACGAACATCTAATTGATCGGCGTCTTTGCGTAACTCAACAATCCGCTTTGCTTGGCGATAGACCTCTAGCAAGAGGGTATCCATCTCGACCGCGCCCATTTGCAAGCGCAGCGCGCCACTGTCGGCCTGCGCCAGTAATAACAGATCGCCGATCATTTTGCCCATGCGTGTGGCTTCGCTCTCCACTTCGCCCAGAACTTCCTGAAGCATGTTGTCACCCATTGCGAGCTGTCCAGCGGTGGACGGCATAGTGACGGCCATTCGCCGCAACAGTTGAATGTTCCCCTGCACCGTGGTGAGCGGTGTGCGCAACTCGTGGCTGACATCTGCGATTAAGCGTTCTTGGGTTCTAAACAAAGTTTGAATGCGGTCCAACATGCTGTTAAAGGTGGCTGCCAATTGACCAACCTCACTGGCATCATTAGGAATAGTCAAGCGTTGTCCTAAGTCTTTGGTGCGGCTAATGTTGCTGGCCGTCTGCGTGATCGTGTTGATCGGGGCGAGTGCGCGACGTGCCAAATAAGCGCCTACCAACGCCGCTAAGATCAAGCTCAGCGCCGTACCAAGAATCAAATAGCGCGCAATTTCGCTGAGTGTATTTTGTACGTGGGCAACTGGTTGGATAATCTGCACCGCGCCCACAATTTTATTAAACTTCCAGATCGGTACACTATAGACCAAGACTGGTCCGTCGAGAAAGGTTGTATAATAACGATGATTGGTGCCCTGCCGTATGCTAGCAAGCGATTTCTGATAGTCGGGGACTACCGTACTAGCTTTCTTCAAATTTTGACTTTGATCGACAATTTGGCCGTTGAGCGCAACCAACTGCACACCAATGCCACTGGCATAAAAATCAAGTTCACCCAACTGGGCGCTGAATGGATTTAGGGGCACAACAAAAACGTCGCGTTGAATTTGCGCGGTCACTGTTTTCGAGACGATTAAGGCCTGGCGCGCCGCATCATCCTGAACGCGCACCCATAGATTCGCCCCAATAAATGAGTAGACAAGCACACTAAAGAGGATCAGCGTGGCGCCCAGCAGAGCTGTATACCAAAGGGTTAAACGGAGGCGAATGGTCATAGTCGATAACGCACCAGCCGGCCTAATTTGCCGGATCAATGGCATAGATGCAGCTGCGATTGGCTCTATAAGCGTCCACTGATTACCCGCGTTTTGCCGGTGATGATACGAGCTATCCATACCAGCTAGCCTACACCAGACAGCTAAACGCGAGATGAGTGGTGCATGAAAATTTAGATATACTAACTTTCGCGCAAAGCATAACCAACACCGCGCACTGTCTGGATCAAGCGCGAATGCTCATTAGTTTCTAATTTGGCCCGCAGATAACGGACGTAGACTTCGATGATGTTACTTTCCCCACCAAAATCATATTCCCAGACGTGTTCATAAATTTGTTCACGCGTTAACACCTGATTGGGGTGGCGCATGAACAGTTCAAGCAAGTCAAATTCTTTGGCGGTTAATTGAACCTCGTCGCGCCCGCGGAAAACCTGACGCGTGCGTGGGTTAAGCGTTAAATCTTTGTATTGATAGAGATCGGGTGCAGCTTCCATTTTGTGCCGCCGGAAGAGTGCCCGTAAACGCGCTAACAATTCATCAAACGCAAATGGTTTGACCATGTAATCATCCGCGCCGGCATCTAAGCCAGTGACCCGGTCCGGCACTGTATCGCGCGCCGTCAGCATTAAGATGGGCACATTGGATGCACTGCGCAGCCGTTTGCAAACTTCCAGCCCATCCAGTCCAGGCAACATTAAATCCAGAATGACGGCATCCGGCAATTTATCACGAGCGTTGCGTAAAGCGCTTTCCCCATCTTCAGCCGCTTCGACTATATATCCTTCAAAGATCAAGCCACGCCGCAACAAGTCGCGGATGCGGCGATCATCTTCTACTACCAGAATGCGTTCGGCCATCGTTCCCTTTCACGATGCAATTCGAGTCAAAGTTTATTGATTAAGATGGTAGGCAAGCGCCAGCAATAGGTCAAGTCAACTTTAGTATAACGCAGGATAGGTTGCGCTGTGCTATTAACAGGGCGCAAAAGTGCATTCACTTTAGAGCAATGCTATACTTGTGATTGTTATTACGCTTATTATAACCTATCCGTCAAGTGATAACGCGTAACAGTGTAACATTAATGGCTGGTCAGCTTAAAAAGCTATTCCTGTACGCCGTAGCTGTTGCTGCGTTCTGCTAAAATCCGAATAAATTTTGTATGACAACAAAAATCTAAATGGCTTATCTAGCAAAACAGATGAGCGAAGCCGAACAAGGAGCGAATCTACCATGTCAGAGCAATCTTATCGCGTCGAGCGTGATAGCCTCGGTGAGGTAAAAGTGCCCACTAGCGCCCTCTACAGCGCCCAAACGCAACGCGCGGTGGATAATTTCCCCATTAGCGATCTGCGCTTTCCACGCGCCTTTATCCGCGCGCTAAGCATGATTAAGGGTGCTGCCGCCGCTGTTAACCAGGAGCTGGGGCTGATGGATGCCGACATGGCCGCCGCCATCGAAAAGGCGGCCAAAGAAGTCGCCGATGGTCAGCACGATGATCATTTCCCCCTTGATATTTTTCAAACCGGTTCAGGCACCAGCACCAATATGAACGCCAATGAGGTGTTGGCCACTCTTACTGCGCAATTCTTGGGCCAGAAGGTCCATCCCAATGACCATATTAACATGAGCCAGAGCAGCAATGATGTGATCCCAACCGCGATCCATCTGAGTGCCTATATGGCGATTGCGGAAGATTTGACACCCGCTTTGCGCCATTTGCATCAGGTGCTGGTTGATAAAGCGGCTCAGGTCGATTCGGTTGTAAAAACGGGTCGTACCCATCTGATGGATGCGATGCCGGTGCGTTTGGGCCAAGAGGTGGGCGGCTGGGCCAGCCAGATTGCGCATGGCATCGACCGCATCGAAGCAACGCTGCCGCGCTTGGCCGAATTAGCGCAGGGTGGCACTGCGGTTGGTACGGGCATCAATGCGCATCCAGAATTTGGCAAGCGAATTGCCGCTAAATTGGCTGAATGGACCCACCTGCCGCTGGTTACGAGTAGCAATTACTTTGAAAGTATGAGCGCTCAGGATGCCGCCGTAGAAACGAGCGGACAACTCAAGACAATCGCCGTTAGTTTAATGAAAATTTCCAATGATTTACGCTGGATGAACAGCGGCCCGATCGCAGGCTTAGGCGAGATCGTACTACCAGCGCTCCAACCGGGTAGTAGCATCATGCCTGGTAAGATCAATCCGGTGATTCCAGAAGCGGTCACCATGGTCTGCGCCCAGGTTATCGGCAACGATGTGACAATTACGATTGGTGGTCAGGCCGGCAATTTTCAGTTGAATGTGATGCTGCCCGTGATCGCGTATAATTTGCTCCAGAGCATTACTCTGTTGGCGAAGGCAAGTCGTGTTCTAGCCGATATGGCAATTGTCGGTTTCACCGTCAACGAAGAACGGATCGCCAGCCTAGTGGGCCGCAACCCAATTATCGTAACGGCGCTTAACCCCGTGATCGGCTATGAGACTGGCGCTAAAATTGCTAAGCAGGCGTACGCAGAAGGACGTTTACTTAAAGATGTCGCTTTGGAAAAGACAAACCTGACGGCAGCAGAACTGGATCGCCTACTAGATCCACGCCAATTGACCGAGGGTGGCATTCAAGAACAGTGAGGCATAGGCTTTAACGGTTCTGTGAGAAATAAAAAGCGGCTAGGTTTCGCGAAACCGAGACGCTTTTTAATAACAAAAAGTTTATATCAGATACGTAAAAGGATTGCGTTTGACTCCTTGTTTGCGAATT
>JBBREZ010000228.1:0-10632 GCA_038225095.1 Caldilineales bacterium
CAGCGTCGGAAAAGACAGCAACGGTGTGAATCCCACGTTCTTCGCATGCTCGGATCACACGAACAGCGATTTCACCGCGATTGGCAATGAGGACTTTTTTAAACACGAAAATCTCCTCTATAAGCGACTAAATGGTTAGGAGGCCGGCCAAATTGCGCAACCCCTTGCAACGAGCGCCCAAGCGCTTAGGCCCTAATTTTCGAACGGTGTAAACGTGCGGTCACCAGCACGCGATCGTATAGATAAGTAGTCGGCGTCAGTTGATCGGTTTCGTGCCATTCACCAAAGACAGCATCGCCTGGGGTGAGCACCAGGCGACGAAAATTCCAAATCGTCACATCAATTGGCTGACCAATGGATGTGGTGAAGGCTTCTTCAACAATGCCTTGGATAGGGGCGTAACCAGTCAGATAGCGCGTTTCCCAGGTGCCATAAGGAAGCTGGCCGTCCTCTTGGGGTGCGCAGGTAACGCGTAATGGCACATCGCCACACATAACCAATAACGTCGCGCTTGCTTCGCCACCTTCTTTAATAATGTCGGCTTCTTTAATTTGGCCGGTAAACGCATAGAAGGCAGGGCCAACCTGCTTAAAGCACGTTGGCAAAGGTTCCTGCTGGACAGCAAACCAGCTAGTGGCAGCTGAATCTGGCAAGAGGACACCGGCATCTAGGATCACAGTCAACGCGTCGCCTGGCTTAAGACCAGGATAATTCATGCGTTCATATTGAAGGGCGGGCAGTTCAAATTCGATTTCAGTTAGGGACATCTTGGTTGTCCTGCAATAAGGGTAGGAAATGGCGGTTCACTGGTAAGTAGCATGTGACGAATCGTGGCTGCTTACCAATATTTATGGCTTATTACAACGGAATATTTCCGTGTTTCTTCGGTGGCACAGTAGAGCTCTTGTTTTGGAGCATTTCCAGTGTATTGATAAGGCGTGGACGAGTTTCATGCGGCGCGATGACGTTGTCAATAAAACCGGCCGCAGCGGCAATATAGGGGTTGGCAAAGCGTTGGCGATATTCTTCAACTAGTTCTGCGCGCCGAGCCACTGGATCTTCGGCAGCGGCTAATTCACGCCGATAAACGACATTGACCGCGCCTTCGGGCCCCATAACAGCAATCTCAGCACTCGGCCAGGCTAACACCATATCCGCGCCGAGGTGGCGCGGGTTCATGACGCAATAAGCACCACCATAGGCCTTGCGCACGATGACCGTCACTTTAGGCACAGTGGCTTCGGAAAAGGCATAGAGCAATTTGGCCCCATGCCGAATAATCCCGCCATGTTCTTGATTCAAGCCAGGCATAAAACCAGGCACATCTTCAAAAACGACTAGGGGAATGTTAAAGGCATCACAGAAGCGCACAAAGCGCGCAGCCTTTTGGCTGGCTTCAACATCCAATACGCCAGCCAACACCGTAGGCTGTTGCGCCACGATGCCAACCGAACGCCCACCCAAGCGCGCAAAACCGACCAAAATATTCATTGCGTAATGTTCGTGGACGTTCAGGAACTGACCATCATCGACAATATGCCGAATCAGCTCTTTCATATCATAGGGTTTATTCGGATTGTCCGGTACGATCGAATCTAGTTCCGGGTCCTGGCGCAATGGATCGTCTTGATTCGCCCGAAAAGGTGCATCATCCATGTTATTGCTAGGGATATACTCCAGCATATTTTGCACCAAGAACAGGGCATCCTCCTCGTTATCGGCGACAAAGTGGGCCACGCCCGATTTGCTAGCATGCACAAAGGCACCACCTAATTCTTCAAAGGTGACATCTTCATGCGTGACGGTTTTGATCACGTCTGGGCCCGTCACGAACATATGGCTGGTATCTTTGACCATGATCACGAAATCGGTGAGCGCCGGGCTGTACACCGCACCACCGGCACACGGACCCATAATAATGCTGATCTGCGGCACAACGCCAGAGGCCAGCACATTCCGATAGAAGATTTCGGCATAGCCAGCCAGACCATGAACGCCTTCCTGGATGCGCGCGCCGCCAGAATCGTTAAGACCGATCACAGGGGCGCCGTTTTTCATCGCCATATCCATGATCTTGCAAATTTTCATGGCATGCGTCCAACTAACCGTGCCGCCGAAAACCGTAAAATCCTGGGAATAGACATAGACGAGGCGGCCGTGAATTGTGCCATAGCCGGTTACAACGCCATCGCCAGGAATTTTTTCGAGGCTGGGATTATCACTCGTATGGGTGACAAAGACATCCATTTCGCGGAAACTATTTTTGTCTAGCAATAAATCCAATCGTTCGCGGGCCGTCATGCGACCCTTGGCGTGCTGGCGGGCGATACGTTCAGGTCCACCGCCCTGCCGAGCCGCAGCTTTACGCTCGTATAATTCTTGGATTTTGGGTTCGTTTGACTGCTCGCTCAAAGAAAGCCTACTTTCAAGTTGGGGGTTGTGTTCAACATTGAACACCTAACACACGGTTATTTTCGTTTATGTTTATAGCTGGTATTTCTGGCTTTTTATCACACGGAAGGATGGGGAATCTGCTCGATGCGTCCCTTGTCCATACTATCGCTTGCCGGTGTTGTCCTTGTGGCACTGCTTAGCCATAGATAGATCCCGCTCAGCAAAAAGGTAACGGCGATGGTATGCCATTGCATAATCGGCAACGGGATGTATTTCAGCGGCAAACTAGGATAAAAACCGAGGCCATAATCCATAAAATCGCTGAGGGCATACCAGAGGAAGCTCACCAAGACAGCCGTACGCGTGGGTTTGAAATAGGTGAGTAAGAAGACACCCATCCCAAATAAAGCCAGATGGCTCACCGTCATCAAGATGCTGATAAAATTAAAATCAGGGGCACCGTCCATAATGGCCGTATTGCGCCAATAAACAAGCCAGGCTGTCACTGTCCAGATCCCATACTTGATCTCGCCAAACGCAATAGCGCCGAGCAACCAGGCGGGCATTTTGTGAAAGAGCGCGCCACAGAGCAACAAAGCCCATGACCAAACCCCAATCGTTGGGCCAAGCTGTTGCCAGACAATTGGTGCGCCGGGCAGATAGGTGGATAGCCAAAGGAGAGCCGAAACGGCGCCAATAACGAGCAGTGAGCGCTGGGTCTTCGCCTGAGCCTGCTCACTCCAAAACTTATGCGCCGTTACCGTGAGCAAGCCCAGGCCACCGAGCAACCCGGCCAACGGGCAATCAGGGATAAACGGCCAGGACCAAATCGGCGCCGGGGCGTAAATATTCGCCATTACAATGCCATACCAAAAAAGTAGGCCAGCAAAATAGGCAAAGACACAAATCACCAACGTTAAGGTCAGCAGTGGGGGAAAGGCCACCAAAGCCTGTAACCACTGCACACGACCCCATAGCCATTTCATAAGGACTTTCCTTTCCATTTAGCTAAAGTCATTGACCAACATGATTGATCCACAAATTATTGATCTAACGACCGAATCGGCACGCCGCCCACTTTAGCGCCGGCCGGCACATCTTTGTTGACCAAGCTCATAGCGCTGATCATCGCACCGTCACCGATGACGACACCAGGGAGAATGGTACAATTTGCCCCGATCGTTACATTGCGCCCAATCACGACAGGGCCGGTTCGCCACTCTTTCAACAAATATTCATGGGCTAGAATAGTGGTATTATAGCCGATAATACTATTATCACCCACACAGATCAATTCTGGAAAGAACAAATCCGGCGTTACTTGCCAAGCAAAGCTAACATAGGCTCCTACTTGCATACCAAGCCGCCGATAAAGCCAGCGTTTGAAGGCCAAACTGGGCGAATGGCGCGCCAGCATGATCAATAGCCCATTACGCAGCACCTTAATGGGCGCAACGGTCTGGTGCCAGAGCACGAGACTGTTCCATCCATCAGGCGCCGGTTTGATGGTTAACCGGTCACGTCGCTGTACAGCCGCAGGAGGCAATTGTAGATTCATAAAGGTAGCTTCATAGCGTCAAACTTCACAGAGTCAAAATAAAAGTAGCAGCCATTGCACCCACGAAAGTACAGAGCGCAAAAAAGAGCAGAGTCACCACAATCAGGCCGCAGCTAAAGGCAATATTGCTGGTCGCAGCGCGTGAACCGGTCAGGCTTGACAGCAACGCACCGGTGCTACCTAGAGCGGCACTTAGGCATAAAATAGCCAGCGCTACACTCCATTGTAGGGCCAAGCCCAAAAGGTTGTAAGTGATATACAGTGCAATGATCCCTGCACTAACCCCACTGGCAGCGCTCAACAAAATAACGGGCAGAGAAGGGGCGGACCGCTCATTATCGCCATCCGGCAGATTAAAGTCAGGCGAATGGACCTCATGCACGTCATTATCATACAAATTGCCAATATCAAAGGGCGCTTCATCGCCCAAGCTTCCACCCGTGTCTGAGTCCAAATTGGAGCCACCATTGGGCGCGTAGAATTTACGCGCCAAGGCTACCTCTCATTTCATCGTGTTCGACATGGGCGTTGTTCAACATGAGCGTTCTTCAACATAGGCGAGCGAATCGAGTAGGCAGCAACCGGAACATGATTAGTGTTGGACTGTGCCCATTCTATACGATCAAGTGCGAAGGCACAAGCAAAATTAGGGGTTTGGCGTAAAATTGGGCGAGTGAACACATGACGAAAAAACCAGCGCTTCTGGCTGCAAGTGGGAAGGCTCTACTAGCCATAGCTTCATTTCAACGCTTGACGAATACCCTCATACACATGATAACTGCGGTTCTCTGCCACGACGCGACAAGGCCCAACATGCGTTTCGATCAATGGTTGATATTTGAGAAAACGATTGGCGACAATCCGCAGAATGCCACGCGGCTCCAAATGTTGCGCAGCCGCTTGCAAAAAGGCTGTGACAACTCGATAATCAGTCTTGACGCCCGTATGAAAAGGCGGATTGGAGACGATCTGCGTGTAAGCACCCTGCACATCAGAAAAAACATTAGAAGGTTTAATCACATCAATCGGCAGATGATTGGCCAACATTGTTCGGCGCGCAGTTTCCAGCGCTAGCGCATTGGCATCGACCATTTCCACGGAATTAGCTGGCCACGCTTGCTTGATCGTAGCGCCAATCACGCCGGCGCCACAGCCAAAATCAAGGATACGCCCCGTTGGCGGCGCGTCTAAGGTTTCCAGCAACAACTGTGTACCCTCGTCCAGTTGGCCATTGCTGAAAACGCCTGGCAAACTAGCAATGGTCAGCGTCTGTTGGCGAATCTGCAAAAGGTAACTTGTGCTCCAATCCTCAAGCTGGAAAGTAACAAATTCATCCGGGGCCGTTGCCTGGAAAAGCACACAATGGCGCGCGGCATCTACGGTTCTAACCGCGCCCATTTGTTGCTCTAGCAACGTGCTACCAGAGCGAATACCGGCGTTATTTTCGCCCACCAGCCAGACTTGCGCGCCGGGTCGCAAGGCCGCCGCCACCATCCTAAGGCTCATCTGGATCAAAGCGCGACTTTTGGGCAGAAACACAATCGCCACATCGTGTAGTTCATCTGGCGCATGGTAGACAGCATCAAACAGTAGGTTGTCCGTCGGCAGATTCGCATGCGTATAGACACTCTGAAGATACAGATGCGGCGCATAGTCATAATTGAAGGCCGTGATCTGCGCCGCTGACCATTGCTGATGCAGCGCCAGCACGAAATTATCTTGTGGATAATTGACCACGAGTAAGCGCTCACCTTTGATCCGGTTCAAATTGCGCAGCAGGAGTTGACTGGTATTGTGTAATGTTTTAACGTTGATCAACGTGGGAGCATCCATCTTATTGATAGCAAGGGCGCAGCATGCCGCACCTCTACCTTGCAGATTGCCAAGCTTGATAGGCGTCGAGGATTACATTTTCTGTGTCGCGGCGCAGCTGCAGTGGTGCAAGTGCAGCCATATCCACCCAGGCCAGATCAGCGGCGTCATCTTGGGCAACTGCCTCACCACTCACATACTCGGCCCAGTAGTCGATGATGACGTAGTGATATTCGACGCGTTGTTCGACATCGCGTTCAATTGGCTCGAAAATGGCGACCATCTCACCCAGTTCAATTTCGATGGCGCATTCTTCGCGTACTTCGCGATGGGCAGCATCAGCCAGCAATTCGCCCACATCAAGCAGACCACCCGGCAAGCTCCACTGTCCCGCCCGCGGTGGATGACCGCGTTTTACCAACAAAACGTGACCAGCCGCATTGAAGACCACAACGCCCACGCCAATCAAGGGCGCAGGTGGATAGCGGCGTGGGGCGGTGATCGGCGTCATAGTGGGATGATTATTCATGATGAATCAGCCTTTGCTTATCAGGCTAGCTTTGATGGACCTTGCTCAGGCGTAAAATTTATTTCTGCTAAAGACTCCACATTCATAGCCTGATCCAGCCATTTTTCTAATTGTTCAGAATCATGTTTGTTTTCAATCAGTTCCACCACACGAGCAGGCACTGCGCTAAACTTATGCTGCAGAATGCGGATCAACGTTCGTTGCTGGGCGAGGGGAATACCCTCTTGTTTGCCGCGTTGTTCACCGCGCTGTTCGCTTTCGGTTAATGCTTCTTGAAACGTGGGGACTTTGCGCATAGCCTCCGGCACTCGGCGAAAGAACTCGTCAATATATGGCCATGTTTCTTCGTGGATTGTCAATTCCATATCATATACCGCCATTATCTTACGCCAAATCACATCAGGGTCAGTCAGAAGGCCAATATCAAGATCAAGTGATTTTATACTTCTATATCTTACGTGGTGTGGTGCGTGCCGCCGAACGGCCTGCCCATCAGCCGCCGCGAGCGCGAGACGCGGTTACTTCTTAGTTTCCTCAGATTCGGATGCCAAAGGGTCGGCGGGCCGATGAACCAACTTCCATTCGTCATCTTCGCGGCGAAACACTTCCGTTACGCGCAAGTCCATTGGAATTGCTTCTTTTTTCTCGTGCATCCGAACGGTCGAACGCTGAATGCCTGCCCAATAAGCAAGACCGTCATTGGCTGACATTTGCAGTATCTCGAAATTACTCTCACTACCCGACTCGAAGAACTTAGCACCGCGCTCGTTTGCGGCGTTCACTTCATCCGCGCCTTCGACGTAATCTCCCTTCGGACCGAAAATGGTCGCGGGTGAGGTGTGAGTCGCAACCCCGTCGAGCGGTTTCGCGTCACCATTGACAAAGGCTCGTGAGGCATCCTCGCGCCGCTTCATAAATTCCTTAAAATCGTCCATATCGTTTTTCATAATTTTCCCTAATTGTTAGTTCAAGTAGATACTTTAACCAAGAGGTTAATCTATCGATGCGTCCGATTCAACCGATAGCCGCCCAACGATTGAGTTGACGCGGGCGGAACCGAATCCACGCAACATAAAATTTAACAGACGACGTTTTTATGAGGCAAGCTGTTTCGCCTCGCGTCCAATGATTTGTTGGGCGGCGGCAAATAGCAGCTTTGACTAATTTGACTGCGCTTCGAGCAAAATTTCAGTTAATTCGGCGGGACGCGAAAACATTGGATAATGTCCGGTCGGCAGTTCGACGAAAGTTAGATTCGGGTCGGCGAGTTCTTGGAAAAGCGGTGCGCCGCGCTCCACCAACTCTTTGGTTTGCGCAGCGGTGTTAGGCCATTCCAAATAAATAAGGATACGGGCTAGACTATCGACCGACTTGACAGGTGGGGCTCTTTCCACCTGTCAAGTCTCGATCCCTGGATCGTTATTTGTTTTTTGGATTGGCCTTAGTGCTTAAGATGATGACTTTCGGCAACTCTCGACGGGCAGGATTTTTAAGACTGAGTTTCTGACGCGAAGCATTGAATAGTTGCGCCGTCGCTAACTTTTCGATGCGCTTTTTATCTTTTTCGGTTAAATCTTTCAACTCGCCGCGTTTGTCCATTTCTTTCCAAGAGGGAAGCGGCAGTTTCCAACCGTCGCCGCGTTCGGCAATCGCTTTTTCAAATTCGGCGAGTTGTTCAGGCGAATAAAATTCAACTGCGCCACGCCGTCGGGCAAAGGCGCGGAATCAACATAAATCAGCTTGGCGAGGCGTTCGGGAATTTTGTCAGCAACGGCGGTGATGACAATTCCGCCGTAACTGTGTCCGACGAGATAAACATTGTCAAGTTCTTCAAATTTGATGAGATTGACGACATCGGCAACGTGCGTGTCGAGATTCGTCTGCTCGTTGCTGAGATGAACGCGCTCACCCAAACCCGTTAAAGTTACGGGATAAACCGCGTGTCCCTTCTTGCGTAAAATGTCGGTTACATCTTTCCAAGCCCAACCGCCAAGCCACCAACCGGGAACTAAAACGAAGTTTGCCATAAATATCACCTCTTCTTCGTAACTCAACGAAAGCCGCCCAACGGCCAAGTTCAGCCGCGCCAACCGCCGGCACAGCCTTCCGCCAAGCAGGGGCGAATCGGGCGGCTGGCGTCGACTGCAACGCAATGTTAGGCTGCTCCCGCTTTGCAAGCGGTGGCGGAGTTACTTCTGAACCTTGATGATGATTGAACCCATCCCGGAACCCTTCCCCCACTCGCGATGGGCATCTTGGATGTTTTCCAGAGGGTAGACCGCTTTGATCGGCACCGACAACTTGCCGGTCTTCAGCAGGTCAAAAAGCGTTTCCAGGTCGGGCACAAAGGTCTTCTGGTCACGGGTGATGTAGTAGAAAATCGTTTTCCTGCCGGACCAGAACGCCAGGTTTTTTGCGAGCAGTTTCATGACAGCCGGGAACACAGGTCGCGGCGCCCGCCCAGTCAAGGTCAGCAGATTCAGGCCGTAGCCCACTAGCACGCCTCCGCGCCGCAGGATGGAGTAAGACTCGTCGAAGCTCTCGAAGCCGAGGGCGTCAAAGACGGCATCGGCTCCGCCGGCTCTTTGCATCGCGCCGATCCAGTCCTTGTCCGAGTAGGCAAAGGGAGTCGCTCCCAGCGCGATCAAGCTGGGATGGTTCCTCGGTGAAGCCGTCCCGAAGGCTTCGGCCCCCTGCATCTTCGCCAGCGTCAGGATCGCATGGCCGACCGCCCCGCTCATACCATGCACAAAGACCTTCTGACCCGCCCTGACGCGCGCGGCATGCATCACCATCCCGTAGGCCGTGTTCCAGTCCAGAATCAGGCCGGTGACTTGTGCCGGGTCGAGTCCCGGTGGGACCGGCACAAGGTATTTCTCCGGCAGGTTGACGAGTTCCGCTTCCGCTCCGTAGACCGTCAGACAGGCCACCTGGTCGCCGCACTGAAATCGAGCGCATCCCGCGCCGTTGGCGTGGACCCGCCCAACGAGGCAGTAGCTGGGAGTCAGGGGCGCTTTCTTCTGAAAGGGGTAAACGCCCTTGCGCATATTGATGTCCGAGCCCGAAAACCCGGAAAACTCCACCTGCACTTGCACTTCTTTGGCAGACGGGGCGGGGATGTCGCCTTCAACAATAGTGACCTTGGACTCGTCGCCGAACTCCGTGATCAACGCTTTTTTGATGGTGGGCATAGGTCAATTCTTTCTTAAATGGCGTGCCGGCAAGCTGCTCAAACTGTCCGTCCGGGTCGTCTCCTTTGGAGGAGCTTCGTCAGAGTGTGCCCAACAGAAGCAGGCACTCCCAATACAGGCCACTTTCGCTGCGGAGAAATTGTGCTGCACACGGCGAACGGCTTGCGTTACCTGCTGGCGGGCGGGAGCAGATAAAAGTTTGGAAGCAGGATTCCGCTGGGTGTAGAAAAAACCCGAAAATGCCGCAGAATTTCGCCAGTCAGGTGCACGCTGGGTTGGGCGGCGTTGACTTAGATTCAAGGTTGCTATCCATATTCTACTCAACCATTCATGCTTTTGGGGCAACACCCTGTTTTGCTTTCTCTTAATCAACGCGAGCAAAAGAAACTTACGACAGACTGTCTATAACCTTGGTCACTACCCAATGGTTCTTTCCGAGTCTACGTGTTCGTTGAAACCCCTGACGCTCAAAAATCGAAATTGTCCCGTTGTGAAGAAAAGATCCTGAGACCGATCGACCTTCTACGTCCTCGGGATAGCTTTCAACGGTTCCTCCTCCGAGTCGGGCGATTTCGTTCAGAGTTCCTTCAAGCGCAATGGAAACGATACCTTTGCCCCGATAATCCCGGTCTACAAAAAAACAGGTAATCCTCCAATCTGGAGGTTTGGTGAGACCGTTTAGATAGTCTCGCTTGTGCTTGATGCGTGGAAGTTCGTCTGTTGGCCCAAACTGACACCAGCCGACGGTAGTCGAACCGTCGTACACTAGAGCGGCGTGTGCTCGGCCTTCCCGGACTCGACACTTTTTCTCAGATCGGTTTTGCGAAACTGACCTGGTACGCCCGACTCCCTCTTGGTGAAAGGCCATACACCAACAGCCGCCCCATATTCCATTGTTTTTTTCGACTAGTTGCGCGAAATCTGGCCACGTGCTTTCAGCAAGGGGTTTCACGATGAAATCGGACATTAGACTGCTCCTTCGCCGAACCAAAAGCTCGCTTGTCGGGCGGATGCGAGCGGATCACTTGGCTAACGAAGCAACCGCAAAACGGGCACGCACCATGAAGCACCCCTGATCCTAGCCCGGTCAAGTGCAGCGTATGTTCGGCGGCGCATGAGGAGAACAGGCTGAGGAAAGAACAAACTTC
>JBBREZ010000229.1:0-10615 GCA_038225095.1 Caldilineales bacterium
TGTGATTGTGGTGGCCCAGGATGAAAGCACCAAACAAACGCAATTATTCTATGTGCGCTTTGAGGCAAACAACCTAACCCCCACGCCTTGAAAATAGCCTAGGGCACTTGCTCGTTCCGCACGCCGGGAGCCCTCTGGGCGCGTGGGAACGCCGTCCAGACGCTCCACGTCGAGTGGTAGATGGGACAACAGGAACGCGGTCGGATGTACTCATCCGCGGCGTCGAGAGGGCATTCCCACGCGGAGCGTGCGGAACGAGCATCTCTTACCTGAATGGCCGTGAGGGCTAGGTGGGGTAAATCGCCGCTTGCCAATTTGACTTTGGTATAATGTCAAAATCTGGGCGCAATAGCACGATTGCTCCAGCCTGGGCTTGATCAAATTGTGATCGCCGCTGAGAAAGTTACGATAGGCCATAAAAAAGCCACGAATCAAGCCTTGTGTAAAAGCTTGATTCGTGGCTTGACAAAATCCTGATTTGGGCTGGTTATCTGCCCACTATTGACTGGCTGGCTCGCTTAGGCCGGTTGAGCTTGGCGCTCATTTGCCTCTGCCAGTGAGATTTCACCCGCATCATGCCGCGCGCGAAACACCTGGAATGTTTCATCAGTCATGCCCAGCGGTTTGTCATGCCAAGTCAACTTATGCAACCCAAGCCGTAAATTTTTCAGCGTCTGTTGGAGCGGTTTGTCACTGTAGACCTGGGCAAACGTCGCCACTGATGTGTCTGCGTCTAACGGCGCCAATTCATATTCGCGCGCCAATCGTTCGCGATGATAGGCGATCCAGAGATAAAGGTCAGCTTCCGTCCGTTCAGGAAATTGCTGCAATAAATCCGAACGACGAATCGCCTCCACAATGGGCATGTAGACATTATCATACCAACTGGTAACAGCTTCATCCCAGTTCAGGCGTTTTTTTCGCCCGGCCCGCGCCAGGTCCAAATTGCGCAGATAGTGATGCACTCTAATGTGATCGAGCACGAGCGCATAACGCCCTGGCTCGGTAATTTTCAGATCATGATCGGGCCGCAATTGACCCAGGTGCGTTTGCCCCAAGAATTCAGCATATTCAGCTTTGATCAGCCATTGGTCGCGTTCAAAGTCATCGAGCGTGAGCGGAACATCCGTTTTGACTTCGGTGACATACGCTTCAATATGGCTGGCGCCATTGGCGCGCGCCACACTGACCCGATGGTTGCCATCGCGCACAAAGTAGACTTCGCCAATTTTGAAGAGTTCCACAGGTGGAAAACCCTCAAGCGCATTCATGGCGGCATCCAGACGCGTCCAACGCTCTTGGTTCACGCCGGCACGTGGCAAGAAAGTGCGTGTAAAGTCACGATAGCGACCTACACTGCCGACAATGCGATCTAACCGCACCATCTGCGTGCCCATTTCCACTTGCTGGCGCGCCTTTAGGTGTTTGGCTACATCATCAAAACTGAGCAGATCAGTCTCTTGCCCGCTAACCATCGCTAGCAGGTCGCCGATTTGCGCCTGCACTACGCTTCGTTGAAATTTTTCGCGTGCCTCCGCTTTCTGTTGTTCGTTTGGCATTGTTGATCCCTTTCACTAACTAGCATAACTTCTGTGTCTAAGACGAAACTGGCAATGCCTCGCCCATCTAAAATTCATACTCTATCACTCATACTAAGCCATACCATTGCTAATTGACCATTAATAATTAGTAAACAATAACGAGTAAACCTTTGTTGGCGTCTAATTAACGCTAATCAGTTTGTGCAATAGTTCACAAATCTAATTCACATTATATCACAGCTTTGCTAAAAACGTCTGACAACTTTGTTACAAAATCTCAGACCGTTTTTGTACGATCTGCCCCAAAACTGCGCATCCTGAGTATGCTCTGTGTAGCCTGTAATAAAAAACGGCCAAACACACATCTGGCCGTTTTTCATATTGAACTGGTTCAGTGGGTGATTGTTCTGGTTGAAGTAACAGTGACCATACCAGGCGACATTGAAGCAGAGTTCATATCACCCACCCCCGTCGTTGTGCGGAGACGGCATGCTGTGGTTGCGCCTGCGATTGGCACGGGTGTATTTAGGGTAGCAGTAACAACATGCGTGGTTAGTTCATCCGGGCAAAAGGGTAATTCTTCCACTGGGTTCTGTATGGTTGGCTGAGAGGGGGATTCCACTGGCGTTGTCACACTGGAAAGACAAGCAGCTAATAGAGAAAACAAATAGAAGTCATACAAATGTGGAGGCAGCATTCTCTAATGCTGCCAGTGTCGCATTAGAGAATGCTGCCTCCACATGGTATGGAGTTTAAATGTTTTCTCTATAAGTATAAAGACGAACAGAAAACAATTGCCACCTTAAAGCAGTTTCTTAGAAAGAATTGATATATTATATGATTTTTCTGAGACATAGATAGCTCTCTCTTTATGAAGAGATTCCCGGCACTCTTTGCCGATTAAGTCAGGATAGAGAATACCTGCCTGAACGCAAGACCTACATTACTTTATGAAGCCTAAAACTTGCAGTGTTTGAATAAATTGTAGGTAGTAAAGCGATATTGTTAGGAGGAAACTATTACACTGACGAGCACCGAGGTAAGGAGCAGAAAGATGTACCTGACTTTGTGGCCGGTCCTGTATAGCCATGTAGGAGACCCTCCGGGGGTGAGGCTCCTTCGTTACAAAATGAACGAATAGCCCGCCGCACCTTTAACTTTTCGGCACTGAGCAACAGGCCAACGCTGTACAAAGATCCGCTCGCAGGCTCATGCAATTGACCCCCTGCACTACGCCTTCTTTGGCTGGCACCTCGGCGGCTTGAAAACGAATCATCTTGCCTAATTGCGAAATGATGAAAATATCTTGGTTGTTGTCCACGGCCACCGCGCCGATCAAGGCGTCGGTTTTCATCACGACTTTACCACCGGTGCCCGGCGATTTATTGGCGCTAAAACCAGGCAAGCGGCGAATCGTGCCTTTGCCATCATTAGTGAGCAAAAAGATGCCACCTTCTGGATGGGTGGCGGCCACGCCGATCACCTCATCATTCTGATCGACGCGCATGCCCAGGCAACCACGCACGGGCACCATCCGCTCCCCAAAACGAATGGCCTGACCCTGGCGCGTTGTAATCAGCAGTTCATCATTGCCCGATGTCCAACAGGCGCCAGCTGGCGGTCCACCTTCGGCAATGTTGTACAGGACGCTGCCTGGTTGCAAACTTTTGCCCAGATATTGGCTGCCAATCCGGCGCACCTGGCCGCGTTTCGTTGCGAGGGCGACGTACGCGCCGCCACGATCGGCAAAAGCCAATGCCAGGCGCTCGTCAGGCCGCAGGGGGAAGTCTTCCAACAAGGATTGGCCGCGACTGCGGATGGGACTTTCCGGTAAATCGGCCACGGCCAACCGAAAGGCGCGCGCCTGATTGGTGACTAAAATAAGGCCAGTGCTTTCGTCGGCAATCGCTAAAAAGGCGGGCGGATCATCAACTGCACTGTCTAAATCAAAAACACCCATGCCGCTACGCCGTTGACGGGCATAAAAATGGCGCGGCGTCCGTTTCGCCATTCCGCTTGCGCTAATGGTAATCACATTCATGGTCGTCGGCGGCTCGTTGGGCTCAAACGGCGCTTCAGAACGGGCCGTGTGGCTGGCGTCATTCTGGCGCAAGTCTTCCATTTCTGCTTCTAAGGCTTCAATATAAGCCAGTACATCTGCGGTAACCTTACTGAGATCGGGGCGTTCCATACGCATAAACACCTTTTCCTATGCTGATTTGTCGAGGATCTTGTCTAGCTTGGGCGATATTGCGACTACATAAGGCGATTCCAAATCAATAATGATACCGGGATCGAGACCTTCGGCAGAGCTCAGGTCGACGCCTGACAGGAGGAAAAGGCTCCACGACTCGACTGAGCTCGCCGAACGTCCTGTCAGGTCGGTCAATAGGCCCAGCTCGTATCCTTATTGATTTGGAATCGCCTAAGTCCTTTGCGTTCCCGGCGGTAAAAAGTCTTTGTTCTGCACATAGATAAACTCGGAATTGTTTAATGCGCCGGAATCGTCTCAGCAATGCGTAAAACATCTTTGGCATATTGACGGGTTTCGGGCGGTAGATCGTCCCAACCCAGGCCGCTATCCAGATGGCGCACCACTTTGTCAATGCCCCAATTATAAGCCACCAACATCCATTGCGCTTGCGGATGACCATGCTGGCTGAGCGTGGTGCGCAGATAATCCAGATAGATGGCCGCCACGAGTACATTGCTATAACTGTCCATGGGGTCAGATGCCTTGGCCGCTGGCGCCCATTCATGCCAGGTGGTGGGCAAAATCTGCATCAAGCCCATCGCCCCCTTTGGACTCACCGCAACCGAGTCAAAACTACTCTCCGTATAGGCCTGCGCCGCCAACATCCGCCAGTTTAGGTCATGTTGCCGACCGATCTCCTGAAACATTTCCTGGTAGGTGATGTTGTGGTTCACGGCTGGGGGCGCTGGCGTTGCGCTTGCGACCAGCACCACTGGGGCAGGCCGGTAGACAGCGGGCGCAGGCGTTCCTGGTCCTGTCACCTGATCCGCCATTACTAAGGGGACGGTGATTTCCCGCGCGGCGGCAACGTTGGCGAGCTTGCCGTTCGCAACCGGCGTGAGGACCATTTGATCCAAGGGCGCATGGAGCACGGCCAGTGGCACAGGTGTAGCCGCCGGTAGATTGACGACCAGGGCAATCACTGGCAGAATTGCGGGCGTCTGAATTGACACCGGCTGGTTGATGTTTGCTTGTGTGATACTGGCCCGCCAGAGCATCAGGCCGGCGATGAGCGCCAACCCAAGACCGAGCAACGTCAGCATGAAAAAGCCGAACAAGGCAGTCAAATGCCACGGACCAATCAAACCAGTACAAATGGCTTCGACGTTGATGATGCGCGCTGGGTGTAGCTCTTTCTCCCCACGAATACGAATGGGGATCGTTGTGTTGCGTTTGCGCAGGGCGAACAATGGCAGTATGTGCGCCTTCACTTGCACGGGAACATGTACTTGCTGGCCTGGTTGCAGGGTTAGCGTGAAGCGACTGTGGCGCGTGCTGGCTGAACCAAATTCAAGCTGCCAACGGCGTTTTGCCTGGGGTAGACCTTGCAAATGCAGGGTTATTTTGTCATTGCCCCGGTTGGTCAGGGGCAGACTCAACGTCCCGCTGCGCTTGAACCAGGAAACGCGTAACAATTTGGGCTGCACTTGACCCAGCGCAAAATCGGTATAAAGCGCAATCGTCAACGTCGCCGTCAGCCGGTTAAACCGCTCTGGATATTCCGCCGCCCGCACCACAAAGGCCAACGGGTGTTCACCGGCGCGCGCGCTAGGCGCCCGCGGCGGCGTAATCTCAATCGCCAGGTTTGTCCGTTCCCCTGGATGCAGTAGGACTTGGAGCGGCCACGCGGTCGCTGCCGCTTGTGTTGGCGTGGCGCGCAGGCTCAGCCAACTTTCGTCAATCCAGCCTTCGACGTGGACACGGAAGAGCGCCGTACAATTGCCATTGTTCAAAAGTGAACATTGCCAGGTGGCTGTGCTGCCGGGCTTGACCGTCAACTGGCGCGTATCCAAGCCCGCGACGATCACGTCGTCCGCATGTTCTGGGATCGCCGTCGTAGGTGATGTAACGGGTGGCTCCGGCGCAACCGGTTCTTCCACGCGCGTCGCTTCGCCGTCAATGACTTGCCAGTTGCGCAGCGCAGGTGGCAAATGGTCGAGTGGCGTTGCTTCCCGTTCTGGATTGAGGGATTCTTCGTACGCTTCGTGCTCTTCAGGCATAGGCGTAAGTATGGGGTTTTTGCAGAATGCTGTCAAATTGGGATAAAGTTTACCCAGTGGCCAAGCGAGTGGGTAAATCTTATCAGGTCTCGTTATGCAGGACTCGTGTAGGATGGTTCGCCGCTCCACCTATGCGTGTAACCAATGATCGTTCTGCGGCGAACCCATCCTACGGCTTTGTCGATTTGATACTTTCATCCAGATTATCCAGTTCTGGGTAGACGTAGTATTCTGTCGCTTTGGCATTCTAGTGGGAGATTTGTTCGAGCAAGTGTAAACGTACTCACAGACCTGGTCAGGCATATCGGAGTTATGTATAGGTGAGTACTGGCGTGAATCGCCATCGTTACGCCGCTTGAACGCTACTATAATTTTGTCTAGCCAGCCAAACACGCTAGACTACGGGGCTGCATACGCCCTAAAGTGACGTTATACACAGGCAACTTTATCCAAAAACTTACGTAAAGGTCAGGTAACTGTCGGTTGATGGCCTGTTTGTTGTGTAGAATTCCAATCGGGCTCTATAATTAGCCCCAATTCAGACGGGGCAGATTTTATAAAGAATATTATGACAAAACTTGTAATTGTTGAATCACCAACTAAAGCGAAAACGATTCGCGGCTACTTACCCAAGGATTACCACGTGGAGGCCAGTATGGGCCATGTGCGTGATCTGCCGGCGTCGGCTGCCGAAGTGCCAGAAGCCTATAAGGGCGAACCGTGGTCGCGGCTTGGTGTTAATGTGGAAAAAGCGTTTGATCCGCTCTATGTGGTGCCGAACGCCAAGAAGAAGGTGGTTGCCGAGCTGCGCCGCTTGCTCAAAGACGCCGATGAGTTGATCCTAGCCACCGACGAAGACCGCGAAGGCGAGAGTATTGGTTGGCATCTGTATGAAGTATTGCAGCCCAAAGTGCCTGTGCGCCGCATGGTCTTCCATGAAATTACACGCGAAGCGATCCAAAAGGCGCTGAACGAGACGCGGTCGATTGATCAAGATTTGGTGCACGCGCAAGAGACGCGGCGCATTCTCGACCGCTTGGTGGGCTATACGGTGTCACCTTTGCTTTGGAAAAAGATTGCCCGTGGCCTATCTGCCGGGCGTGTGCAAAGCGTCGCCGTCCGCTTGTTGGTGCTGCGCGAACGGGAACGGCGCGCCTTTCGCTCGGGCGCTTATTGGGACTTGAAAGCATTGCTGAATAAACGGCCAGATAAACCCGATCATCGTTTCGAGGCGCAACTGCTCTCTGTGGGCGGGGTGCGCGTCGCCAGCGGGCGTGACTTTGACGAGAATACGGGTAAAGTGGCCGACGCCAAAAGCGTGCTGCTGCTTGACCAAAAACAGACCGAAACCTTGCGCGAACGGTTGCTGAAAGGGCTCTGGCGCGTGACTGAAATTGAAGACAAAGAAGCAACGCGCGCACCGGCTCCGCCGTTTACCACCAGCACCTTGCAACAGGAAGCGAATCGTAAATTAGGGATGGGCGCTAAAGAGACCATGCGCATTGCGCAGAAACTCTATGAAGAGGGTTACATTACCTATATGCGTACCGATTCGGTCAATTTGAGTGACCAAGCCGTGAATGCGGCGCGCCGCCGCATCACCGAATTATATGGTCAACAATACCTGACCGATAAGCCACGCCATTACGCGACCAAAACCAAGAATGCACAAGAAGCCCACGAGGCCATTCGGCCCGCCGGCGATCAGATGTCGCCCGCCGACGCGCTGCCCATCGCCGGTGAAGAGCGTCGCTTGTACGATTTGATCTGGAAGCGCACGGTGGCGACCCAAATGGCGAATGCGCGCCTGAAGTTTACCACCGCCACGATTGCTGTGGAAGATGCGGTTTTTCGGGCAAGTGGCCGTACTGTGCTGTTCCCCGGTTTCTTTCGCGCCTATGTCGAAGGTTCCGACGATCCAGAAGCGGCGCTCGAAAGCCAAGACGCACCGCTGCCGCCGTTAGCCGTCAATGAAGTTGTCGATTGCCGCGATCTAGAAGCGCAAGGCCACGAAACGAAACCGCCTGCCCGCTATACGGAAGCAACTTTGGTCAAGGCGTTGGAAGCAGAAGGCATCGGTCGCCCCAGCACCTACGCCACGATCATTGATACAATCCAACAGCGCGGCTATGTCTTTAAACAGCGCAAGGAACTTGTCCCCACGTTCACCGCTTTTGCGGTTACGCAACTGCTGGAAGACCATTTCAACGATTTGGTGGACCTGAGCTTCACGGCCAACATGGAGCAGAAGCTGGATGACATTGCCGCGGGCGAAACTGACTGGCTTGCCTATTTACGTCAGTTCTATCTGGGTCAATCCGGCTTGGAAAGCCAAGTGAAAGCGAAAGAGGCCAACATCGACGCCCGCATGGCGAGCGGTGTTGGCTTAGAAGACCTCTCCGCCGAGGTGCGCATTGGTCAATTTGGTCCATTTATTTCGAAAGAGCTGAATGGTGAGCGCTTGACGGCTGGTTTGCCGCCCGATTTGCCACCAGCCGATCTTTCGGAAGACATGGTGACGCAATTATTAAGCCAGAAATTAGATGGCCCCAAGATCATCGGTGAAGACCCGACGACTAAGCTTTCGGTGTTGCTCAAAGTCGGTCCTTACGGACCTTACGTGCAACTGGGTGATGAAGAGCAAAACGGGAAAACCAAACCCAAGCGCGCGAGTTTGCTTAAGGGCATGGAAGCGGGTCATGTCGATTTGGATTTGGCCTTGAAATTGCTGAACTTGCCCCGCACCCTAGGCGAACATCCCGAAACCGGCAAGGAGGTTAAGGCTGGCGTTGGCCGCTTTGGCCCGTACATTGTCCATGATGGCACCTTTGTCAGTTTGAAAGCCGACAATGTGCTCGAAATTGAATTAGAGCGCGCTCTGGAAGTGTTAACTGGCGCGGCGGACCATAAAGGGAAACGCGGCGAGAAATCTGGCAGTAGCAAGCGCGTGCTCAAAGCATTGGGCGACCATCCCGACGGCGGGCCAGTGCAGGTGCTAGATGGCCGGTACGGACCCTATGTGAATTATCAAAAGATCAACGCGACCCTGCCTAAAGAAATAAAGCCAGAAGATGTAACCTTGGCGCAAGCACTGGAATGGATCGCGGATAAGGCCAGCCAGCAGCCCGCGGGCAAACAACCTGCCGGTCGCAAAAAAATCGCGAGCGCCAAGCTTAACGATATAAAGCCGGTCACACCGAAGAAAACAGTTGCGAAGAAAGCTGTTGCCAAGAAAACAGTGGCAAAGAAAGCAGTGGCAACAAAAGCAATCGCAAAAAAAGCGCCTAAAAAGCCAGTCAAGCACCAAAATCGTAGAACCTGACCCCTTCCTATGCACTTAGCTTTACCCATAAGTAATGGTGAAAAAGGAGAGTAAGTAGACAAAAATAATTGCAAAAAACCTAAGGAGGAAGGGGATTGAAAATGAGCCAAGTTTGGACGAGATCGGTGAGCCGTTGCCAGCCGCGCCAAAGGACCTTGACGCCGGGCTGGGCATCGGCGGTGCGGGCGAGGAAACCGCCAAGTTGGGCAATCCAGCGGAGGGCTTGTTGCAGGGAAGGGGGCGCCGTTGGTGGGGATTGCGTTTTGTGGATAAAGCAATAAAGGGCTTGCCATTCCCACGCCTGGAGGACCACCGTACACGGCAAAGTCGGCGCGAGGCGACCCAAATAGGTGAGAAAAAGCCGCCGCCAGGCGACCAGGTTGGCGAGCGCCAGGAACCGTTGGCTGGCGGCGACGGCGTCAAAGCGGCGTTCTTCGATGCGGCAGCCACTTTTGAGGACGAAGTGAAAGCGTTCAATGAGCCAACGCAGGGTATAGAATTCAATCAGGCGGCAAGCATCGTCAAAGGTAAGGACGGGCAGCGTGGTGAGTAAAGCCCAGCGCAGGGGCGTTACCCCCGGCGCGGGCGCGACTTCTTCGAGGAGAATGGCCGACAAGCGGACAGCCTTGAGTTTGGGGAGATGGGCGGGACGATTCTTGGGCGGACGCACCGTCACCCCCTGGTAACGTACCTGACAAGTGGCCGTCCGTGCGGGCTGCTGCTCCTTGGCTTGCACCTCGATCGTGACGCAACCGCCGCACGGGGCTTGGCGCACGGTTTGCCAGAGCAGCCACTCGCTGGCTTCGACCGCACGGTTCTGGGTGGCGCGCAGCAAGAGCTCGACCTGCGGCGGGCGGGGATGCAGGAAGTATTCCAACACATCACTCTCGCGGTCGGAGACCATCAACAATTGGGTGGCTGACGGCCAGGCGAGGCTACTTTCCGTCAGCGCTTTGAGCCACTTGTAGCTCTCTTTCGCTTCGATGGGGCGTTCACGGTGCGGTGCGCGCGGCCCAGGCGGTTGGGCGGTGCGCACCCAGGTCTCTTGGGCTAATAACCCTAAGGGCAAGCCTTCGGGGGTCACGACAAACGTGCTGTGGGTCAGGAAGCCTTGGCTTTTGCCACAGCCCAGCGATCCGGTGCCTTCGGTGGCGGGAAAGTGGGTCAGATTGACTTCGGTCGTATCCTGCAGGCCCAACACCAAGCCGTACGCTTTGATCCGTTCGAGGGTTGCCTGCCGTTGGGCCGCAAGAATCGCCGCGGCCGACACGTTTTCGTTGCTAAAAAAGTTGTAGGCGGCTTTCGTCGCCGCCCAATTTTCGCTAAACTCAGGAATCGAGCCCGTGGGTCTGGCACTCAAATCGCTCACGATTCGGTGGGCGCGGGTCTCTAGCCGCTTATCATTCAAGTCGAGGGTCGCGAATTCCATCTCGATCCACTCTTTTTCTACTTGTTTCATCGGTTGGCCTTTACTCGTTTCAACTTGGTACGCTTCACT
>JBBREZ010000230.1:0-10599 GCA_038225095.1 Caldilineales bacterium
AAAGATAGTGTCAAAGTGCTTACAAGGACGGCAACATCAACGCGAAGAGAAGGGCAATCTGGGTCAGGCTAAAGCCTCGCTTGGTAGTAGCCAAGCGGACAATGATAGCCCCTTATATCTCAAAGCTAAAGACATTGGGTTTTACGGGGCGTTTCCTATAATTTATAGCTGTTCTAGCGCTGGTAGCCATTGTTCTGTCTGATAAACTTTCCACTGGTGCGCTGAAAAGTTTCGATTAGTTCATCATGAATCAGCCGCCGCCGGCTCGAGTCATTATGCCGTTATTACAAGGAGAACTTCCATGTCACAAGGACAATCCGCTCCAACAACTCAACCACCAACGTCGGATCGCTTGACGCTGATCGCCATTTCCGCCTTGGCTTATATTGTGGCTACAGGCTTACATGAACTGCTGGGGCACGGCGGCACATGTCTAGCGCTAGGCAGCCGGCTTACCGAAGTGGGCGCGTTCTATGTCGATTGCAATTATAAGGGGATGAGTGACGTTGGTATTCGCTTAGTGGCGCTGGCCGGGCCTGTGGCCAGTTTGATCACCGGTCTTGTCGGCTTGTTCGTCTTGCCCCACCTACCCACCGCGGCCTTTAGGGCGAAATATTTTACTTGGTTGCTCGGTAGCCTGGGGCTCATGAGCGCCACTGGCTATCTCTTGTTTTCCGGCTTCAGCGGTTTAGGTGATTTCGGCACGAGCCGAGATGGTCTATTTTATCAAGCAACCCCAGCCTGGGCCTGGCAGATTGGACTCATCATCGTTGGCATCGCCAGCTATATGCTGATCGCGTTCATGGCGGCGCGGGCGATGGGTCGTATCATTGGTGGCACTGGTGTCGAGCGGATTCATCGGGCGCGCATGTTGGCGCTGACCTCCTATCTCACCGGAGGCATACTTGCGGTCTTGATTGGCTTGCTCAACCCATTGGGTATCATCATTGTGCTCGAGTCGGCGGCGGCATCCACCCTGGGCGGCTCTTCTGGCTTGCTGTGGATGATGCAACTATTGGATCGAAAGGCGACGTCGCCCGCGCCAATGTTGCAGATCCAACGCAGTTGGCGTTGGATTGCCGTGGGAGGGCTGGTCGTGCTGCTTTATGCAGGCATTTTAGGCCGGTCGTTACATCCTTGAGTTGAGGAAAACGATGCCAGAAGAGACCAAGTAGTGGCAAAGTGCGTGGACAAAAGCGTACATAAAAACAGAGGTAGCGTCACAGCGGATCGCCGTGGTGCTACCCCTGAAACTGTTAGGAATGACGATTAAATAAGTTGTCCATTGCGGAGATTAAAGCGTAGAGATTGGCGATTGCAGGGCAACCATCGCCAATCTCTCATCGCCAAGTGATTGAATCGCTACGCCTTAGCAGAACAGGTTGATTACATTAAAAGCTAAGTGTGTATGCGGCCTGAACCTGTTTGTTAACTTTTACGACAGCAAGCCACGTGCTGGGCATCAAGCCTGTTGGATTGTTTCCTGAAGCGCAAACAGCAGCCGTTCAACATCCTGGGGTGTATTATAGGCTTGAATCGAAATGCGGATTAAGGTCTTGCCATTCCATTCTAAGATCGGCACCACGATCTGGTATTTATCCCACATGTCTTTATAGTCACTCACTTTGCCGGGCAGTGGCGTTGAACACAACTGCGCCCACATCGAGTCCGGGCTGAGCGGCTCCTGGTCGGATAGCTCTAGAATGCGGTGGTGGGCTTCCAACAGCAAGTTGTGACAGGCAGTGCGCACGGCGGGCCAATCGTTCTGGACTTGAAAATCAATCGCAGCGGGTAGGCTAAGGTAGGAGGATGGATCATCGGTGCCGGTCCAACTGAGATAGTCGAGAAATTGCGAAGCTTCAGCGTGCTGCCGGTTCCAACCGTGGCTGACAATCAACGGTTCAAGCATAGCCTGGCGTTCTGGCCGCGCATACAAGAACGCTGCCCCCTTCGGGCTACTGAGCCATTTGTGCGCATTTCCCGTATAAAAGTCAGCACCAATTTTTTCTAGATCCAAATCAATCTGCCCAGGCGCATGCGCGCCATCGATCACCGTGATAATACCGGCTTCCCTGGCGCGTTGACAGACTAGCTCCACGGGAAAGATTAAAGCGGTCGGCGATGTGATATGGCTAAGCGAAATCACGCGTGTTCGCT
This sequence comes from Caldilineales bacterium, assembly GCA_038225095.1. Classification (GTDB taxonomy): domain Bacteria; phylum Chloroflexota; class Anaerolineae; order Caldilineales; family Caldilineaceae; genus JAPLGZ01. The sequence continues at coordinate 2,158 of JBBREZ010000230.1, forward strand.
CCGTCACACCGGCCCAGAGGGCGTCGACAAAAGCCTCTGGCGTCGTCAACGGCACCGGAATCGGCTGATTGATATAGCGCGCCCCCCACTTTTCACAGTTGAAACGCCAGGTATTATTGACTGCGCCATATTCATGGTCGGTTGTCAACACTTCGTCACCTGGTTTCAAATTGAGCGACCGCACGATCACGTTCATGCCCTCGGTCGCATTGGTAACAAACACGAGGTTATCCGTGGCTGTGCCCAAATATTCAGCCAGCCGCGCCCGTGCTGCTTTAAGTAAAGCGGGCAATTGGTGGCCGATAAAGCCAACCGGATTTAACTCCAACTCGCGTTGAAATTTCTGATAAGTTTCAAAAACCGGTCGTGGGCAGGCGCCAAAACTGCCATGATTTAAGAAGGTAATAGCGGGGTTGAGCAGATATTGCTTGGCTAAATCGGGCAGGGGAAGGGCAAGTGCTGATGCTCGAAGAGAAGTCATGGTGGCAAGATCCTTTGCTTGGATAGTAGATGGAGATCAAAAAAATAAAAACACCAGCAGCGCGGATGCCTGGTGTTTTTGCTATGTAGGGATCAAAGTAAACACGTGATCAAAAGATTATCTGAGGGTTTCGCGTCTTTGTGATCTAGCTGTAAAGAGATATGCTCATGGATTGATCAGCACTAATCGTCTAGTTCTCTATCGTTAACAGAGTGTAGCATAGAGCTTAGTTCTCAGCAAGCAAAGCGGCGCTTGATTCTATCATGTTGAGCTATACCCACCCTGCTCTAATCAACGTTACCTATTTAGTTCTGCCAGGTGTAGTAAGCATCCTCATAGACAAACCAAATAGACTCTGCACAATCCAACTGGACGGGCACGGTATACCGTGCCTCTACAAATGGGCAACCTTTATTTGGTTTGTCTATCAGATGCGCTCTCCCGACAAAAGGGCGCATCTGAGGATGCTTACGACACGACAACAGAACTAGACCGATACCGAGTCACTCCTCGTCCGTCCCCGGCACGTTATCGGCTAGTTGCTTCCGATAAGCGTCATCGATCGACCTCTAAATATATCCATTTCTATACTGTTGCTTAGACTTAGGTACATAGATTACATTGCTTTTTGTGCGTAAACTATCACCCAGAACGCCGATATGTGCGACATACAATGCGTTCTAGAAGACACTAATCGGCAGGTGTACTTAGGATTATGATCTCATGTGCAAAGCCTATCATCCCATCTTTTAATTCCGAGGAGTTTACTGGCTTGGGAATAGCCGCCCCAATGGTGCCGACATGATGAATGGCATGCCATCAACATGCCCCGAGCCGGAGAAAGGTTGTCCATATGAGTGTGGTAAGCGCTGAGGCGTACAAGAATACAGAGATCAGCCAGCTTATGAACGACTTGCGCAACTTGTTGATTGCCACTGATATTGTCGCGCTCTTTTTGGATCGTGAACTACGTATCCAGCGCTTCACACCATGCGCCGGCGAATTATTCAAGCTTGGTCCGCTAAACCAAGGCCAACCTTTGGCACAACTGAAGCATAATCTGGACTACATCAACTTAGTGGATGACGCCGCCAAGATTATGGATGGGCAGCCGCTTGTTGAACGCGTGGTAGGCAACGACGGATCGCACTGGTATCACGTGCAACTGCGGCCTTATCTTACTGCTGAAAACCGTAGCGATGGCATGCTTATCACGTTTAGCGACATTAGCGCACGCAAGCAGGCCGAAGCGGCGCTCCATACCAGCCAAGGGCAATTGGACGCGCTTAACGCGTCACTGGCGGCGCGCATGGAGGAACATACCGTGCAAGCACGTAAGCTGACGGCAGCATTGGTGTTGGCCGAACAAAAGGAGCGCCAACGGATCGCCCAGCGCTTGCACGACGATTTACAACAATTACTCTACAGTGTGCAAATCCAATGTAGCCTGCTAAGTGAAGCGGTGCTCCCCACCGGGCCACCCGAATTGACTGAACTTAGTCAATCGCTGCAAGCTACTTTACATCAGGCGCTTCAACTGACGCGCCAACTGACGCTTGATCTGAGCCCCCCTATCCTCGAAAGCGAGGGTTTGGTAGAAATGTTGCGCTGGTTGGCGGTGCATATGCACCAGTTGCATGGGCTGACGGTGAAGGTGATCGCTGCTGCGACTACCAATCTACCCAATCGAGAAATGCAGATCTTATTCGTTCAACTCATTCGCGAACTGCTGTTCAATGTGGTCAAACATGCAGGCGTTAAAGTCGCTCAGATCGATCTGAGCACAGAAAAAGATCGCTTGATCGCTCACGTGAGCGATCAAGGTAAGGGCTTCGATGTCGCCACGGTTATGGCCACCGCACCGGCGGCTGGCGCTGGTTTGCACAGCGTGCAGGTGCGATTGGCGCTTTTGTTGGGCAAAATTACGATTGTATCACAGCCGAGTAAAGGCACACGCATTACGCTCAGCATACCCTTCTAGCTACTAAAACGCTCAGGTTGATGATTTATGATCTCGCCGATTGACCTCGTTTTCACGAATGCGCTTTTTTGCTTATAGCCGAACAAGCCAATTGCTGGTATAATAGTAAATCGGCTATATTTTGTCGTTATTATGATGGCTTAAAGGCACATAGCTTGTCGTTGTCTGTGCCCCAAACCAAACTCCTTGCTCCCCATTTGATGGAAAAACTGAATGTCGGGCCGGGCTGACCGGCAAAGTGGCGGTGACTTCTGACCTAGCCGGTTTTGCTAAGCCTACCCTGAGCAGCGAATGGCTTAGTCAAAACGCACCGCACATTTTGCACGCAAGCGCGTAGCTAACGTTTGATAATGACGACAATCATCCGGTACGTTAATTAGTGGGAATTTACCTGGTATATGACTAGCTAGCCGCAATCCAACCAACATTGTCGGCAAATTTCTAGCCAATAAGTGCAATCCGCCACTAGGAGCAGGTGATAGATTGCCGATTGTTGGTAGAAACATTATTATTAACTTCACTTTAGGCATGGTGGCGTAGGCTAGTCAGCCGCAGCCCGATCACCGATGGAACGCTCAAGTCGAGCGGCTGACCCAGCCTACACGGGTAGCAGCGTAACATAATAACCGCGTACAAAGACTAAAGCAGCTTTGTACGTAAGCTGGGCAACCACAACTGAGTCATAGCGGAGCAAACTGGCGCGGGATTGCAATGGTTGGCCCAAACAGCACTGAACGGAGAAGTAAGATGCCAAAGGCAAAGCGCAAACAATTTACGCTTGCAGAAGCCAAGACCATTGGCGAGAAGCTAGGGGTCAATTGGGAACAGTTTGATGTCAAACAATTTCGTATAGGCATGAATGTCGAACTCGAAGATGGGACCTACAATCCAGTAACGAGTTTTGCCAGCGATGACCCGATCCTAATCGGCAAAATTGTGCGCACCCACCTCAACGAATCACCTGACTATTATACTGAGTGGGCACAGATGGAGAAAGAAGCTAAAATTGAATCTGATCACAAGGACAAAGTAGCAAAGCCGAGAAAAACAGTCAAGGCTAAGTAGGCCAAATTGTTTGCCCTGCACCACCGTCGCTGGGCGGGATTCGTCGGCAATGCCACAACTGCCCAGGCCACGCAATCGTCGCTGGCACTTGTCTTTGTGGCCTTGTAGAGTGGCACACAAGATGAGCGCGGCTAAATTTATCTGTTCGGTGAACGTAGCAGTTATATGGCAAACAGATATGTAAATGTTAGTTGATGAATAAAGGATCGTTATGAAACTAGGCGACAAAGTTCGAGCAAGTTATCCCTATGGTGGCGTCCCTGCTTGTGAAGGCAAAATTATTAAGGAGCTTGTCTTAAGAGGAAAAATCACCCAATTTTTCGTCAGCTTCGAAGTACGACCGGCAGTTTTTAAGAATTTTTATTTAACCGAGCGCGAGCTGACGCTTTGTCCATCGACAAACAGTAACCTTGTCGTGGAATAAGTACTTATTGGGGAATATGTAAGGCACAAATTCGAAGTTGTTTGATGGATCGACAAAGTTTCTTTGCTCACTAGTTTTAGCTTTTAGCAATTTTTACTCAGTGAACAAAGAAACTTGTGTCAGAATAATTTAATGCTCGCCTTGATGGTTGTTATTATAATTATTGTTTTTCAGAGCGAGCAACGGGTTGCGCTTTGAAATGATCGCGTGCGCAAGTGGCTCAGTTTGCAATGGCTGAGCCTGAGGCGTTTTCTCTGCCGGCATTGGAGCCACGAACGGTTGACTAACAGCCGCAGGTGCTGCTAGGCCGGGCAGCGAGTAGGACCCCGTGTTGTAATAGCCGTAATTATAGTAGCCACTTTTACTTTTCATAACCCCGTTTAAGACAACGCCAATCACGCGGGCCTGTACCTGTTGCAGTGCGCTAAATGCCTGCTTGGCAAAATCTCGGCGCGTCTTCCCTGATCGCACTACCATTAAAACCGCATCTGCGATCGTGGCAAGAATCACCGCATCGGCCACGGCCATGATCGGCGGGCTATCTAAAATAACGATGTCGGCATGTTCTTTCAACTTTAATAAGATTTCCTGCATGCGGCGCGAACCAAGCAACTCAGCTGGGTTCGGCGGCAATGGCCCGGTTGTCATGATTTGGAGTCCCGGCACCGTTGTCCTCTGTAATAAATTTTCGATGGGCATGCCTTCCACCAGCAAGGCTGTCGTGAGCCCCATATTGTTGATCAATTTGAACAGGCGATGTTGGCTGGGCCGATGTAGATCAACATCCACCACCACGACGCGCTTACCACCACGTGCCAGCGCTGCGCCAAGATTAGCGGCTGTGACCGATTTCCCTTCCATCGTTGATGGGCTGGTCACCAGCAAAAGTGTAAGCGCACGATCTACCATCGCAAATTGCAAATTGGTGCGCAGCACACGATAGGCTTCGGTGGCCGGCACGGAATGGTTATGCAACATCACCAAGCGCTCGTCAAGTGGCCCCGTCGCGTCCGCTGGGCTACTGGCAATGAACGGAATTGAAGTTAATAGCGATGCACCCAACATTTTTTGCATATCGTCACTGGGCTTGATCGAATCGTCCAAATACTCAATCAAATAGGCACCGCCCGCAGCCAACGCAAAGCCAATCATGGCCGCGATGAGGACGTTGATCAGTAGCTTGGAATCCGTCGGCTCAGTTGGAATCGTGGCCGGCTCCAAGATATTGAGTGCATTGGTTGCCCCACGCTGTGTATTGGCGAGCAAGGCGGCATAATTTGCTTGCAGTGTAGTCTGTTTGTTTTGGAGTGCAGTAATCTGATTTTGAACACTGCCAATCTCACGCGCACTGAAGATTTTCCCCAAATCCTCTTGTTTTTGCGTGATTTCGTCTTCTGTCTGTTTAATGTTAGTTTCAAGCTTGGCCAATTGCTCTTCGACAAAGGATTGCCGTTTTTGCTCTTCGCGCCCCGCTGGCCCTTGCAAGATCAGTTGATTGACCAATTCTTTGGCGACCACATAAGCCCGATTAGGATCATCGTCGTACACTTTAAATTCAATGATCGGCGTATTAGGGATCACATTGGCGGTATAATACGGCAGCCAATCTAACTTTAACGCCGCCATTGTATTCTGTTGAATGGGAGTGCGCCCGGCAATGTCGGCATACGTCTCGGCTAACTGTTGCGCCAGATAGACATTGCTGCCGCTGGGGTTGGCATCCTTAATCGTCGAGCCGATGCTGACGGTTGTGTGCGCCTCATACACTGCGGGTTGTAAGTAGGTATAGGCAAAGCTGGAAAGTGCCGCAACCATTGTTGCCGCAGCCAACAACCACCACCATTTCAACAATGGGCGTAAATAGTCTTTAATATCTACATTATTCATAATTTACCTTCCAACTTGTCCATCACATACTCAATCCTAATCAGAGAACTGCTTGGCGTGCCAACGGTAGCCCGCGCTTGGGCAATAATGACTACCGTTGGCCTGGTTTTTACTGATTTAGGGCACCCAGATCGGATCCCAGTCTTCGTACGCATCGCTGCTGAGATTACGTTGATTGGCGCCATCAGCATTCATAATCCAAAGCTGCCTGCGCCCAGTCTCACGGTTTGACATGAATGCGATCTGGCTGCCATCGGGATTCCAAGTCGGGTGTTTATCCCATTCAAACTTGTTAAACGTTAATTGTTTTACAATGCTACCATCCGGCGTTACTGTATAAATTTCATCATTGCCTGAGTTCGTGCTGACAAACGCGATCTGGTCGCCGCGGGGCGACCAGGTTGGATCATAGCTGATGCCTTGATAGGTGGTAATCTGTCGGGTCTTGTCATATTCAAGCGAATGCGTAAAGATTTGAAAAGATTCATTAACCTGCTTCGCGCCATCCGCTGATTTTTCCACCGTTGAAGTTTTCCTGACCAGAGCTTCCTGTTTGCCATCGGCGGAAAGCCCTAATCGACTTTGCGCCAACCCATAAACCCAGGGTTCGTTGACCCGATAAAGTGTGCCGCTGGCGACATCCAGGGCGTAAACTTCTTCGGCTCCACTGCGATTCGTTTTGAATAAGATTTTATTGCGGTAATAATCAGGAATATGGTCTGGCGTCACCGTTAGTGCCGTGGCTGTCGGTGTGGGGGTAAAGTCGGTGACGGGTTGCAAAGATGGCAACGGCGTCGCGGTCGACGTATTCGTTGGCAGTGGTGTCGGTACTTGCGTAATTACCACTACACCCCAAGCTAGCGGTGTTGGCGTGCCGTTCACCTTGGCGGCGGCCGTCGCAATAATGCTTTGCGCCACCGCAGTTGCCTGATTTTCTGGCGCCGACGTTGCATACACATAGTGAGCCATGACGGCGTTGAACGGCAGCGGCGTCACTGTTGCTCGGCCATCATTCGCCGCGGCCGTGGACTGCGCAATCCGGGCTGCTGCCGTCGCCAAGTTCTCGGCGGGCGGCGACGGCAACACGAGCATCGGGGTTACATAGCCAGTTGGCACCGGCGTAAAGGTGCCGGTTGTCAGCGCGACGGCGGTGGCGTATTCTGCGTTGCCGGTCGCCAGCGCAGCGTTGGCTGGCGTCGGCGTTTCTTGCACCACTGCCGGCTGACCTTGCGCTTGCGCCACCGCTTGCACCGTCTCCACATTTTCTGGGAACGGCGTAGGGGTCACGACATCCGCGGGCGCGGGCGTGTAGGTGCCAATCGACACCGCCACACTCGTTGCCGTTTGGTCCTGAGCCACCACGGTCATCACATTATCTGGGACCGATGTTAACGTGGCTACGACCACATTCTGCGTGGGCAGCGGCGGTGGTGTGGGCGGTGGCGGCCCCAGGCTAATCACCAGTGCAGGCGCATAGCCTTTGGTTTCTGAGCCCAACCCACTATCCCAGGCAAAGAGGGCGTCTGTGCCGGCGCTGGAAGGCAAAATGCGCACAGTAATTGTCTTTGCGCCATCCAGCAATTGCTGCGTCAGCCATTGCAAGGCGTTGGCGTCTAACAGCCAACTGTTGGTTTTATCGACGGCCACATCCGTCGGTTTTAGATCCGGTTGGAGTGTGATCGATGAAGGGGCGCTGTACATGGTCAAAAAGTCGATTCCACCCAGCGTTTTCAGGGCATTCTCTGCAATGAGTTGAACTAACCAAGACCCTTTGGACTGGGCGGTTAAGCCATCACGCAGTCCGGTTAAGCGCAACTGCACCTGACGCATGGGTGCACCGCGCGCTATGCTGCTCAGATCGAACTGCATGGCCGAGATGCGTGTGTCACCACCAGATACACCGGCGTATAAATAAGAATCTCCCAGGTAAGAGTGCCGCGGGTCGTTGCTTACCCACCAGCCGGCATTGCCTGTGTTGGGGCTCAAATATAACACCTGTCCACCCGGTTCCGGCGTTGGCGTAACATAGCGGTCGAGGGCAACCACACCGGTTGTCGGTGTCGCGGTCGGGATGAGAATGAGCGCCACTTTCTTAAGTGTTGGTGTCATCACCGCGCTAGCTTCGACGCTGGCGGTTGCGGTTGCACGCTCCCCTTGATTCACGACAACACCGGCTGGTGTGATGGCATTGGCGGATTGGTTGGCGCTGCGCAAATGTAGCAATTTAGGCGCAAAAAGGACAAGCAGCCCCACGAGCAGCAATGCTAGCAACACTAATGCCGCTCTGAGCAACCAGCCGGGCAGGTGAAAACGCAATCGCGTACTGCCTGCTGATGTCGGTACTTGAATTGGTGGCGGCGTCAACTGTGTTAGCATCTGCGTTTGAAATGGGACAATCGCTATGGCGGTCGATGCCGCTTGGACGAATTCAGGCATTGGCACCGCTACGGTGTTCGGCACGTAAAACGGACAGTTTGCATGATTATCGGTCAGGCAGTACTTATCCTGATGCTCTAAATCTGGCCCAAACGCGTGTAATCGTACAAAACAGCGGTGGGCAGAGGTTGCGCCAGTTAGCATGATGGTACGGTCATTGGCCAGCCC
>JBBREZ010000231.1:0-10564 GCA_038225095.1 Caldilineales bacterium
GAAATGTTTATATGCTCTCTCTATAAGCTTTATAGTGTACTTACCATTCACGGATTTAACCTACATCACGCCGCAATGTCCGCCAACGCACCGGCTGGAGCGGTCATCCGTTCTTCTTGGCGTGCTGGATTGGGCCAGATACAAATCAACGTGCCCAGGATCAGCACAACGCCACCAATCCACATCCAGATCGTCAAAGGATTCACGAAAATCGTAAAGGTGGCTGAGGAGCCATCGTCTTTCCAGCCATTCAAAACCACATAAATGTCATCACCGGGACTCATACGGAGGCCCACTTCGCTGGTGGGCTGATCCGGATTTTTGTCATAGATATTGCGCCCCGGACTAACGTTGCCGAGCGCCTGACCTTTGGGGCCAGTCAACGCCAAATGGGCGGTGAACTCGGTGCGGTTCGACGTGTGTGCACTCTCAAGCCCCGTAAACGTCAGGGTATAGCCAGCTAACTTGACGCTTTGATTTGTGGTCAAGTTTACATTGGTCGTTGATTGATAAAAGGTGTTGCCGATCACGGCGACGCCAATCATGACAATCGCCAGATGCACAATGTAGCCGCCATAGCGTTGCCCATTGCGGCGCATCAGATTAAAGAGCGCTGTCACTGGGTTTTCGCCCGTAATTGTGCGCCGGGCGATGACGCCGCGCACAAATTCTTGAATGATCGTGGCTAGCACCAACACACAGACCGATAGCCCAATCGTCGGGTATAACCGGGGACTGAAATAGGCAAAAATCGCGGCAAAGACCAGGGCGGCGAGCACCGGCCAGGTCAATTGCTTGCGCAATACTTCGGCACTCGTGCGCCGCCACCCGAGCAAGGGGCCAATCCCCATCATGAGCAGCAGTAGCAAAAAGAGCGGTCCATTAACCTTGTTAAACCACGGCGCATTGACGCTGATGCGCCGGCCGGTGAGAATTTCGCTAAACATGGGGAAAAAAGTACCCCAGAGCGTGCTAAAGGCCAACCCCGTAAAGAGCCAGTTGTTGACCAGAAATGCCGATTCACGACTAGAGATCGAATCAATCTCATTTTCGCTGCGCAGGAGGGGAAATCGATCAAAAACTAGCCAGACGAAGGTTGCGATGCTGATCACCAGGAAAACTAAAAAGTACATGCCAACACTGCTGCGGGCAAAGCTATGCACGCTCTCGATAATGCCGCTGCGCGTGGTAAAGGTGCCCAGGATCACCAAAAAATAGGTGCAGGCAATCAAGACGACGTTCCAGACTTTAAGAATGCCGCGCCGCTCTTGGATGATAATGCTGTGCAAAAACGCGGTGGCTGTCAACCAGGGCAGGAAGCTGGCGTTTTCCACCGGGTCCCATGCCCAATAACCGCCCCAGCCTAATTCCATATAGGCCCATTGGCTGCCCATCAGGATGCCAGCGCCGAGAAACATCCACGGGATCAACGTCCAGCGGCGCACAGTGCGCACCCACTGATTGCCCAGACTTTTACTGAACAATGCGCCCATGGCAAAGGCAAAAGGCACTGTTAGCCCCACATAGCCAGTATACAACATGACCGGATGGATCACCATCCAGTAATTTTGCAACAGTGGATTGAGGCCCTGTCCATCTGGGGGCAGAAAACCAGATTGTTTAAAGGGATTTTCGGCAAAGACGAGCAGAGTCAGGAAAAAGCCGCTGGTCATGAGGAGCACAGCGTTGACATACGGCATCTGTCCCAACTGTTTGCGCCGAAAGGTAATGGCGACAACGATGCTATAAACGCTGAGAATCAACGTCCAAAAAAGTAGGCTACCTGCCTGTCCACCCCAGAGCGCCGAAAATTTGTAAAAGGTCGGCAGGGCCTTTTCCGAGTGATTCCAGACATAGTTTACCTGGAATTTGTCCGTTAACAGACCATACCAGAGGATCAACGCGGCCAGCAAAACCAGCATCGCTACCGCATAGACCGCATGAAAACTGCTTTCCACCAGGCTGGCGTTACGTTGCCGCCCGCCCCAAAAGCCAGCTACCACGCCAAACGCCGCCAATAGCAGCGCCGTGATGAGAATGAAATAACCAATGTCAAAAATCATAGATACTCCTTGGCAGAGCGCAGGTGATCGGGCGATTACTTGGACATCTAGTCACGAATTTTCATGGTGAGTGATTTGCGTCATCCGTTCAGCATACGATGAGCGCCACTCCTCAACTGTACCCTAGTTGGCGGGTGGCGACAACTAACGGAAGATAGGATTGGCCGCTCAATAAAGTTAGCCAGTTATTTCGGGCGAATTATATCCAGATAGCTGTTGAGTTCGGCTTCGCTACTCAGTTGCTTTAAGAGGTAATGCTTGACCATCCCATCTGGGCCGATAAAGAAGGTTTCTGGGACGCCGGTAATGCCGTATTGGCGCGCAGCAGCGCTTTGAATATCGGGGCCACTGGCATAGGTGATGCCGAATTCATTCAGATACGCTTGGGCCGCATGCTCCTGGTCTAGATAGTCAAGACCCAGGAAAACGATGTTGTTACCTTTTTCGCGCTGCCAGGCTTGCTCCATGAGCTTTGCCTCATCCCGGCACGGATCGCACCAACTGGCCCAGAAATTGACCACCACGCCTTTGCCGCGCAGGTCGGCCAGATGAATGGTTTTTCCATCGAAGGTGGTGAAGGTAAAATCGGGCGCAATCCCACTGGCCCGCCAATCCGATTTGTTCGTGCGATTTAGACCAACGATTAGAAAACCCACAAAGGCGACGAGCAAACCGATAATAACCAAGCGCCATATCGTGACCCGGCGATTGGCTGGCGCTGTAGTTTGGGCGTCCTCTGTGCTAGCCGTTGGCAGATCACCCGCCAACCTCAAATTATCAGTCATAACGTTTTAACTCCTCGTCAAGCTGGTGAACGTAGGGCTCATCTGGGTTGTTCGTCGCCGCCGATGTAGGAGTAACCCCCACAACCGGCTGGCCAAAGAGTAGCTTACGTCCACGCATAACCAGAAAAAGCGCACCCGCCAGCAGGACCACAAAAGGCAAAATCCAAGCCAGCCAGTTGAAGCCCGACCGCGGTGGCTCGCCGAGCACTTGGGGACCATACTGGGCCACAAAATATGTTTTGATCGATTCGAGATTGTCCCCAGCCGCCAACTTCAGCGCGATCTCCTGCCGCATTTGATCACAGGCTTTCAATTCGCAGGCATCAAGCCGTACACCCGAACAAAGCGGACACCAGAGCTCGCGCGCCACGACATTCACTTGATCTTCCGTTACATTATTTTGTACATTATTATTTTGTTGTACAGGAGTTGGTTGGGCGGCTTGCGCGTGCACAATTGGCGTCTGCATCGGCAAAGTTAGCAGCGACCATAGTACACAAAGCACCAACCATAGTCTTATCTTGAGTTGCATAGCATGATTTTTCACAAAAATAAACCAGATTCTACCATCAGCACAACGTAGTGGCAGCACAACGTAGTGTAAGTGCAATCATAGCATAGCATAGCGCCGCTGGTGAAACCGTGATCTGGAATGCAGTGGACAATCGTAGATGGCATGCTTGCCAGCTACACTATGCGGGATATTCCCCGTCCATAGCAATATGGAAAACCTCAATGGGCAGGTTGGCGCCTTTGAGTGTTTTTCTGCCCAAGCTCACAAAACGTGAGGCATCCAGCTTAGCATCATCTAGATCTAACAATTCGCGCGTGACGGCGCTGAGCAAAATCTGGCCTGGACTGCTCGTCTCTTCCAGCCGTTTAGCCAAGTTGACCGAATTGCCAATCGCCGTGTAATTCATTAATTGCGGGGTGCCAATATTGCCAACCAGCGCTTCGCCGGTATGAATGCCCATGCGAAGATTCAGCAGCGGGCTATGCGTTTGATTCCACTCTAGCACACGTTGGTGCATGCAGATCGCGCTGCGCACCGCCATGGTTGCATGATTCAATTGTCGCCCTGGCACATTGAACAACGACATAAAGCCATCACCCATAATCTTATCCAGATAGCCACCATGTTCAAAGACAGCGGTGGTTAGCAGTGCGAAGTATTCGTTCAAGATCCGCAAGACTTCATCGGGGGATAGATGATGGGCGAATGATGAAAAATTACATATATCAACAAAGAGAATGGTCACAGTTTGACGCTCGCCACCCAGGCTAGGTAAAGTAGGGCTAGCCATCAATGTTTCGATCAGTGGCGCTGCCATGTAGTGGCGCAACTTTTCATTCGCATCGATCAGTTGCGCTTGGAGCATGGCGTTGTGCCGGCGCAACTGAGTCTTGTCAGCAACCTGGCGAATGTGCATCCGAATGGTCTTCAGCGTAAATGGCTTGCTGATATAATCATCGGCGCCGCCTAGCATGGACTTGACAGCGAGTTGCTCAGAAGTAAGCGCGCTGATCATAATCACCCCAGCCATCCGATCCCGCCGGCGAATCTCTTGGAGTACACCCAATCCATCCAATTTGGGAATGACAACATCTAGTAACACCAAATCTGGCCGGGCGGCTTCAAAAACTTCGATCGCTTGCAGCCCATCTGCTGCTTCGTAGACCGTATGGCCATCGGCTTGGAGAATTTTTCGCACAAGTTGAACTGTGTTTGGTTCATCATCGACGAGCAAGATTTTTAAAGGTCTTGTTAAGGTGGAATGTAAAGGATCCATTGCTTCTTTATTAAACAACGCAAATTATGGAATCGTGTAAGCCGTGATCATGATAAGGCCATGCGATTATTCTATAGTAATCTGTTGAATCTGACAAAATTGTAAGGTTGATTCTTGTAATTGCCTTAAAATCTGCATAATTTGTTTGGTAGATGCGTCAATATTTAACACTTTTTAGTTATAATGGTGGATTATACTACAAAGGAATAAAATTGCTCATTTAGGCAAAATACCCGAACCTTCAATTTGCATGACATTTAGCCAAAGCAGCCCACAAAAAATTTGATTATCCTGGCGTTGATGAGGGCTTGCCCACCTGCGTCTGACAAGCAAACTTACTAGAGGACAAGAACTATGAGCAATCGCTCTGTCATCACTCTGTTTCAGCAAATGTCAGAACGCCTCGAGTCGATTGTGGCCATGCTCGACTCTGTCCGATTATCGGTTGACCCTTATAGAACCACTGAGTTCGTGGTTGAAAACGCTGAAGAAGCCACGATCCGCGAAATTGAGCAGGTGACGCAGGAATTTGCCCGCATGAATGTCGAGTTGAACGATTCGCTGCGTAAGCTGCGGCAACGGATCGATCAGTTGAATTTGCTGTATGACATTACGAGTCAATTGAGCGATCAGATTTCATTGAATCAAGTGATTGAGTTGACGATGGATGCCATGTGGCAAAAGGCGCCGTTGAATTTTGTCGTCGTTATTCTTGGCGATACAGAATTGGGCCCCTATCATTATCAAAATATGCGCGGTATCTCTGATGCTTGGCGTTTTTTGGGACGAGGGTGTCCTTTTCCACTTTGGGGATTGCTCGCCCGTGCTTTGATCCCTCATTTAGATCCCGACAAGCCTGATTATCTGATTGTCGACGATATGCAGACAGAGCAACGACCGTTGCCAGAAGAATTTCCTTGGATGAAGCGCGAAGGTTCATTGATGATCTTGCCGCTGCGGATCCAAAAAGCGGTGAGCGGCGCCTTGCTCTTGGGGCGCAATGAAGTAGAAGGGTTTAGCAATCCTGAATTATGCGAAGATTACACTGAGATTGCAAAAAGTGCGGCGCGCGCCCTTCAACTAGCACAGGCGCACCAAGAATTGCAAGAGCGAATTAGCCAATTGGTTGGCTTGCAGCTCTTTACGCGCTCAATGACCAACGCTAAAAGCTTTGATGAGGTGATTGAATTACTGACGCAAGGCGTCATCGAAATGGCCGGCAAGGCTAGCGTGTCGATTATGTTCGACCCGCGTTTTATCCATAACCATGTGCATGCGGGGCGGTTAATGCAAGTGATCGAAAATTTCTCCAGCACTGCCAACGCGATTCAGATTTATGTAGCCCCGATCTATGAAAATCAGAAACCAATGGAGCTTTCTACCTATATCTATCGGCTGGTGGAGTGGACGATGCAAGCTGGGCAGCCAATCTTTTATGATCCACAAGAATCGAGCGAAAGTCCTGAGCAATTTTACTATAATGAATCGGGGCGAGCGCTCTTAGTCCCAATCGTTAATAACGAACGGACGATTGGTGTCATTCATGTCGTTGCGCCCGACCGGCTGCAACCGTTTAATGAAAGCGATATGGTCATGCTCCGCACCATTGCCAATACGACGGTCATGATCTTGAATAATCTGCAATAAAAATTTATTTCCCCCCTGTGTAGTTCGCATCCTCCGATGCGAACTACACAGGCAACAGGGACGTTTCACCTGTCTACCTGTTTACCTTTCTACGACTACTTGGCCCGTCTACTGAGTAACAATGACGAGCGTGCCAACGTCATCGGCTGGCACTTTCTGCCAGACGCTTTTGCCATCCCAAGCTGGAGCGGCCCAATCAAAGAGCCACTTTGCATCCGCATTGGTCATATTGATACACCCGTGGCTCATCGGATGCCCAAAATTATTGTGCCAATAGGTGCCGTGGAAGCTATAGTCTTGATAGAAATATTGCACCCATTTGACGCCCGGCAAATTGTAATACATGTTGCCTTCGCCGCCGAACATGGTCTGTGATAGCACTTTGGCGCGAATGTGGAATGTACCAACCACCGTGGGCGCGTTGGGCAGGCCGGATGAAACATGGAATGCTCGAAGTGGTTTTTGGCCTTCGTAGGCCACGACAATTTGCTCGCTGAGATCAACGCGAATCCATTTTTCTGTAGTCTTGGGAAATGTTATCGGGGTTAGCTGAGCCAAATCTGTTGCTTGTGGGATGAAGGCAGTGGTGCGCCGGTCGATATCACTGGGCAGTGCCTGCTTGATGAAAGGCCCCACCAGCGGCGCAATAAAAGGTAGCGGTGGCTTTGCCGTTACGATCGTAGCAGTTGTCTGCACGCTGGCCGCTTTACCGGGGTCAACTGCGTCAGCTTCGGACAGGATTGGTTGCTTAACGATTGCGGCCTGCGCTAGCCCTGGTTTCGAGTTAATCGCGGTAGGGCTTAACCCCAAAATAGCGATCAACAGAAACTGAAGGCATAGGCGGCCTAGCCAGTGCGCAGAAGGCAACAGTGGATTTAGCCATCTAGATAATCGCATGAATGACAACTCCTTATAAAATGGAATAGGACATAGGATTCAGTGCACATCGAGCCTCTTAGAATGTTCGATGCGGGTGGTAGATTTTTGGATGAGTTTTAACGGTCAATAAAATATGACGCCATTGTAAACGATATATAGCCATGTAAGCAAGCATTCTTTGGGTTATATTCCCTTCTGGGAAGCTCGCTAGAATCCATTCATTGTCAAATGAATCTTCCCAGAAGATGGCGCCGATACCTAGCCGTGCCTGGCCCGTAACATGGGCATTAAATCAAGCAGTTACCGTATGAATAACTCACTTTACGCATGTACCATAAAAAAGCAGTTACGCAGAGACCACCGCGCAATAACAATAGAGCCGCTCGGTTTTTCCCTGCGTGCTCTGTGTCTCCTCGGCGATCTCTGTGTAACCGCTGTATCTGCGTAACATGAGTAAATAAAAGACAAGGATGCACTATGACTTATCTACTTGGCATTGATGTTTCGACCACGGCCACGAAAGCTCTTTTGATCGACGCTCAGGGTGCTGTTGTGGCGGTGGCGGCCACCGAATATAATTTTGAAACCCCGCAACCACTTTGGAGCGAACAAGACCCCCAGCTTTGGTGGGATGGAGCAGTGCGCAGCATTCGCACCGTGCTTGCTACGTCTGGCATCGCTCCCACCGCGATTGCTGCGGTTGGCTTAACCGGTCAGATGCATGGGCTCGTTTTGTTAGATGCCAACGGCGCGGTGTTGCGCCCAGCCATTTTGTGGAATGACCAACGCACCGCCGCGCAATGTGATGAAATTCGCACCCGATTGGGCCGCGAAAATTTGATTCGATTGACCGGCAATGATGCGCTTACTGGCTTCACTGCCCCAAAAATTCTGTGGGTGCGCCAACATGAACCTGATCTTTACCAACAGGTTCGGCATGTTTTGCTGCCCAAAGATTTTGTGCGTTATAAGTTGACCGGGACACTGGCCATGGATAAAGCTGATGGCTCCGGCACTTTGCTGTTGGATTTGCGCACGCGTGCGTGGTCTGCCGAGGTGTTGGCGGGCTTGGAAATTCCGCCGAGTTGGCTGCCACCTACCTTTGAAGGCCCGCAAATCACAGGGGTTATTTCGCCCGCGGCGGCGCAAGCAACGGGGCTGCTAGCCAGGACACCAGTCGTGGCCGGCGCTGGCGATCAAGCCGCGCAAGCCGTGGGCGTGGGCGCAGTACAAGCCGGCATTGTGGCGTTGACGCTGGGCACCTCGGGTGTTGTCTTTGGGACAACTAATCAGCCGTTTTTTGATCGATCAGGACGGTTGCAGGCTTTTTGCCATGCTGTGCCTGAGCGTTGGCATTTGATGGGCGTCATGTTGTCGGCGGCGGGCAGCTTGCGTTGGTATCGTGACACCATTGCGCCGGGCGTAAGCTATGACGATCTACTGTCACCTGCCGCCGCTATACCTGCCGGTTGCGAAGGCTTACTCTTCTTGCCCTATCTGACCGGCGAGCGTACGCCGCATCCCGATCCGCTGGCGCGTGGCGCGTTTGTCGGCCTGACGGTGCGCCACACATTGCCCCACATGACGCGCGCTGTGTTAGAAGGGGTAGGTTTTGGGCTGCGTGATAGTTTTGAATTGATGCAGCAGATTGGCCTGGGGACCATCCAACAAGTGCGCATCTCTGGTGGCGGGGCCCGCAGTGCACTCTGGCGGCAAATATTGGCCGATCTACTGGGCAGCGAGCTAGTAACCGTGAACACACGTGAAGGCGCGGCTTATGGCGCAGCGCTTTTGGCCGGGGTTGGCGTTGGCGTCTGGCCGGATGTAGATACTGCCTGTGCGCAGGTGATCCATATGACGGGCAACACCAAGCCCAATCCTGAGCGGGCAAGCCACTATAATGCAGTATATGAGCAATATCGCCAGCTCTACCCGGCGTTAAAGCCTAGCTTTGCCAATCTGGCAACCTTATAGCTTGACCTTGCGGGAAAAGCGAATAGAGCCATCAATTTAAATCCATAGAATGGTGGAGGGAGCATCCTCAGCTGCGGCTGAGGATGCTCCCTCCACCGCCTGATTGTATGATTTTTATTCGTTTTATCTATAAGTTATCCAATGATGCCGCCATTGAGCAACCACGGCCGCGGCCAGACATTCCGTTGCATCCAAAATCGTCATTTTGCCGTGGTCAGCCGTAATCGCAGGTGTTATATCCGTGCAAGCAATCAAGACCGTGTCGATGCCGGTGGCTTCGCATGCCCAAATCAAAGCGCGCCAGATTCGCTGGGCGGCGGGTACATCCTGGTCGATTTTTATCGCGCGAATCAGGGCATCAACGCGACTTTGCCATGTCTCATCGGCGATCAAATCCACCGTTGTGTGTTGGAGCGCCTGTTGATATAAACCTGCCGCTTGCGTGGCACGCGTGGCAATCAACGCCACGCGTTGAGCAGAAGCTGGCACATTCTGAACCGCGATGTCGATCATGTTTAACAAAGGGATCTGAATGCTGTCTTCCAGTTGTGCATAATACATATGCGCCGTATTACAGGGCATGGCAATCAAAGCAACCCCTATGCTTTCCAACCGTTGCAGCCCAGCACAAATTGTGGCTGCCAATTGAGCATGGTCAACCGGGCGGTCCAGGTAAAAAGGCGCAGGCAACGAATAAATCATTAAGGGGGGAAAATCTATGTCATTGGTTGCCCCATATTGGCGCTGACATTCGGTGATCACTAGATCAATAAAAGGAGCCGTTGAGCGTGGTCCCATTCCGGCGAGAATGCCAATTGTTGCCGATGGCATGAGCGGTTCCTTCGCGCAGTAGGATTTGATAGACAAATAAAGGTTTATTCCCAGTCATCGGTCATCATTGCGCCCACTCGATCGAGTGGGCGCAATGATGACCGATGACTGAATCTGTACGACAACGGTTGATGACCGGCGGCTGTGGTATTCACCTCAGCGCTTAAAAATGGACATACACCTCGGTGCCAATTGATGCCCAATTGTACAAGATGCCAGCCTCACCTGGCCGCATATTCACACAGCCGTGACTCATGGGGTGGCCAAAGTTATTGTGCCAATAAGCGCCATGGATGCCATAATTGCTAAAAAAGTACATAACCCACGGCACATTGGGCAAATCATAGCCGGGACCAATCATGCGCTGGCTGGCATATTTGGTATAAATTTTAAAACGGCCAGTGACAGTCGGGGTGGCCGACATACCAGAACTAATTTTTGTGTTCATCATCGACACATCACCTTGCCAGGCCGTGAGGGTTTGTGTGGTCAAATTGACTTCGATCCAGCGCACGCCATCAACGGGGGCGACTACCTCATCACTGCTGGCTGGGCTGTCTTCTACCAAAGAGCCGTTCGCCGTATTGGAGCCACC
>JBBREZ010000232.1:0-10557 GCA_038225095.1 Caldilineales bacterium
TGCCGAAGACCGCCGAACGTCCGGTCAAGCGGGTGCCCTCTGGGCGCGATAGGTCTAGCCCGTATCCTTATTGATTTGGAATGGCCTTAGGCGTCAAACCCATGCGGGCATAAAAAAGGTACAATGGATAGTAGACAACACAGACCCAGAATCATAAGATATTCCGGGTCTGTGCTTAGTATTTATCGATTGGAAAAGCAGTTTTGGCTATCGTTCTAGCCTTTACTCATACCGCAACGCCTCGGCTGGGTAGATGCGTGCCGCCTGGTAGGCAGGCACAATCGTCGTCAGCAACGAGAAGGCATAAGCCAGCAATAAAATCTCACTAATTTGCAGCCAGGGCAAGGTGAAATGTGCATCTGGCGTCAGAATCGCGAAGAACGTGGCAACAATATTTTGCCCTAAGATCAGGCCGGCCACTGCGCCGATTAGAATGCCTGTCAAGGCAATAAAACTGGATTCTAACAAGAACAATAAGGCTACCATACGCGCCTGATAGCCAATCGCGCGCAGCATGCCCACCTGTTGGCGGCGCTCGACCACGGTCCGGCTGCTGATCACGCCTAACGCAGCGATGCCCACTAACAGGCCCAGCGCCATAAAGCCCTGGAATAGTTGTAAGATGCCGCGCGTCACGCTTTTGCCCACCGCAAAGCTCTCGGCCATCACCGTGGCATCAAGGCCGCTGCTGAGGAAAGCGCGTTCCAATGCCTGCGCCACCACATGGACATCGGCCCCTTCGCGCACTTTCACATAGAAATTATCGGGCGTCACCGGCTTGCCAGTTAACTTGGTCAATGTGGTCAAATTGGTCTGAATGCGGCCCCCAGCCAGGGTGCTGTTATCGTCCAACACGCCGATCACCTGTACGTTGTGAACGCTCGGCGGATTGGCGCTACCCGAGCGCAAGGCCAGCGTAATTGCGGGCAATTGCGTAGCGTTTGCCCCAACACCGGTCAACCGGAAATTGCGAAACCGGCGTCTGCCTTGGAAGCCATTCTCATCCCCTGCGTTAAATTCAACAGCGGTTTGCCCAGTTTGCGGGTTGGTCGTAAGCTGTTTGCTCGTAGCAATACCGCCGACACTCGCTGTAATTTCGGTGGTCTGCACCACGCTGGCGAGCAAACTCGGCGTGACAATTGCCACATCATCCCGTTCGCGCAACGCCTGCCAGACCGCAGCATCGTTGGCATAACCTGGGGCGCGGGCCTTAAAGTGATAAACCTTTTCCGCCTGTTGCCAATAGCCCACGTTAACGCCCGTCAGCTCAACATTGGTCCAACCAGCAATAGCCTGGGTGGCGGTCACGGGGACGCCAGCGGGCAGTTGACTAGCTTCTACGCTAGTCGCTGCGACCGCAGCGACTGCGGCCACGCCGCTCAAATCACCTTGAGGCTGTTTGGCAATGCGCGCCGCTAGATCGGTGATCGGGTCAAAAAAGCTGAGCAACGTCGATGACGTTTTGATCTCGAAACCGGCGCTCTGCTTGGCATCAAGCGTGATCAGCGATTGTGTGGCCTGGATCACCACCGACATGATCACGACCGTGCAGATGATCATGGCAAACATGACCATCGCCATGCCCGTGCGAAAGCGCGTGCTCAGTGGATAGGCGATGGCTGTTTTGAGGACGGGCGTCAACGCGCCGATCCCGCCTACTAGACGGCTAAAAACCCAGCTCAGCGCATCCGCATTGAACATCACCGTCATGATGCCACCCAAAATAATCAGCGGGGCGCGTAGGGCAAAGGCGGCCAGGAAGAGCGGACTGTTCTGGTCGCGGATTGAGGCCGAGTAGCCCAATATGGTGTTCCAGGGCAGAATCCAGATCAGCAGCAGGCTTAGCCCGATCACGGTGTAGACCAGCCGCTGAATCTGTGCTTGCCGCCAGGTGGTAAGTTCCAGCCAGCGCTCGATGAAGATCATCACGCCCGCCACGATCAGGGTGACGCCCATCAACACATTGGTTTGGCCATCGCCCCAACTGGCGAACCACACATAAACGCCCGCCAGGATCAGCAAGGGGCCAAGCACCCAACGCCACACCTTGTTGAGGCGCGAACGAGTTTTAGCGTTCGTTTCTTCCGACAAACCGCGAATGGCAGCGACAATATTCAGATGGCTTACCCGCCAAGAGGCGATGGTGACCACGATAAAGGTCAACAAAACGCCCAGGCAGTAGGCGATGATGATCGAGGTTGGCTGGACATGGAAATAGAAGCGAAAAACCGCGCCGGCAACGCCTAATTGACTGCTTACATTGTTGAAAATGCCGCCCAGGAAGCCGACCATCAAGTACGAGATGCCCAGGCCTAAGGCCACGCCCAAGAACGCCGCCACCAGATCATACAGCACGCCTTCAGTAACAAACATTTGCACCAAATGGCTGCGCTGCACGCCAATCGCGCGCGCCATGCCCATTTCGCTACGGCGCTCGGCGGCTAACATGACAAAGATTAGAAAGATCAGCATGACGCCGGCCAGAATCGAGAAGATGCCAAACAGTGAAAAAATTGACGTAAAGACGGTGCCGCCCACCGTAGCCACTTGCACCACGGTTTCTTTGCTTAACGGGTCAAGCACGTCAAACTGGTTGAGCGCGCCTAAGGCATTTTTCAAGGCGGTGGCGTCTTGCGCTGGTAAATTCAAATCGGTTAACCAATTGCGCACGCTGCTATTCGACAAAAGGGTGCGCAAATTATCGCTGACGCCGGGCTGATCGAGCTCGCCGGGCAAGGCTTTGACTTGTTGTGCATATTCTTGCATGCCACTAAAACTCTCGACCAGTGAAGCAATGATTGCGGGGGCCCTGATCTCATCCTTGATCTTTTCCTGGATGCGGGCAGCCTCGGCGGTCACCACACTATGAACGGCGGGTTTACGTAAAATGTCCACGACCTGCTGCACCGTCGTCGGGTCAAGCGCCAACACCTTCAAGCGTTTGCTAACGGCGCTGGTGTGCGTAAGCCCCGTGAGTTCGTCACCTTGGTTGGAAACTAGCACGTTGTTGACTTTGCCGCTCATAAAGAACAACTTCTGCGCCTCATCCAGCCGCATCATCACCACCGGCAGCAGCGCGCCAACCGGTCCGGCCTGCTGCACAATGGCCTTCACCCGGAACGGGATCGGGATCGGTCCGACAAAAATCTCCAGCACATCGCCCACGTGCGCGTTCAATTTATCTGCGCCTAATTGGTTGAGATAGAGATCGCCTTGGCGCAGTTGCAAGCCATATTGCGCTAACACGCGATCAATTTCAGTGCTAAGTGTGTTGAGGTTGAGTGCGTTCAGCAGATTGTTCGTGACCGTCTGCGCGCTCGACGGGTTAATGCCCACAGAATTCAGGCTGACGGTAGTCGTATTAACACCAATCGATCCGAGGGTTGAAGTGGTAATGCCCAACGACGCCAGACTAACCGACTGGGTGATGCCCTGGCTTTCCAGTAGGGTTGTAGTAATGCCCAAATTGCGCAAGGCGCTCAGCGGGATACTGACTTTCGCCAAATCCACGCCCGTATTCGAGCCAGAAGTAAGCACAGCGCCCACGGCCGCAGTGGCCAACGCCACATCAGAAATTTTGAAATTATTGCCCAACACGCCTTGGCCCGCACTCTGCGCCAGTGAGAAAAGATTGCCAGCCTGCGCAAAAATATTGCCGACACCCGGCTGCAAATCGTCCATTTTCACCGTCTGGCCATCCACCGAAGTCAGGCCAAATTTTTGGTCGTAGTCGCTGTCGACCGCAAAGACAAAGCCCAATGGCTCACCCTGGCCGGTGGTCGCGTTACGAATGATCGTCGGAAAGAGGATCGAGGGTGCAACAGCGTCGATCAGCGGTTCTTTGGCGGCTTCAGCGCGCAATTGTTGATAGCGCGCCGTGCTGATGCCAGGCAGTCCGCCTTCTAACACGGTCAGGACGCTGGTCAGCCCACCCGCCATCAGTTGGTTGAGTTGTGCCTGGCTCTGGATGCTCGCAGCTTCCGCCGCAGTGCTGGCCTGCGCATCAGTTGTACTGCTGTCAGATTGGGCGCTTGCATTGGCATTTGAATTACTGTTATTACCCAACGACGCCAACGCCGACAACAACGGGGGCGCGATGACTTCGTCCACTTTGCCGTATGCTTCAACCGCATGGCGCTGGACCGAGTAACTGAGCGTATCGCCCGTGCTCAACGAGCTAACAATAATAATGGTGCTTAAAGTTAAGCCGATCACAATTAAGATCGACTGAGCCGGACGGCGCGGAATGTTGCGGACGCCCAACTTTGCCAGCACTGGTTTGCGCGCGGCGAGGAAAAGTAAATAGACGAGCAGGGCGACCACAATGATAACCAGACCGGTTGTGATGTTGTTGTTAATGTTTTGCAGCATGAATATTCCTTTCAATGCGGAGTGCGGAGTGCGGAATGTGGAGTGAAGTTGACCCCGCATTCTGCACTCCGCACTCCGCATGGTTACGCCGGTACCATGTCCAAGGGTTCTCGTTCGAAAGACGAGCGCGCCTGCCCATCATCGATGATCTGACCATCCTGCATCCGCACAATGCGATCACACAAATTGCCAATTTGCGCATCGTGCGTCACGATCACCAGGGTTTGACTATGCTCTTGATTCAGTTGGCGCATCAACTGCAAAATATCTTCGGCCGCTTTGCTATCCAGGTTGCCGGTTGGCTCGTCGGCCCAGACAATCGCTGGGTTGTTAACCAAGGCACGCGCAATCGTCACCCGTTGGCGCTGGCCGCCAGAAAGCTCGGCCGGGCGATGATTCGAACGATCCGTTAGCCCAACCTGGGCCAGGGCAGCGAGGGCGCGCTTGCGCGCTTCGGCCAGTTTTACGCCACTGACCAATAGAGGTAACTCGACATTTTCAACCGCCGTGATCACCGGCAGCAAATTGAAGGTCTGAAAGACAAAACCCATCCGTTGGGCGCGATAGGTGGTGCGGGTGCGGTCATTCATCGTGCGCAAATTCGTCCCTTCAATGGTAACTTCGCCCGAATCAAAATCGTCCAGCCCAGAAATGCAGTTCAGCAACGTCGTTTTGCCACAGCCCGACGGTCCCATGATCGCCACCATTTCACCACGGGCGACGGTTAGGTCTACGCCGCGTAAGGCATGCACTTCGATCTGACCATTACGAAACGTTTTCTGAATCTGGTAAGCCAAGATAATCGGTTGTTCCATTGTCTATTTTTCCTTTTGGCTAGCGATAGCCTATCAACTTTGCTGACGTTACAGACTCTTACGCATCAATCAATCGTTAGGTTGCAAGTTTCAATCAACCGATCTTCAGCGCCTCTGCATAGCACTAGAAAGTCACACCTGACAAGTTGTGGTGGGCTGAGAAAATAAAAATCTCTCCAACAGTGTAAGCCGTAGAGCGCGATTTGGCAATAAAATTCTTTTATTGGCGTGCTGGGCATCTTTTCCAGAGCAGACCCCACCCTCCCTGCAGGATTAGGGTGGGGAAGGGTGCAGCATCGATCAATTTGACAGACAGGTGAAACAAAAAAGATCCATAGCATAGGGATACCCTACACTATAGATCTTATAAAGAGATCTTATAGTATGACAGCGCAAGGTTGCGCGCAAGGGCGGAGCAAGCACGCCTCGTGCGCATGGTCCGGCGCGTAGGCGTGCCGGCTCCGCTGTGGTCTACCGATTAACAACCTGGCGCTGTCATCCTAGAGAAAACAAATAAAAGTTGGACAAACGTAGGCACCCAGTGGGTACCCGTGCTTGCTGCACCTGCTGTGCAGACCACAAGGCGCAGCAAGCAGCGCCCCTACGAGGATCTAATAGTTTATTCGCGTACAGAAGAATAGCTAAGTTTGCTGGCCGCTTAATGGCTGTAGGCCAGCGCGACTTTAGAGGCAGCCTCTTTCGTCAAATTCACCAACAAATCGAAGGCAGCAAGCCAAGCGGCCTGTACTTCTGGCGTAAATTCCTCACCCAGGCCATGCGCCAACGTGCGGGTCAGGGCTTTACGCAGGGCTTGGTACTGCTCATCTTTCATGCCATAGCCAAGATGGCGGCGGCCTAATTGATCGGTAATCAGCGTTGTCGTTTCTGGACGAGCCAAACCGTTAGCCAATATGTGCAAGATATGGATAAAATGGGCATTCTGCGTGACCATAAAGCCTTTAAAGAGCGGGTAAAGCTTTGAATCTAATTCGCGCAGGCGCACATAGAAGATGTCATTCATCGTATTGGCAACGGGATGTAACCTGGCTAAGCTCTTTTGTACAAGTTCGATCTGTTCGCGATCCATTTCGACTTTCTCTTTCTACGATCTCTTTCTAACGCCGATCATGGCTTAGTTCTAGCGCCAAGCCTGTTTCAATTTTCTCATGTTTATACGTTTTGTCCATTCCATATTAGTACTAGATTTGCTTACAAAACGCTTTCAATTGACGTTTGGGTCCGCGTGAACGCCGTTCGTAGCGCCATCGACGCGATTGACGGCCAGCAAAGGTAGTCCCAGATCGCGGATCTTTACGAGTAAGCCATACAAAGCAGCTTGATCCAGCACAGGGCCACAAAGGATTGTTTCGCCTGCTGGGGCTTGAATAATCTGGAAGTCCGCAAACCAATCGGACCGCTTAGGCGTCCAAATGGCCTTGGATGCAAATCGCGTAGGTGATGAAGTCAGGCATTGGTTAGCTCCTTGCAACAAATAAGTGGGAGGGGGATTAGAAGGTAGACGGTACACAGGTAGACAGGTAGACAGTACACAGGTACACACTGACCCGTCTACCGTCCTGTGCTACTTCCAGATAAACGACAAATAGAGGCCGTAACCAAAGATGCTGAGAATCTGTGGGTCAGACGTGCCACCACCGGGGGGTGGGTTGATCACACTCAAGTTGCCGACACTGCCCACGGCGACATCAGCGGCCGTCAATGTCACGGCCAAATGTGTGGCGTCAATGAATTGGGTGGGGCGCAACACGCCATTCCAATACACCTGAGAACCGGGCATAAAGTTGCTGCCTAGCACACTCACCACCAACGGGACACTATTGGCGCCATGCGCCAGGATGTTGGTCGGCGCAATTTGGGTCAAGGTCGGTGCAGAGTTTTGCGGCACACCGGTCACCGTAAAGTTGAGCACGTTGGACGTTCCTCCACCTGGCGCTGGATTAACCACACTGAGACCACCGCTGCCGACCGCCGCAACATCGCCAGCATTCAGCGTGACTTCCAACGTCTGATCGCTGATGAACTTGGTCGAACGAGGCGCGCCGTTCCAGGCCGCCTGCGCGCCTTCGATGAAATTGGCACCGGTGATCTTCACAGTAATCGCTGTCGCCGCCGCGCCTTGGGTCACAAGCGTAGCTGGTTGCAGTTGGGTCAAGGATGGCGCTGGATTCTGGCCGGCTTCTAATACCGTGAAAAGCACGGCGTTCGATGAACCACCACCCGGCGCTGGGTTAAAGACCGTAATGCCGGCGGGTTGATTGGCGTCGATTGCCGCAGCGCTAATTTCATGCTTGTCTTCAGCCAACAACGCCGCGGCCACCGCCACATCAGCCGCGCCAATCGTTGCCTGCAATTCTGTGCTGCTGACAAACTGGGTGGGCCGATCCGCGCCGTTCATGCGCACCTGCGCGCCTTGGACAAAATTGGCGCCATGAATGCTCAAGGTGAACTGTTGCACGTCTGACGGCACCGACTGCGGATTGATAAAGTCAATCGAAGGCAATGGATTATCACCGGGCGCTGTGATCGTAAAGTTAGCTTGATTATTGGCGTCGCCGCCGCCGGGCGCGGGGTTGACGACGTTGACCGATGCTGCTCCTGCGGCCAGCACATCGGCAGCGCTAATTTCGGCGTGCAATTCGCTGGGGCTGATAAAGCTGGTTGGACGCGCGCTGCCGTTCCATTGCACCTGAGAACCACCAACAAAGTTCTTGCCTTTGAACACCAGTGTAAAATTGTTCGCCCCTTGCTGTACAGAGGCGGGCAACAAACTGTCAATCGTCGCTTTTGGATTGGCAACGGCGAAAGCGACCACGGCGTCATCGGTGCCAGAGACCGCATAGATGGTAGAGCCGTCGGGGCTGACGACGACCTGATTGGTGCCGTCGAGCGCGGGCAGACCACTATTCGCATCGCGGTGGAAGGCTTCGACAAAGTCCACTAAGCCGGTCGCGGGGTCGCGGTCAAACACACCAAGCGCCTGATCATTGAGCGCGGTCGTGAACAAATGGTTGCCGTCTGGGCTGATCACCACGCCGGTGGTGCCGCCCAAGCCATCGAAACCGTTCACGCCATCTTTATAGGTCTTGAGGTAGAACAGGGAACCGGTCAGCAGGTTACGTTGAAAAACCACGAGCGAATTGTCGTGCAGCCCAGCAACATAGACATAGTTACCGTCGGCGCTTACGGTGACAGCATGCGCGCCGGCCAACCCATCCAAGAAGTGCAAGGGATTGATACTGATCAGCTCCCCTTCTTGCCAGGTCTGCACATAGGTGAGCGCGCCGTCGGTGGGGTTGCGGCTATAGGTGGCCAAGGTGCCGGTAGCGTTGCTGGTATAACCAGACACATAGACATTTTTACCGTCCGGGCTGACGGCCACACCATGCGCGCCGTTCAGGTCTTGGGTGGAAGTGATCGTATCCCCGTAGCCGACGAAGTCGTCGTTATCGCGGTAAAACATGACGAGCGCATCTGCGTCCACACTGGCGACATAGATATTTTTACCATCCGGGCTGACGGCGACGCCATGGGCACCGGTGAGTCCTTTCACCACAGCATTGTTCGTATACGCATTCTTCAGGGTCAGTTGGCCGCTGTTTTTGTCGCGATCATAAATGACAAAACTATTCGCGCTGCTGGCGGTCACATAGACCTGTTTGCCGTCCGGGCTGACCACCACTTTGCGCGCACCTTTGAGTTCGTTGCTGGCAACCGTGTTGGCGAGCGTCAACTGACCGTTGGTCAGATCGCGGTTGAAATGGGTGACGCTGCCCGCATAGTAGCTGGTGACGTACACTTGTTTGCTGTCAGGGCTGACCGTCACGCCATAGGCGCCGTCGAGACCGGAAGTGCTGACACCGGGCGCGGTCAAGAAGGGCGTCGGGACAGGGTTGCCCGTGCAGACCAGGTCAAAGTTGATCGTCGGTTTGGTCGGATCGTCGCTGGTCAGCTTGAGTGCGGCGGTGCGAATGCCGATGACGGCGGGCGTACAACTCAGCGTCACCGCAGCGCCGGCAGCGTTGCCATCCGCCACCAGGGCGGGCAATCCACCTACGACTTTGAAATCATTGGCGTTGTCACCACTGAGCGACTGAAAACTCACGTTCAAGGCTTGATTGCCGCTTTCGTGAATTTGTAATGTTCGATTGGCGGCGACGCCAAGCGTGCTAGCACCGAAGTCGATCGGGCCAGGCGCAATCGGCAGCGCCGCAAAGCCAGGCGTCTGCACAATCGTCCCATGGCAGACCAGATCAAAATCTACCTTCAAATGCAACGGGTCGTCCGTGACCAAGGTCAACGTCGCCGTGCGCACACCTTCGGCGCTGGGCGTGCAACGCAGCATCACAGCTTGCACCGGCGCGCCGTTGGGGATAACCAGCGGGAAACTGGTTAAGACCTGGAAATCACCCGCGTTCGGGCCTGCGAGCGCCACGGACTGCACAGCCAAGGGCAGTTTGCCGGTTTCAAAGACCGAAAAGCTAGCATCAATCATCGTATTAACGGTTGTGTTGCCAAAGTCGATGGGGCCAGGCTGGGCTGGATCGGAACCAAAGCCAGGCAACCCGCGTCCGGTCTCCACCGCGCCAATATCACAGATCGCTTGCCCATCATTGTTGCTGTCTTTGGGCCGCTCGCTGCCGGTCTGATCTTCCTTGTTAACTGGCGGCGCATCACATACGGCGTTGTCACCGGCGTCAACGGCCGGGCTCTCATCCTTGGGCGACATCGTGAGTAGATTAGGGAAATTGGGGCCAGGCTTGGGCAGATCAAGTTTAGGGTCAACCGTTTGGATCGTCGCCCCGCAACTGGTGCCAGGGTTCTGGATATTATGCCCGTTATCCGTCACCGGTTTTAGACCCGCACAATTATCGCCCACGCCAATCGAGCCTTGTTCGACAATCGTGTTCCAGAGCACCACGACTTCTTCGTTATAGATCGCGCCGCCGGTTTGCGCGCTGTTGCCGGACAAGGTGACGTTGCGCAATTCAAGCGTCGAATCATCGCTGACCGGATAGGGGTTGTCGATGTTGGCGAGTGCGCCGCCTTTGCCGTCAAGTGTAAGATTGGCAAAAAATGCCGAGTTGGTCAGCTTGAGCACAGCCGCTTTATTGTTGAGAATTGCGCCGCCCAGGCCATCCTTGGTGGCAATGTTGGCGTTGAAGGTCGAACGCGTAATGTTCATGTCTTCTTCGCTATAAATCGCGCCGCCCTGTCCCTTGGTAGCCAGGTCGCCGGCGATATTCCCGTTGAATACCGTGTCGCTGATAATGGTCGTTGCGGCGTTCAAGTTATTGTAAATGGCGCCGCCGCTGCCCTTGGGCGTCAGGTTGACGTTGAAAACCGTGCGCAC
>JBBREZ010000233.1:0-10547 GCA_038225095.1 Caldilineales bacterium
TCGCCCACGGCGCCAGACCCAGCACAGGCCCAGTCAATGGCAACGGTCTGCGGCTGACCATCCTGATCGCGGCGCGCGAGCAAATTACGGCGAAAGGCGTCATGATGACAGAAACCGCGCGGCAATTGCGCCAGCGCTTGCAACAACGGCTCCCGTTGCCTCCACAACGCGTCCATCCCCTGGATGCTGGCTTCTGGCATGATGCGTTGGGCCAGCGGGTGTTGACACCAGGCGTGTAGATCGTTGAAATAGCTGCGATAAGGGTCACGCAGTGGCAACCAATCGCGCCCAGCGCCTTGCGTGAGCCACGGCTGACTCGGCAATGCCCGCCCAACGAGATACGCACCATTGAACTGCCCCAGATGTTGCGCCGCCACCCCATATTGGGCGAGCGGCCAAATTCTACTGGTCTCTTCGTGAATATCTTCGAGCCAAAGCCAGATCTCTGTAGCTGACTGTTCGACGACGCCAAAACAGTGGGGCGCCATCAAGCCACCTGGCAGTTCATCCAGCAAGCCCGACTGATAGACCAGCGCCTCACGCTTCCAGTAAAACCAGGCCGTAGGATCGGCGCTGCCACCGATCGATACACTGCCCAACGCTTTCAGGATGAGTGACCAGGCCAACGTTTCAGCGCCAGCCTGCGCCGTGCCACGGAAACGATAGACGCCATAGACGCCCGCCCAATGGCCAAAACCACCATGGAGGAATTCATACCCCCAAGCACTTACGGCAACGTTCGGCTTAGCGAGCGCTTGTTGAACGAGCGGCGTCAGCACCCTGCGATCAACCGCCGCCAAGCGGGCCGCGAAATCCTCAATCATGCTTCCTCCTCATCCGAACTCTTGTCAGAGCGGCGAGGCTTCTAGACATCGCCTCCCCGCTGCCCATTCTCACCACGAAGGCGTTAGGGCTTGTTGACCGGATCAAACGACGCGGCCTCTTGATTGATATCCGTGACATGGCCCCGCATGATCAGCCAACTGCCTTGTTGTTTCACCAAGATATAGGTCACGCGGTCCTTGCCATTGCTGATCAGCTGACCGGTGTCCGGTCTAGTCCAATCGCCCATCCGGTACGTTCCGGTCACGATAGCAACGTCTGGGGTCAGGCGCTGGATGGTGATGGACTCGCTGTGCCGGGAGGTTTCCTTCAAGAAGCTCTCATGATAGGCCTGATGGGCGCGCTTAACATTTTCCCTGCCCCGCCACCACATGCCAACCGGGTTCACCCATTCGACCTGCTCAGTCAAGATCCCGGCAAACGCATTCATATCGTGCCGATTCCAGGTCTCCTCGACCGCCATCACGGTCTGCTGGATCGCCTGTTCGTCGCCTATCAACACAGGTGTCGTTGTTTGTGTTGTACTCATTGTGGTTCCTCCTTCAAATCAATGTATCTACTCCGTTCGCTTTGCTCAGAACAAGCGATTTGTCCGATTGTCCTGGTTCGACTAGAATAGATCATTCAGCGTTTCGAGAGCGTTTCAGGATGACATTGCTTGTGTGCAAAAACGTTTCGAGATCGCTACGGAGAGCGCAATGGCCGCAACGCTACAGATCCGCACGTTGGGTGGGCTATCGATTACGTTGGCTGGGGTCGCCTTACATTTCGATGCGCACAGCGCAGAAGCGCTCCTTGTTTATCTGGCCTGCCAAGGTCGACCGCTCGGTCGCGAGGTCTTGGCTGAGTTATTATGGCCCGAACGCACGCAGAAACAAGCGCGCACCAACCTGCGTGTGGCCCTCTACCGCCTGCGCCAGCAACTCGATCCGTACTTGCTGGTCACCCACCAGAGCCTTGCCCTTCATCCCGCCGCCGGGCTTGACCTGGATTGTGCGCGCTTTAAAGCGCATCTTGCCACCGGTGAGTTGGCCGCGGCGACGGCGCGCTATACCGGTGATTTTTTGGTGGACTTTTATCTGGACGACAGCCCCGCCTTTGAGCAATGGGCGCTGCTCGAACGCGAGCGGCTGCGCAGCCTGGCGATAGCGGCCTTTCAGCAACGCATCCGACGGCGGGTCAACTTGACGCGGCCATGGCCGACGCCCAACGTTTGCTCCAACTGGATGCCTTGCATGAACCCACGCATCGCCAACTCATGCGGCTACTGGCCCAAACTGGTCAACGCAGCGCCGCCCTCACCCAATATGAAACCTGCCGCCACCTGCTGGCGACTGAACTGAATGTGCCGCCGGATGAGATGACGGTCGCATTATATGAGCAGATTCGGACAGGCGATTTACACGAAAACCCTCTGCGCGCGATTTACGATGTGCGCGATCATGGTGCTGACGAACTCGCTTTCGTAAATCGCAAATCTGAATTCGTAAATCGCCACAACCTCCCACCCCAGTCCACTCCTTTTATCGGGCGTGAAGCCGAACTGGCGCAGATTGAGACGCTGCTTGCCAACCTTGATTGCCGTTCATTGACCTTGCTGGGTGTAGGCGGGATCGGTAAAACACGCCTGGCCATCGAAGCCGCGACTCGCCAGCTAGGCAACTTTGCGGATGGCGTCTACTTTGTTCCCTTAGTGGCGATCACCGACGGTAAATTTTTAGCAACCGCGCTTGCACAAAGTCTAAATCTCACGTTGCGCGGTGAGGGTGTATTCGCGCAGTTGATCCACTACGTACGCCCTCGTCACCTGTTACTGGTGCTCGACAACTTTGAACATTTGTTGCATCCCCTCTCGCCCAGTTCAGGTAAAGACGGAGCCGATGCCGCGGAGATGGTTGCCACACTGGTGCGTCAGGCGCCCCGGCTCAAGGTGCTGGTGACTACCCGCACGCGCTTACAGTTGCTGGAGGAGTGGTTGCTCCCTGTCGACGGTTTCTGTGTGGGCGACAACTTATTGGGGCCCGCGACCCAACTCTTTCTGCGCAGCGCGCAGCGCGTGCAACCTACCTTCTCCGCGGCCGGCCAGAGCGAAGCGATCACAACCATCTGTCGGCAGGTGGGCGGGATGCCGTTGGCGATTGAACTGGCGGCAAGTTGGGTGCGCCTGATGTCATGCGCCGAAATTGCCCGCCAGCTCGCGCACAACTTCGATTTGCTCAATACGGCGTTGCGCAACATCCCCGCCCGCCACCGGAGCATCCGCACCCTTTTTGAGCAGTCTTGGCGGCTACTCATGCCAGAAGAGCAAGTGGCGCTCAGGCGTTTGAGTGTCTTTCAAGGTGACTGGACGATTGACGAAGCCACACAGGTTTTGGACGTTCGTGAGCCTCAGTCGAACGATTTTAGATTGACGCTTTCGGATTCAGCAGAGCCCATCACTCCGGACGCAATCCAAAATCCAAAATCTAAAATCCAAAATCTCCTCCTGGCACTGGAGGATAAGTCACTTGTGCGCAGCAACGGCCAGAACCGCTACGATCTCCACGAGCTTGTCCGCCAATATGCCGCCGAACAACTGATGGCCAGTGGTGAGCTGGAAACCATCCGCCAACGCCATTTTGCCACCTATCTCGCCCTGGTGCGTACGGCGGATGCTAAGCTACGCGGGCCAGAGGCCGTCGCCTGGTTCAACCGTTTGGAAACAGAGCAAGGCAATCTCCGCGCGGCCTTGCAATGGGCGTTGGATCAGGGACACTATGCCGATGTGGCCTGGATGGGCATCGGGCTTTGTTACTTTTGGCGACGCAAGGTGCGCTGGCGTGAAACCTATCTTTGGCTGGCGCCGACCTTGGCGCATGATCAGGCGTGGTCGGTGGAGCTGCGCCTTGCTAATTTGATTAACCTATACGCGTATCGGTTAGCGGAGTCCGATCAGGAACTTAAATACTATGTCAACGAACTGGCCCAGTTGGCACAGTGCTGTAACGCCAAAGTTTTGCGTGCCTTCGCTTTGTATATGATCGGGAGGTCAGTCACCGATGCCACCCAAAGCACCAACGCCTATGCCGAAGCGCTCCTCCTGCTGCGCCAATGTGCAGGGTCAAACGAATTGCCCGCCGAATTCTGTGCGTTCGGCGATGCGACGAGCCTGCTTGCGCTTCTGACCGCGCAGCATGGCCAGATGCTGCGCGGACGCGGTGATTACGCCCAGGCCGCGACTTTCTTTCAGGAAAGTATTTCTATTGCTCATGCCAGGGGGGATCGAAATCACATTTTTCATCCGATCGGCAATCTAGGTTGCCTGGCGCTCACACAGGGTGACCTGGCACAAGCAGAACAATTGATCGGTGAAGCCGCACAGATTGCCCAGGCCGTGGGCGACGTTATGGGCATTGCCGATTGGCAACCGTATCTGGCGTTGGTGAAGTTCTATCAAGGCAAGGTAGAAGAAGCCTGGGGTCTGTTGCAGGTGTGCCTGGCCCATGCTGACTTGCAGCATATGTACCTGCTCAGAAAGGCGCAGGCCGTCGCCGCCCTGGTTGCTTTGGCGCAAGGCGAGTTAGACCAGGCCGAAGTCTTTCTTCATGCGAGCCTCGTAAACTTTTATCGCCATCACCCGATCAGGCCGGAACTGGTCGATTGTCTGTTTACGGCCGCCCGCCTGGCCACCGCCCGGCAACAATTTGCGCGCGCCGTGACGCTCTTTGGTCTGACCGAGCGCGTACGGGTAGAGATTCACCATACATTGGATGCGCCCATGCGGCCCTTGGTGGAAGCCGCGCTGGCAACGGTGCATGCGGCGCTGGAGCCAGCGGTCTTTGCCGAGGCATTCTCAACAGGACAGCAGTTATCACTCACGCAGGCATTCGCCTCAGTGATTTGACTGAGCTGCGCAAATGAACTTTGCCGAAGCCTGGCGCTCATAGTGGATACTCGAGACTGCTTCGAAAAGCGAAAATGTAAATAGAGTGAAATCATAGCTGAAGTATCTCAGAGGTTTCAGCAACCGAGTTTTTGACAAACCCGG
Organism: Caldilineales bacterium; assembly: GCA_038225095.1. Lineage (GTDB taxonomy): Bacteria > Chloroflexota > Anaerolineae > Caldilineales > Caldilineaceae > JAPLGZ01. Next base: position 4,871 of record JBBREZ010000233.1, read on the forward strand.
TTGTTTTCTCATCAATAACAGTTGACAAACTGTCTTACTGCTTTTGATTGGCTCACCGTTCGCGCTCTTGACCGGAGGCGGAGCTTATAAATAACCAGACACACGGAGAAACGGCGAATTCGTTTGGTGATTGGCTGCGCCAGCAACGCAAGACACTCGATTGGACCCAAGCTGTCTTGGCGCAACACGTGGGCTGCACAGCCGCCACGATTCGCAAGATCGAAGCCGACGAACGTAAACCCTCGTGGCAATTGGCCGGATTATTAGCGACAGCGTTGGGGGTGCCGGACGAGGCCCGGGCGCTCTTCTTGCGGGTGGCGCGGCAGTTGCAAACCGTCGACCACTTGGCACCAGCCAACCAGTCGCCTGTTCACAACAACCCCGCCGCGACGCTATCTCATGCCGCTTACCCTAGGCCTGTCCATAACTTGCCAGCACCGATGACCTCGCTCGTTGATCGCGTGCGCGATACCGCCAATGTGATCCAAGTGCTCACGCGTACGGACGTGCGCTTGGTTACAGTGCTGGGATCACCGGGGATTGGCAAGACCCGCCTGGCCATTCACGCCGCTAAACAAGTAATAGAGCATTTCCGCGACGGCGTCTGCTTTGTGGATCTGGCGCCGCTCACCGATGCGGCGCTTGTACTGCCAACAATTGCCCACAGCTTAGCGGTTGCGGAATTGGGACCAACACCCTTGTTGGATCGGTTGCGCACGCTCTTGGCCGAAAAAGAACTGCTGCTTGTCCTCGACAACTGTGAGCAAGTCAGCGCGGCCGCCATAGAAATCGCCGCGTTGTTGCGTGGCGGCAAAGGGTTGAAAGTCCTGGCGACGAGTCGGGCGCCGCTGTGGCTGGGCGGTGAACATGAATATGCCTTGCCGCCGCTCTCCCTGCCACCCCGCGATCTGCTCTTGGACCCGTCGGACGCGGACAAGTGGCCGGAAAGATTGATGACCTACGAAGCCGTGGAGTTGTTCGTGACGCGTGTGCGTCAACATCAGTATGATTTTTCGGTCACGCCCGCCAATGCCGCGCAGATATGCACGATCTGTCTGCGCCTGGATGGCATCCCGTTGGCGCTTGAACTGGCGGCGGCTGCCCTGCACCGCATGACCCTGGCCCACCTGGCGACCCTATTTCAGGATGAAGCAAACTGGCTGCATGAACTCCACTCCCCGGCGCGTGATCTGCCACCGCGCCAGCGCACGTTGACCCTCGCCATTGCCTGGAGCTACAGTTTGCTGGACGTTAAGACGCAAACCAGCTTTCGGCAATTGGGCGTCTTTGTGGGGGGCTTTACCGCCGCGGCGGCGCAGACCGTCTGTGGCTCGGATCCGGCCACCCTGGCGCGCTTGACCGAACACAATTTGCTGGCGCGTGCGCCGGAACGCTGGCAGCTGTTGGAGATGATTCGCGAATTTGCCTTGGCCCAAATGAGCAGCGCGGAACGGACGGCTACGCAGCAAAGCCATAGCACCTATTTTGTGGCCCAAGCCGTTACAAATTTCGACGTTGTCGCCCGCGATCATGCCAATTTTCGCGCCGCGCTGGTCTGGGCGATTGCCAGCCAGGACGCCTATGCCGCGTTGACCCTCTGCATTAAACAGTGTTGGTTCTGGGAAACCCACGGTTACTTGCGCGAAGGCATGACCTTGGCGCGTGCAGCGTTGGCCATACCTGCTGCGGTTGATCCGAATTTGCGGATCGATGTCCTGCAACGCGTGTCAACGTTGGCTTGGCAGGGTCATCAGTTCGCCATAGCCATGCAATTTGCCGAGGAAGCCGCGACCCTAGCGCGCCGCAACGACCTGCCAGCAAAGCTGGCGAGCACGCTCATTGTGTTGGGACGGATCTGGATCGAGCAGGGTGACTACAGCCACGCCGAAATCGCCTTACAGGAAAGTATACAACTAGCCCGTCAGGCTCCGCACCTGTTCAATCCGGGCTGCCCACTCACGCAGTTGAGTGAAGTTGCATTGGCGCGCGGGGATTGGGCAGCCGCCCAGGCACACTTAGCGCAAGCGATACCCTGCTTGGTAAGTACACACGAAAGCTTGTTAGTCGACGTGCATGTTGCCATGGCCCATACCCATTTGGCTGAGGTTGCGTTGGCGTATGGACATCCGAACCAGGCGCGGCACGAACTGCGACAGGCCTTACCCCAAGCGCGTTTGCACATTCGCCGCTTGCGTTGTTTGCTGGTAACGCTCGTTGGTATCCTGTTGCGCCCACTGCCTACAACCCAAACGCAGGATGTCACAGCCGCGGCATCACTGCTTGGCACCGTCGCCGGATTGGGCGAGCGCTCCGGTGATCCCCTCTCGCCGCTCTTTCAGGCGCTGCTTGCCCAACGCGCGGAGCGAGTTAAGCAACGCCTGCCCCAAAGCGAATGGCAAGCCGCCTGGCAGGTTGGCCACACCTGGACGCAGGCGCAAGCGGTTGCCGAAGCGGAAAGATGGTTGGCACTTGATTTCGAGAGATAGGGGAACGTTACGCTGGCTTCCTCGTGATTTTATTGACCCGTTCCAGTTCATCGACTTGCTACGCAGCGCACGCGCCGCCAACCTCCGTCCGTTTGACATCATGTTGGAGGCGAAGGCGAAAGAGTTGGCGCTGTTGCGGCTGCGTGAACAAATTGTTACGTTTGCGCCAGATTTGGCCCAGCCCATTGGCTGACTTCAGGTTGGGATATTTGGTCATCGATCAGCGCATCAGGTTCGCCCCTCAAAAGTGCGCTCACTATCTCTCCAAGGGTGCGACTTTTCCCGCTCTGGATTGCTGTGGTGAGCATTTCCGCGGGTAGCGCACCTTCGATTTCCGCTTGCAGTTGGGCCGCTTTGTCCCGATAGATCTGCCAGGTTACTGACTGGGCACACACGCAAGTGAGCAGCGTCACGGCCAGACTTTTGTGCGCAAGCGCGAGCGGCAGGTTCACCGCGCTGCTTTCCAGCACCAACAGCTCGGCAAAATAATAGAACGCATTCATCAAGAAAAAAGGTTATTGGGCTGCCCACGCTCGCTGGATGGCTTCAGTCAGTATACAGCGCGCCGCTACAGCATCACCCGCGCCAATCAATGCCGCTCCGTAATAATTCAGGCTCAGGGTTAGCATCATTTGATCGTCAGTGTCACGGACGAGGGCGACGGCCTGGCGCGCCACCTCAACTGCTTGCGCAACATCACCGCCAGAACGCAAGACAAGCGCCATTTCAGCCAGACACATGGCAATTCCCGAAGGGATGCCGATTGTGCGATAGAGCGCCAAGGCAGCCTCTAGGTGTTTTTGGGCTGTTGCCAAGTCATTCTGACACCATGCTGCCCATCCCATACAGTCAAGCGCCCAAGCCATCGCATGTTGCATCCCTAGCGCGTTGTAGATGGCCATGTTTTCTTGCCAGTAGGCATTCGCTTGTTCGTAGTCACCCTGACAGCACTTATGCCAAGCCAAAAAACCTGATACTTCGGCGATGCGATCGGGGCGCCCCACTTCCCACCAGAGCGCCAAGCTCGCTTCAAAATGATGGATCGCCTCGGCAAATCCGTGAGTTTCGTTATTGAGCAGAAACAAGGCGCGGGCTGCACTGCTGCGATCCTTAGACTGTCGGCTGAGTGCCAAGCTTTCGTGGAGCATTGCTCGGATATTCGTACTTTCGCCGCGTTTAATGGCAGAACTCCCCATGTACGTTAGCGCAAAGGCTCGCTCTTGCTGATCCGCATCATAGCGGAGACCCTGTTGTAGATGAGTGATAGCATTCTCGTGACGATCGACCATGACTTCGCACGCGCCTAGCCGCACCAGCACCTTTGCCAAGAGCGGCTGCAGGTGCGGTTGGCTGGTGGTGGCGGCAGCGGTAAGCTCAGTTGTGACATCAGCGAGTAGGGTAATACCTTCGTGGTAATTGCTCCGGACTTCGCAGAAGAGAAAGAGTGTATGGATTGCCGGGGTCAACAGGGTAAATTCACGCGCTTGAACAGCCCAACGCCAAGCGACGCGAATGTTCTCGAAATCGGCACGAAGGATGTCAATGGCTGCGCGTTGTTGTTGACTCTGTAGCAACTGTTCCTGCTCACCGAGCAGCGTAAGATAGTAGCAACTGTGCTCCGCCTGTGCCTGCTCATCCAGCGTCCCCTGTTCCGCGGCAAATTGACGCACCGTTTCTAATAAACGATAACGCGTCTGCCCAGCCTGCTGATCGGCAATGACCAGCGATTTGTTAACCAGTTGGGCAAGCTGATCCAGTGTGGAGTGTGGAATGCGGAGTGCGGAATCAAGTGGCGTTGATTCCGCACTCTGCATTCCACACTCCGTATTCAAGACCTCCTCGGCCGCGGTAGCTGTCCAGCCGCCACTGAAGACGGACAAGCGCACCAGCAGCCGTTGTTCAGCGGGTGTCAGTAGTCCATAGCTCCATTCCAGCGTCGCCCGCAGGGTTTGCTGGCGGTAGGGCGCGGTGCGCGAACCACTGGTCAATAGTTGAAAACGCGTGTCAAACGCACCGTCGAGCCGCGTCGCCAGCTCTTCAACAGTGAAGACATTCACGCGGGCAGCAGCCATCTCTAACGCCAGTGGAATGCCATCCAGCCGACTACAAATGTGGGCAACGGCTGGGGCGTTGTCTGTGGTCAGGACAAAGCTTGGCCTGTGCGTGTGCGCACGTTCAACGAACAAAGTTGCCGCTTCAAAGCGTAATAAATCTGCTGGCGAGAGCAGGGGTTGCGCTGGTGTGGATGAGCCGTTCCAGCGCTGGTTGGCGAGGGCACGCGCCAGGGCAGCTCGGCGCGGATGTTGAGGGCCTCGCGGCTGGTCGCCAGCAGAGAAACCTGGGGACAGCGTTGCAAAAACGCTTCGGCCAGCTCGGCGCAAGCGTCAATCAGGTGCTCACAGTTATCAAAAATGAGCAACAACTGTTTGGCACTCAGATAGGCGGTCACCATGGCCAGGCGCGAACGATCCGGCTGTTCTGGCACACCAAAGTGATCGAGGATGCGCTGGAGGGCAGCGCCTGGGTTGGTGAGGGGGGCCAGATCAATAAACCAAATGCCATCGGCAAATTCATCGAGCAGCTGGGCCGCCACGGCCAAAGCCAGACGCGTCTTGCCCACGCCGCCGGCGCCCGTCAAGGTGAGCAGACGCCGCGTCTGAAGTTGCTGCACCAGTTGCGCAATTTGCTCCGCGCGCCCGACAAACGGCGTGAGTTGCAGGGGGAGGTTGTGGCGCGGCGGCGTGCCTGATGCGCGCGGTACGGCAGGCGGTGCGTCCAACGATTGGCGGTGCGGCTGATGCGCTGGTGCGGAGAGTTTTCGGATGAGGCTGGCTTCGTTGGCCGCCCGTTCCTGCAAAGGGGCCATGCTAGCGGCGTTCAGCAGGGCGTTGGCTTCGTCCAGGATTTCTAACGCGCCCTGTTGCTGCAACCAATTGATGATTGCCGTCACCCGTTCGCGCGCTTGTGGACCATTCAAACGTTTGCCCTGGCTCATATCGGTGATGATCGAGGGCGATTGTAAAATGCCCGCAGCCAGCTTGGATTGGCTCAAGCCATGTTTGCGATGCAGGTGTTGCGTCAGCAGATCGCCTACAGGATGACTCATAGCTGTCCTCGGAGTAGATCAGTAGAGCGAAAGTCGGCAAAGTGTGAACGCTTTTCGCAATAAATGGGATTGCTTTTCACAGCAC
>JBBREZ010000234.1:0-10534 GCA_038225095.1 Caldilineales bacterium
GTGTGGGGGTACAATAGAATTTTGCTTCGCCAGATTGTATGGCTGCATTTAATCCGTTAATGACTGTTTTCTATTAGACATGATTCGGAATAAGCCATTCCCTCTGGTAGAAGGTAAATAGGAAAACAGGTAGGCGTCACCTGTATTCGTGTCTACCGTTCGGCTGCGGTTCGACAAGCGCACCGCACGGGGCCTAAGTTTGCCGAAGGCCACGTCGCAGCCTATCTACCAAATCCTATTATTCCCGATAATGTCTATTGTACGCTGAGCAATCGCCGTATTTCAAATTATATGCGCGGCTTGCGAAGTCGATTACCGGAAGATATATAACGATTCGCTCACAATAGACTAATCTCTGTCTAATTTAGCGGCGTTACAACAGTAGTGTTAGTTACAATCCACCGAACTATGCGCAGGAGATGCTATGATCGAAGTTCAACATTTGACCAAATCCTATGGTCCCATCCAAGCCTTGAATGATGTCAGCTTTAACGTGGCCGAGGGTGAGATTGTTGGTTTGCTTGGCCCCAACGGCGCCGGTAAAACCACCATCATCAAAATTCTCACCGGTTATTTGCAACCAGATGAAGGTAGCGTCCAAATTGATCATTTGGACATTCTGACGCAAACCCAAGCCGCGCAGGCCCGCATTGGCTATCTGCCAGAAAATGCCCCCCTCTATCCCGAATTGTCGATCCAGTCTTATCTGAAAATGATCGCCGATCTGCGGCAGATCCCGCCGGCTGAACAGCGCGAGCGGCTCTCGGATGCGATTTATGCCACAGGGCTGAATGAGCGCTTGACGCAACCGATTGGCCAACTCAGTAAAGGTTTTCGCCAGCGGGTGGGCCTGGCCCAGGCGATTTTGCACCGGCCGCGCTTGTTGATTCTGGACGAACCCTCGGTTGGTTTGGATCCCACGCAGATTGTCGAGATCCGCAACTTAATTCGGCGGCTTGCCAAGTTTAGCACCGTACTTTTCTCCACCCACATTCTGCCCGAAGTCGAAGCCTTGTGTGACCGCGTGATCATCCTGATGAACGGTGAGGTGCGGGAGGATGCGCGATTGGCCGAACTGGCGGGCAGCACCGACGCCATTCTCGTGCTAGATCGCACGGTGGATGCTGCGGTCGGCGCGCTTAAGGGCTTAAAAGGCGTACGCACGGTCGAGACGTTAGCCAAAAGTAACGGGCATGTGACCTATCGCATTCTGGGCAAGGATGGCGTCGATCTTTGCCCGGCGGTCTACCAGCTGGCTAGCCAGCAACAGTGGCCCGTGCGCGAATTGCGCAGTGATCGGCAGACATTGGAAACGGTGTTTAGTAAGTTGGCAACGGCGTAAAGCGTAACACAAAGACGATAAGTTGCAAAGCTAGCCTGGATTACAGCGTTGCGGCCTGGCGTTGAACGATTGCATAAATGATGGAGTTAACCTATGCGGCAAATTTTATCGATTACGCGTAAAGAACTTGACAGCTATTTCGGCTCGCCAATGGCTTTGATTTTTTTGGGCGCCTTTCTGGCGATCACCCTGTTTACCTTTTTCTGGGTGGAGACTTTTTTCGCACGCGGCATCGCCGACGTGCGTCCCCTGTTCAGTTGGATGCCATTGTTGCTCATTTTTCTGGTTGCGGCCTTGACCATGCGCCAATGGAGCGAGGAGCAGCGCTCTGGCACGCTAGAAATGTTGCTCACGCTGCCAGTGCGACCGTGGCAATTGGTCGTCGGTAAGTTTCTGGCCGTTATGTCCCTGGTGACGTTGGCGTTGGTGTTAACCTTACCGCTGCCGATCAGCGTTGCTATCTTAGGGCCATTGGATTGGGGGCCAGTGATCGGCGGTTATGTGGCGGCCTTATTGTTGGCGGCTGCGTATGCGGCAATTGGTCTCTTTATCTCTTCGCGCACGGATAATCAACTGGTAGCCTTAATTTCTACCGGTTTACTGGGTGGTTTATTCTACCTGATCGGTACGACGAACATCATCTCGTTTGTGGGCGGTTCCACTGGCGATCTGCTGCGCGCCCTGGGCACAGGCAGTCGTTTCGAGAGCATCGAGCGCGGTGTGATCGACTTGCGCGATCTGATCTACTATCTCTCTTTGACGGCCTTTTTCCTGGTGCTTAACACTTTTTCGCTGGATGGCAAACGCTGGAGTAAAGGTCTCCGCACGCTAAATTACCGGCGCAGCGCTTCGATCTTTGCTTCGCTGATTGGCATCAATTTACTGCTGCTCAACACTTGGCTTACCCCTTTGAACGGCCTGCGCCTGGATCTCACGCAGCAGCAAGAATATAGCCTTTCGCAGACGACCAAGGATTTGTTGGGCAATTTGCAGGAACCGCTGCTGATCCGCGGCTACATCAGCGAGAAGAGCCACCCGTTGCTAAATCCGTTGCGCCCCCAAGTGGAAGATTTGTTGCGCGAATATGTGATTGCGGGTAACGGTAAGGTGCAAGGGGAAGTGATCGATCCAGCCAAAAAGCCCGACTTGGAAGCCGAGGCGAATCAGACCTATGGCATCCGACCGGTGCCGTTCCAGGTGACGGATCGTTACCAGAACTCGGTGATCAACTCTTATTTTGACATCATGGTGCGTTATGGTGACCAGGATGTGGTGCTGAGCTTCCGTGATTTAATCGAAGTGGTGCCTAAAAATGATGGCACCGTCGATGTCCACCTGCGCAACCTGGAATATGATTTGACGAGCGCGATCAAGAAGGTTGTGTATGGTTTCCAAAGCGTCGAATCCGTGCTGGCTGCGATTAGCAACCCCGTGGCGTTGACCTTCTTTGTCACCCCCAAGGTGTTGCCAGGGGAATTAAAAGAGGCGCCGACGACAATTGAGAAAGTGGCTCAAGACATTGCCAAACAGTCAAATGGCAAGCTAGTTTATAAGAAAGTGGACCCGGATGATCCGGCCAGCGGCGTCACGCGTAAACAGTTGGAGGAGACGTATGGCCTGCAACCATTCCAGGTTTCGCTCTTTTCCAACGACACCTATTACATGCATATGGTACTGACCAATGGTCAGAATAAACAATTGATCTACCCGCCCAACGACCTCAGTGCAGGATCGGTGCGCACCGCGTTGGAAAACGCCTTGAAGCGTTCCTCTAGCGGTTTTCTGAAGGTGGTCGGTTTGTGGACGCCGCCAGCGACACCCCAGCAAGATGCCTTTGGTCAGCAGCAACAGCCGCTTTCTTCGTGGAATATGATCAACCAGAAACTGGCCCAGGAATACACCGTACGACCCGTTGATCTGAGTGCTGGCAAAGCGCCCACCGACATTGATACAATGGTGGTACTGATGCCGCAAAATATGACGGACAAAGAGCGCTTCGCGATTGATCAGTTCTTAATGCGCGGCGGTTCGGTGATCGTCGGTGCTGGCAACTATGCGCCGAATGCTGACCCGACAACGGGGGGCTTGGGGTTAAAGCCGGTTGAAAATAATTTGCAAGTTATGCTCAAATCCTATGGCATTGATGTTCAGCAATCGATGGTGATGGACGATCAGAGCCAACCGTTCCCGGTGCCGGTGCAACGCCAGGTGGGCGGTACACAAGTGCAGGAAATTCAGGCGGTCAAATTCCCATTCTTTGTCGATGTGCGGCCCAGCGGTATGGAACGCAGCCAAAGTATTGTCTCTGGTTTGCCCGCCGTCAGCATGAACTGGGTTTCACCAATTGTGTTGGACCCAGCCAAGAATAAAGATCGCCAGACCACGGTGCTTCTGAAATCAACCGCCAATGCTTGGTTGCGCACCAATCCGGACATTCAGCCCAATCTTGTGCAATATCCCGACCGCGGTTTCCCGGTTGAAGGCGAGATGAAGTCCTACCCGTTGGCTGTCGTCGTCCAAGGGACGTTTGAAAGTTACTTCAAAGGTAAACCGTCGCCTTTTATCGCACCAACACCGGGGCCGAGTCAGCCCAGGGCGGCCCCCACACCCGTGCCGACGGCCGGCCCTGCGCCGGATATGGGCGCTTTGAGTGCTTCGCCCGCGTCCGCGCGGCTGATCGTGATTGGCAGCGGCGAATTTGCCGATGATTTTGTCTTGCAACTCTCGTCACGCCTGGTGCAGGATCAGATTTTGAACAATTTACAATTTGTCCAGAACGCTGTGGGCTGGTCGGTGGAAGACACCGATCTACTGAGTATCCGTTCGCGCGGCACCTATACGCGCCTGCTCGATCCGCTGAACGAGCGCCAGCAAACCACCTGGGAAATGGGTAACTATTTGGTGGCGCTGTTGGCTTTGTTCCTTACCGGTGGCCTCTGGTATGTGCGCCGCCGCAACGAACGGCCGATGGAATTATCGCCTTCGCCAGCGATGGTGAGTGCACCGGCCACGGGCGACTGAAGGTAGTGCATAAAACAGAGATTGGAGATTAGAGATAAGAGATTAAACACGAGCAATCTCCAATCTCTTACTCTCCCTTACCTTAATCACATCAACCTGATGGAGTCTATTATGGATCGACGGAATCAAATTTTAAGTGTCGTTTTGATTGTGCAGGTGGCATTGGTGGCCTTTTTCTTTTGGCCGAGCCGCAATAGCAATGCTGCTGTTGGTATGCTGCTGTCCGGCGTCAAAGCGGCTGATGTCACTGACGTAAAAATTCAGGATGACAAGAAAACCGTTCACATGGCGAAAGCCGATGACAAGTGGGTCTTGCCAGATAATGGCAATTATCCGGTCAACGAAGTCCAGGTGAGTGGAATTATCAGCAAGGTGTTGACGATTGACACGAGCCGCTTGGTGGCAAACACGGCCGCCAGCTACAAACGGCTGAAAGTGGACGATAAAGACTTTGTGCGGCGGCTTGATTTGACCACCAGCGATGGCAAAGTTCATACCGTTTTGGTGGGCACTTCGCCCAATGTACGGGCGACCAACGTGCGTACGGCGGATGATAATCCGGTCTATCTGAGTGGCAGTGTGACTGGTTCGGACATTAATACCGAATTGGCCGGTTGGATTGACGCCACGTATTTTACGGCCAACCAACCTGATATCAAAAAGATTGCGTTCGCCAATGCTAAAGGTAAATTTGACTTTACGAAAACGGTTACCAATACTTGGACGTTGGCTGGCTTGGCAAAAGGCGAGCAATTCAACCAGGATAACTTTGGCACGCGCTTAACTAAAATCGGTTCGCTTTCGATGACAGAGCCATTAGGCAAACAGGCCAAACCTGAATACGGCTTGACTAAACCTAGCGCTACGCTTACGATCACGGTGCAACCGACAACGACGGTCAAAGCCACGATTACAACATTGGTGATTGGCGCCAAAGACGCTACATCAAATAGTTACGTGGTCAAATCCTCGGCCTCCGATTATTTTGTGCGTGTGGCCAGCGCTACCCTAGATTCATTTGTCGAGGATAACCGCTCTCAATTCCTTATAGCGCCACCCACGCCGACCGTTGCGCCCGCTGCCCCCCCTGCTGTAGCGCCTGGAGTACCACCTACCGCAAAACCCTAATTGTCTGAAAGCTGTTTCATGACGTTTGACGAGGTGCAGAAATTTTCTGTACCTCGTCCTTTTTAATTTATAGACAAATCAAATAGAAGTCGTACAATCGTACGGCCACGAACTATCGTGGCCGTACAGCTGAAGGTGCGGCGTTTATTTGGTCCCTCGATTAGTATGACAGCGCATGGTCCGGCCCGTAGGCGTGCCGACTCCGCTGTGGTCTACCGATTAACAACCTTGCGCTGTCATATTAATGCTACAAAAGAAAAGCCTCAGGCAAATCTTGCGGCTCGTTTAGTCGCTCAATGTCCAGGCTAGACTGGATATTGAATGGACTACGGTAGATGAATTGGGAGCAGTGGCATCGTATCGAGTACGGTTGCGCCATCTGCATCCTTGAGCTCCACTAAAATCGTAAAGACACTACCGGGTGCGATAGTGTCCGTACTAAAAGTTAACGTACATAAGTTAGTAGAATCACAGGTCACATTAATCGGCAACCCACTTGGAGACCCAGATGCTACATGGGCATCGACCATATAACGTCCTCCGCCTGGGTCTACTACCTGGAATTTGTATTGATAAAGCTGCCCCAACGGCGCCACCGTATCATTATTTGGTGCAGGATTATCTCCGTTCGACGTAGGATTATCTTGGATATAGGGTGGGGCAACCGGTGTATCTGTTGGCGTAAACGTTGCTGTTACTGTATCAGTTGCTATATCAGTTGCTGTCGGTGTATCCGTTGGCGGCGCCGGCGTATTGGTCGGTGTATCCGTTGGCACCGGCGTATTAGTCGGCGTATCTGTGGCCGTTGGCACCGGCGTATTGGTTGCTGTATTTGTAGCCGTTGGCACCGGCGTTGCTGTTGGTGGAACAGTCGTACTTGTTGGCGGCACCGGTGTATTAGTTGCTGTCTCAGTGGCCGTCGCCGGCACATCTGTATCCGTCGACGTTGACATAAATACAGGCACATCGGTTGGGGTAGCCACTGGCATTGCAGTACGTGTTGGCGTAGGGCTGACTTTAATACCCCCAATTGCCCCTACATTGGGGGTTGGTGTAAGCGTCGGTGTCGGTTTCGATCCACTAGGTAGGATGGTCGCAATAGGTGCAGGCATCAAGACTCCCCCTACGACCGTCGCCCCTCCAGGCAATTTGATCGGGGTTGCCGTGATACCAGTAACGACCTTGGATGGTGCTGCCGTCGCGATCGGCGGGGTCAAGTGTGCACCATCATTCGCGATCATAGATGTTGACATTGGTATTGGGGTATAGCTATTCTCTAGGCGAAACTTACTTGTTGGTGTAGATGTCGCTATTCCACCCCCAGCAGCAATATGTGGCGTACTGATGGGGGGCGCGATTGCAATCACACCAGAGCTAGCAGGGAGTGTTGGTGTCGCAGTTGTACTGGTTGCGGCTAGACGAGTTGCTGTAGCCGAATTCCCTGGAGTTTTCATAGGCGTACCAATGGCAGCGGTCTGCGCCGGAGGCCCACTACTAGCTGGTGTGGCAGGCGTGCCCGTGGCTGTGCCTGCGAGGGTTGAAGTTCCCCACAGGGAGTCATCTTTTGAACGCGCAGTGGTTACTGTTGGCGCTGGTGTGCCGTTAACGGTGACCCCAGCACCATTCACTGAGGCAGGTGTTACCGTCGCTGCGGCGCCAGAAGGCGCTGGGGTTAGCATAACCGCCGCTGTATTCGTATCATTCGAACTAGTTGATAGCGCGGCTGCCCCGGTGGCAGTAGTAGTCAGGTTCGCCTGGCCTACTTCGGATGGTGTTGAGTTAGCCAGGCCTGAATTCGCAGTCTGCACCGACCCTGGTTGGCTGGCCGTCTGTGACGGCGTTAAAATCGGGAGCAGTTTGGGACCCAAAATGGCAATCGCCACCAGCGCGGCCAGCGCAACGCCAGTCAAGGCCAGAGATGGCGCAAGCCGTAGTCGCTCAACGAGCCATGCCCAAACACCGGCGCGTGGAATTTGTGTCCGAGTCAGCTTGGGTTGTGTGTGGACAGGCTGTTTGGCCAGTACAGTTGTGCCAATCGGCTTTTGCTCGACGGCTGGTTCTGCTACTTGAGCAATCTTGATTGTATTAGCCACTTCCGCCAAAACCTGAAGCTTCAGACGATTCGCCAGATCGATAGGCATCGGCCGCAAAGGCATATGTTCGCGGAATAATGCGCTTAGTTCTTGTTCACTTCGGTGCTCGGCCATTCGTACTTAAACCCCAGTATTACTAAAAAACATATTTTGAAATTGACGATGTACTTGGCCCAATAAGATCTCGACCGTTTCGTGCGATCGACCTAAGACACTGGCAATTTCGCTTACACTTAAACTAGCCTGATAACGCAGCAACAACACTTGTTGGGAATGCTCCTCTAACTGGAGCCACGCTTTACGCATTTCAATATCATGCCGAGTTGTTGTCAGGCGATTGAAATAGAGCGGCGAGTCAGGCTTGCCATATTGACGCCAATACTCGACCACGTTGCGATAGGCAAGCTGGTAAATAAAGGTAGCCAGCGTAACCTTTTCATCAAAATTGGGTATATCGCGCACAATTGCCAACATGATCTCACTTAATAAATGTTGGGCGTCCTCTTCACGTTGTATATTATAGCGTAAATAACTATACAGGCGCGCCCCCCATTCAGCGACAAATTGCTCCCAAGCAGAACCATCGCCGTTTTTTAAACGCCAAAGAAGGTCGGCATAATATTTATACGCACGACCTTCCGCTTTGGATATTACTTTTTGAAGTTTGGTGCGCCCAAACAAACGATCCTTGTATCTTGGCATCGGGTCGCATTCGTAACAAGAAAAAAGAATAGCAAGATTGCCCAATATTGCTCACCTGTCGCCATATCTTAAAACAGTTAGGCAGCCAGAGCAAATGTATAGTGGATCTTTTTATCACTTTCTCCATTATTTGAATAATACCTAAACCAGACGCAAAGAGCTGCTTGAGCTATTCGATTAAAATTTCGGCGATGCAAGCATCCGGCAATTCTTCTGCGCCTGCCCTCACTTTATAGCAAGAGATAAGCACAAAAAGCTAGCTTTCATTGTACAATTTTCACTGTACAAATTTTTACTGTACAAATTCTTGTGTCCATCGAATTTTCATTTTTCTCATTTTGCACAATCTACTGATTACCTTACAATCAGAGGATATCGGATTCCCGGTCTTTCATAAAATGACTATGCAACACAGCACACAAGATTGAATCTATAGTACCATAGAAATTTAAGGAGACCACTTACAGTTTATTCAGTTTCCTTACATATTTTTTCTGACTAAATCAACCAAAAAACAATATTTGTTTCTGCTTTGGTAGACAAACTAATTGCGTTAAACTAACCGGCGCTTCATTTGAAAATAGGGTCTGGTTCGGTGGAAACTACCATTTTCAAGCCAGCATAAAAGCTAACCGCGCTTATAATAGAGAGGTATCGGAAAATGAATAGCGCTTAGCTCAGGCGAGCAACCTGCATCAAGCAATCATTTGCCAACCCTGAAGTGGATTTGAGATTCAGACCTGGCAAAGCGACAACATAAGCCCTAATTTAGATCAGGAGATGATAAGATGTCAGCAAAAATTGAAGATAAGTTAGCCATTGATGGTGGAACACCGGTTATTCAACGCGAACTTAACCGTTATAAAGGGGCAGCCGTGATTGGCGAAGAAGAGAAGCGCGCCGTCATGGAGGTGCTGGATAGCCGCTCGCTCTTCCGTTACTATGGCCCTCATTTCCTTTCCAAGGTTGCCACGTTCGAGAAGAATTTTGCGAGTTTTGTGGGGGCAAACCATGCAGCCGCCGCCGCCAATGGCACAGCCGCCTTACGCATGGGGCTAGGGGCGGCTGGCGTGGGGGCTGGCGCCGAGGTCATTGTACCCGCCGTGACCTTTATCGCCTCGGTCGGTGCGATTGTGGCCAACCGCGCCCGGCCGGTCTTTGCCGAGGTAGACGATCTGTTGCAACTGGACCCGAATGATCTGGAACGCTGCCTGACGCCCCGCACCCGTGCGATCATGCCTGTGCATCTAGGCGGCACTGCGGTGGATATGGACCCGGTGCTGGCCTTTGCTCGCAAGCATAATCTGAAAGTTGTGGAAGACGCTGCACAATCCTGTGGCAGCTTTTATAAGGGACGCCACGTCGGCACCTTGGGTGATATTGGTTGTTTCAGCTTTCAGTTGGAAAAGAATATCACGAGCGGCGAAGGTGGGATCCTAGTCACCGATGATCCAGAGCTTTTCCGCCGTGCGGTAATCTACTCCGACCAAGGGGGGCAGTTCTGGACGTCGCACGCCGGCATTCGCGACACCGTGGGCGGTCAACCTGTTATCGGCGAAAATTTGCGCCTGAATGAGATCGCCGGCGCGATTCTGGATTGCCAGTTGCAAAAGCTCAACGAAATCCTGCAGCGCATTGAACGCAACACTGGCATTATCCGCCATGCCTTGCAAGCGATCCCAGGTCTGCAACTCGCACCCTATTCACCCGACCGCAATCGCCATTCACTCGGTGTGCTCACCTATTTTCCAAACGGTGAAAAGGCGGACAAATTTGTCAAGGCGCTCCAGGCCGAAGGTGTACCTGCGGGCAAAGTCTACGGTGGCAAACCAGTCTACGCCGCGCCGCAGATTCTGAACCAATGGATGCTCACGGAGGGCGGTCCCTTTGAGCGTTCGAGTTATTTCCCAGAGCCGATCAAGTATAGCATGGGCATGTGTCCGCGCACCGAAGATTTACTCAGCCGTTGTGTCAGCGTCAGTGTTGGGCCATTTTATGAAGAAGAAGATCTGGACGACCTGATTGTCGGCGTGCAGAAGGTAGCCCATCATTTGTTGTAAAATGGGCCAGAGGGCGGATCGGGTACGGCAGCAGGCAGGGATAAATCCCGCGGCTGACAATAGGAAGTGGCGGCACCCACAGGGATGAAAATAGCGGGCGCGGAAAAAAAATTTTAGTTGGCAAAATAAAATTTGGCCCCAAAATTTGGGCACCCCGGCGCTAAAAAAAGAGTTTATGATATTTGGTT
>JBBREZ010000235.1:0-10531 GCA_038225095.1 Caldilineales bacterium
ATCTACTGTCGAACTTATGATGCGCAAAATCGTTACTTCCGAGTAAAAAAACGTCAAGCGACCTGGGCGGAATACATCCTTTTGCATGCTGGCATAGAACTCCGTAATCTCCAAGTTGATCCTCGAAATGCTCATTATGCGGCGACTCATCCACCGGGTTGGATGCCTACCTCCTGGGCCGAAAAACAAGAAGGCACGTCAGACCAACCAATCAGCACAGATGACGAGAAACTGGCACCGAATTCGCTTTGGCAAGCGCTCGATTGCGCGCTTGATGATTTGATGAAATGACATAATGATTTCTTTGTATTTTACCTTTGCTCCTGGCTTATTTCAAGTAATATAAATTTGATAATATTTCCAAATTAGTGGCTATGTAGAAAGCTTCTGTAGACCGTGATATAATGGGCAGGCGTTAATCGTCTAATCACAATTCGGCTTTGTCCTGTAGACTGTCATTTATAATGATAAATCTAGCGTAGTCCTATTCCTTTGGATGGACTTATAACATTTCTGGTTGCAAAAATTATGCCCAAAGTACTCTTTTTTACCTCACTGCCACCCGAAACCGCCGCCCTCCTGACCCAGTATGCGCCACCTGATTTCGATGTCTCCACCTATCCCGATACACTGCTCGACGCTGAAAAAATTTCGCTGGTGCAGGACGCCGACTTCTTGATCCTTTTTCCTGGTCATCTCACAGAACCGGTGATACGGGCGGCGAAACGGGTAAAGTTGATCCAACTGGTCAGTGTGGGTTTTGACAAGATGGATTTGCCCCTTTGCCAACAATTGGGCATACCCGTGGCCAATAACGGTGGCACCAACGCTCTAGACGTGGCTGAGCACACTATTGCCCTCATCCTGACTTTTTACCGGCGCATGAACGAACTGGATCGCAACGTGCGGAATAACCAATGGTCGATTATCGACTCGGGCGCGACGACGTATACCATTCAGGGTAAAACCGTCGGCATTATTGGGCTAGGCAAGATCGGCCAACGCGTAGCACGCTTGTTGCGGGCTTTCGGGGCCACGGTACTTTACCACGACATTGTTCCACCCAACCCAACGCTCGAAACAGAATTGGGCGTCCGTCGTGTAGCGCTGGATGTACTCTTGCAACAAGCGGACGTTGTTACCGTGCATGTGCCGCTAAATGCCGAAACGCGCGGTTTGCTCAGCACCCCACAGTTCGCCCAGATGAAGCCTACCGCTTTATTAGTCAACACCTGTCGCGGGCCCGTGGTGGATGAAGCAGCTTTGACAGAAACGCTCAAAGCGCGCCGCATTCTGGGCGCGGCGCTCGATGTATTAGAAAAAGAACCGCCTGATCCAACGAACTCACTATTGAGATTAGACAATGTCCTCTTCACACCGCACACGGCTGGCATCACCTATGATACTTGGCCGCGCCGTGGTCAATTTATTTTTGCCAATTTGCAGCGAGTGTGGGTTGGTCAAGCGCCATTGGCGACCGTTTGAAGTTTAACTTGTACAGGGTTACGCACGCAAAGACGCAAAGAAAAACGTAACTGTTTAGGCTCAGTGATGTGCAGGTAGATAGGTAAACAAGTAGACAGGTAATACGCTCCGTGTTTACCTGTCTACCTGTTTACCTATTTACACAAGGGCTGAACAGCCACAAAAAAACAAGGAGAAAATTCATGGACATTCAAGGCAAAGTTGCCATTATCACCGGCGCTTCGGCGGGGATTGGCGCAGTGACGGCTCAACTTTTCGCAGCAAAAGGCGCCAAAGTGGTGCTAGCGGCACGCTCGGCGGATAAACTGGCCGAACTCGCCGCAAATTTGAACCAACAAGGCTATGACGCCCTGGCTGTCCCGACCGACATGTGCCAACCAGCCGCAGTCAAGCAGTTGATTGAAACGACGATTGCGCACTATGGCCGGATTGATATTCTGATCAACAATGCCGGGCAGGCCGCCGCTGGCATGGTCGAGACGGTTAGCATTGAGGATTATCGTCAGATCATCGACCTCAACATCTTCGGCCCGCTTTACGCCATGCAAGCGGCAATCCCGTTGATGCGCCAAACGGGTGGCGGACTAATTCTGAACATCAGTTCAATGGTTTCCAAAATGCAGATTCCTGGTCTGGCCGCCTATGCCTCGACCAAAGCCGCGCTGAACATGCTCACGGCCACCGCGCGCGGTGAACTCGCCGCCGACAATATCCGTATGATCACGGTCTATCCGCGGCTCACGGCCACCGATTTCGGCAAAAATTCGTTGGGCAATCGCCAAACGCGCCAGCAACAACGCACCGGCATGCCAACACCGGACAGTGCCGAACTGGTCGCCGAGAAAATTCTCGAAGCGGTTCACAAAGAGCCCGCCGAACAATTTATGGACTCGTAATCGGGAGCAAGCGAACTTTTGCAACGAATTACGCGAATTAGACGAATTAAAACGAAGGGAAGAAGCTTTTGCATTAATTCGTTTTAATTCGTCTAATTCGTTGCAAAAAGCTTGTCCCAATTCTATCTCCCACCCAATCTAAGGAGAAAGTATGTCCGCCTCCGAACTCTGTTTCATGACCGCCAGCGAAATGGCACGCCACATCCGCAGCAAAGAACTCTCCGCCCGCGACGTGATGGCGGCGCACCTAGCACAGATCGAGCGCGTCAATCCCAAAGTCAATGCCATCATTACCCTGGACGCAGAAGGCGCACTGCAACAAGCCGCTGCCGCCGATGAAGCGTTAGCGAGGGGAGAAGCCGTGGGGCCGCTGCATGGTTTGCCAATCGCACACAAGGACTTGGTGATGACCAAAGGCATGCGCACGACCTATGGCTCGCCAATTCACAAAGACTTTGTGCCGACGCAAGATGATCTGATCGTCGAGCGTTTGAAAAAAGGCGGCGCGCTGACCATCGGCAAGACCAATGTGCCCGAATTCGGCGCGGGTTCGCAAACGTTTAATCCGATCTTCGGGGCGACGCTCAACCCCTACGACACGACCAAAACCTGTGGCGGCAGTAGTGGTGGCGCCGCCGTGGCCCTGGCCTGCGGCATGATCCCGCTTGCCGACGGCAGCGACATGGGTGGCTCCTTGCGCAATCCGTCCAACTTTTGCAACGTGGTCGGTTTCCGCACTTCACCTGGCCGTGTACTGGTTTGGCCGAAACAAGCCGGTTGGGGGTCGCTTTCGGTGCAAGGGCCAATGGCGCGCACGGTGCAGGATGTGGCCCTCATGTTGAGCGCGATTGCCGGGCCGGATGCGCGTTCGCCAATTGAGCTCAACGAGCCGGGCGCTATTTTTGCCCAGCCACTGGCGCGCGATTTCAAAAACGTGCGCATCGCCTGGAGTCGCGATTTGGGCAGCTTTCCGGTCGATCCCAAAGTGACTGCCGTGCTCGAAGGCCAACGCCACAGCTTTGAAGCGATTGGCTGTGCGGTGGAAGATGGTGAACCGGATTTCCGCGACGCCGACGAGGTTTTTAAGGTGTTGCGCGCCTGGTCATTTGAACTAAGCTATGGGGATCTGCTGAAAACGCACCGTGACCAAATCAAAGACACCGTGATCTGGAACGTAGAAGAAGGCGCGAAGTTGACCGGCCCGCAGATCAGTCGCGCCGAGAGCAAGCGCACGGCGCTTTATCATCGGGTGCGTGAATTTATGGAACAGTACGAATTTTTGATTTTGCCGGTCAGTCAGGTGCCGCCCTTCCCTGTGAACCAGCCCTACATCACACAGATCAATGGCACGCCAATGGACACTTATATCGATTGGATGCAATCGTGCTACTTTATCACCGTCACTGGGCTACCGGCGATCTCGGTGCCATGTGGCTTTACACCAGAAGGGTTGCCGGTGGGCGTGCAAATTGTGGGGCGGCACCAAGATGATTTTGGCGTTTTGCAACTGGCCTATGCGTTTGAACAGGCGACCAACATCGGCCAACGCCGGCCATTACTTGCGGAATAATTACCTGTTCTTGATCTGGTACGGGTCAAAAATTCGTTTCGGCGTCCAGTTCGTGTATGCTAACAGCCAAGATCAATCATTTGAACTTTACGCCTATTAACTGGAAAGCACGCGATGCACAAACGCGAACCTTCGCTCAATTTTATCTTCATTACCCTGTTACTTGATATCCTCGGCCTTGGCTTAATCATTCCCGTGTTACCCAAGCTGATCGAGAGCTTTACCAATAATGATATCCAGCGCGCTTCGAGCGCCTATGGCATTCTGCTCGGCGTCTACGCGTTGATGCAGTTTTTGTTTGCGCCCATCTTAGGCAGCCTCTCAGATAAATATGGTCGCCGCCCGATTATTTTGATCTCGCTACTGGGCGCTGGGATCGATTACCTTTTTCTGGCCGTTGCCCCCAGTTTGGCCTGGTTATTTGTCGGACGGGTCATATCGGGGATCACATCGGCCAATATCACGACGGCTACCGCGTACATCGTGGATGTGAGCCCGCCAGAGAAACGCGCCCAGAACTTTGGCCTGCTCGGCGTCGCGTTCGGGATAGGTTTCATCATCGGCCCGGCGATTGGCGGGTTATTGGGCAACGTGGGCCTGCGGGTTCCATTCCTGGTCGTAGCGGGAATTACCCTGCTGAACGTGCTATACGGCTACTTTGTGCTGCCGGAATCACTGAAGCCGGAAAATCGACGTGCGTTCAGTTGGGCGCGTGCCAATCCAATTGGCGCGCTGTTCGGGCTGGGCAAATACCCGATTGCGCTGGCGTTGGCTTCTACCATCGTCCTGACGAACCTGGCGCAGACTTCGCTCCAGAGCACCTGGGTGCTCTACACCGGCTATCGCTTTAACTGGGGCACCAGTGAAGTGGGCATCTCGCTGGCGGTCGTTGGTCTGACGGCTGCCTTGGTGCAAGGGCTACTGATTGGCAAGATTATCCCCAAGATTGGCGAGCGTAGAGCGTTGCTGGTGGGGCTCAGCATTAGCGTCGTTAGTTTCACGCTCTACGGGCTAGCGAACGCCGGTTGGATGATGTACGCCGTGACGCTGATCGGTGCATTGGGCGGCATTGCCGGGCCTAGTGCGCAATCGATCATGACGCAGAATGTCCAGGCCGACGAACAGGGCGCGGTGCAGGGCGCGCTCACCAGCCTTAATGCATTAACCGGTGTGATTGGCCCGTTAATTGCCACCTTCGTCTTCGGCTACTTCATCAGCGAACGGGCACCGATTCATCTACCTGGCGCGGCGTTTTTCCTCGCCGCCATCTTCACCGTGATTGGCATCGTGTTGGCGATCAACACCTTCCGTCGCCTGCCGGCTACGAGTGTCAGCGTAGTGCCAGAAAACCTACCGCCGCCGATGATGCATTGACGACCAACCCTTGGAGCTTTATTAGAGATTATCAGGGTTCAAGAAGTGAGGTAAATAGGTAGATAGGGAAACAGGTAACGCCTACCTGTTTCTCTGTTTTCTTGTCTACTGCAACAACGGTAGGTCTAAATAGGTCTCCGGCACAAACAAACTGCCTTCGGTGATGCCTTGCGGGGCGAATTGTTGCAACTGGCGGGTCAATTCATGCGCCGTGCGCCGGCCCGCCAGCGTCTCGGCAAAGGCCTGCGCAATCTGCGTCACCTGTTCGGCCGATTCGTGGACAAATTCAAGGCGAAAATGCTGAATCCCAGCCCGTCGCCATTCGTCCAAATGTGAACTGGCATCCTGAGCTTCGGCGCCAAAGACCGTGTTGCGACAACCGACATCCGCCATCACTGGGTGTGCACGACCGCGCTCATCGCGCAGTGCCACGCGATGTTTTTCGCACGGATGGCCGCAATCTTTATAACTGGTGCCCGTCGATAAAAAACGGCAAAAGACGCAATGTTCGGTGTGAAAGACCGGGAGATGTTGGTAGGCTACCACTTCCACCTTATCAGCGCCGATTGCACGCGCCAGATCGGCTACTTGCGTGGCGTTGAGGTCATAGGTGGGCGTAAATCGCGTCAGGCCGAGGCGCAGGAAAGTGTCAGCCGTCAAGACGTTGGCTGCATTCAAACTGAAATCCCCGATCAACGGCAGTTTCGTTTCACTTTGCAGCGCATAAAGCAAGCCGCTTGAGCGCACGACGATCTCACAGTCTAATCGGTGCAGAAAATTGACGATGCGTTGTTCATTCGGCTTCAAAATACGGGGGCTGGCCACGCGTGCCGTGATGCCACTGGCCTGCACCCGTTCCACGGCCGGACGCAAGCCATATAAATCCAGATAATCGAGCGTAATACTCGCCGGTTGCAGGGCGAGGGCGACCTCTAACTGCTCTGGTGTGCGGACGAGCAAATGGAGAAATGGTTCCTGCCGGCCTAAGGTGCTGTCGCGTGCAACGCTGGCCGTGGGAACCGCCTGGGCAAGCGCCATTCTGAGGGTTGCGGCTGGATCACGCAGCGTCATTGGCTGTGACTGGCCCTGACACGCCACCAACTGCTCGATCGCCTGGCGGCGCAAATCGTTGAGCAAGGAACTAGGCGCAAACGGCTGGCCGCGCAAATCCAGTTCGATATCGCTTAACGCATAAGGGGTATTGCCCAGCCGCCCCAACTGCTCGCGCAAAAATTCAGGCGTCAACGGGCGATTATGCGAAGCACCCAGCGGCTCGGCAGATTGCACCGTGATCCAGACGTCCGGTTGTTCGACCAAAGCCCAAGCCACGATTAAAGGCGCGCCTTCGTGGGCGGTGACGCGGATCTGGACTAATTGTTTATGAACCGGCGTTGTGGCTTGAGTAAAGGGACGGGCGGCTTTATCTAGCTCCGGGTCATGCGTGCGCCAGACCCGATCACCGGGCCGGATGCGGCTAAAGTTGACCGCGCCATTCCCGAATTGGAGCTCCACCTGCTGGCCGCGCACCCCTGTAACGTGATAAATCCGGCCACCTTCTTCAGTTATTTCCGGGCTGCGCCAATCGGCGGCATCAAACACGATGCCATCACCGGCTTTGAGTGGCGCGACTTCATTGCCTGGCGCAGGCGCAAGCAACACGCGATCCGTCAACACGCGCGCCACACGGCCCATCAACACGCCCCGATGGCGCGGCGACCGCCCATTCACGACGGTCTGATGGTTGGTGCCCGTGACAAAATGCGCGCCCAAACCTCGGGAATAGACTTGTTCGAGGTGGATTTCCTCGCGCCGGCTGATGCTCAGCGGCAAATTGGCCCACGCCTCATCGACCGCTTTACGATAAGCGGCAGTCGTCAACGCCACGTAATTGGCGTCCTTGTAACGGCCCTCAATTTTGAGCGCGGAGATGCCAAGTTGCACAATTTCCGGCACCTGATGGAGCGCATAGAGATCGCCGGGTGACAGCAGATAACGCGCATCGCCTAGCGGGCGCAATTGTTCGTCCACCAACAGTTCATACGGCAAGCGACAGGCCTGCGCACACTGCCCACGATTCGCGCTGCGCCCGCCCCATGCTTCCGAGGAAAAACATTGCCCAGAATAGGAGACGCACAGCGCGCCGTGCACAAACATCTCTAGCTCGCAGGCTGTCTGGCTCCGGATCGTGCAGATTTCGTCCAGCGCCAGTTCACGCGCCAATACCACGCGGCTGACCCCAAATTGTTGCGCCAGTTGAATGCCTTCGGCGCTGGTAATGCTCATCTGCGTGCTGCCATGCACCGCCAAGTCGGGCGCCAGTTGCTGGGCCAGTTGCGCAATGCCCACATCTTGCACGATGATCGAATCCGCACCCGCCCCGGCAATTTCCACCAACGTTTTGGCCGCTTCACTCAGTTCATGGTCAAAGACCAACGTGTTGAACGTGACATAGCCCTTCACGCCGCGTTGGTGCAAGGTGCGCATCACCTCAGGTAATTCAACAAGCGAGAAGCCGACTTTGGCCCGTGCGGTGAAATGTTTGAGCCCGAAATAGACCGCGTCCGCGCCGGCTTCAATCGCCGCGTGTAACTGTGGCCAATAGCCAGCCGGACTCATGATTTCTGGCTTGGTGAGACGAGTTTGTTTTGTCATAATAGGCATAGTTGCCGGTAAGAAAGAAAGTACGCTCTAGTTTATGGAAGCGAATCATCAGATGATTGCAGGGGCAATCCTGTATCACAAACCTAGCTGACGCCTTACCGCTGCTAACGGCGTTCCTTTGTCCTTTTGAGCCTGCGCGCCACGTTCATCTAGAAATTTCATCAATTCTTGGTTGGCGCGTGCTGTCGCCATCTCTGTCACCAAATCATCGCTGTCGCCTACATAGAACGCGGGCAAATCTGTCACTCTTGTTAACACGAATTGGCTGCCATCGGTTGTCTGCAATAGCAAGACCGTTTCCTGCGCCATTTGGAGTAACTCATTCACTTCTTTGGCCTGTGTAGATATCGTAACAGTTTTCATAAATCCCTCGCACTTCCCCGAAAATGCACCAGATTCCCGATCTTGAGACCAATCGCCACAATCAAGACAATGCGCAGACCTGTGTCAACGTCGTAATAGACGCGAAAATTACCAAGCCGTAACTTCCATGCAGCGGTTTGGTTCGGGCGAAGTAAACCACGATTCCGTGTTTCACCGGTGGGTTCGTAAACTAAGTTTGCTTCGATCCCGTCCAAAATTTCATTCTGTTCATACTTCTTAAACCATTTCAGATCTGCCAGCGCCTCATCTGCGAATTCAATCTCATACACGATCAGCTTATGCTCTCTTGTCTGAAGTTTTTAGAGTAATCAGCTAGTTTACCACTTCACAGCTATTATACCACCCTCGTCGGCCTTATCAAGCCTAGAAGCGATACTCGATACTCCATGCGGCGGCTTCACCGGTGGCAAGTTGGCGCGCGCGATAGGGCTCAAACGAAAAGGTGCGATCGTTGCTCCAGACGGGCAGCGGATCAGGCATAAAATCGGTCACGGTAGTCACTGCGCCAAGCGTGGGATGGCGTTCTACAATTGTCATGCTATTGCCGTTTTTTTCATATTGTAGCCACTGAAAATGACCGGCCTTCCAGTTGAAATCCGGTTTTTGCTCAATAAAACCCTCGGCATTGACCATATAGCCTGGATTCTCGGCCATCGAAACTGGTGTCGAAAACTGACAATACGTCCGGTCTTCCGTCAGTGGAAAGAAGGGATGAGCGAACCAGCGTACGGGCAACACCAATGGGCCGACATTGCGGATCTCAGTGCGCGAGTACACGGCACGTCCCATCAACGTCACCAGGCGCGAGAGATGATAAGACCAATCAGCGAACGTCTGCTCGGTCTCCATCAGAATGCTGTTAGGGCCTTGCGTGACGCGCCAGGGTAAAAATTCGATCACATCGGGATTGTCGCGCACGGAAAACGGCGTCTTGGAACTGGTGCGGCGCACACGGCCCACGCCGATGATGCCCACTTCACCGCCGACGGGCGCGGTGTCACCGTGCAAATTGGCTAGAAACATATCGGGCGCGCCCTGGCCGTCGAAGACATCAGGATAGGGGGCTGGGTATTGCGGTCCGCTGAACAGCTCACCTTTGGCGCTATCGGTCACTTGATAGATGTAACCGCCCACGCAATAGCGCGAGCCGCAGCGATCAAGGTCGGTCTGCGGGTCTAAGATGGCAGCGGATAGTTGATTGTTTTCAAGGGTATACATGATGGTTTCCTTTTGATATAGATGGAGAAATGGCACAAATTATTCGTGAGTGCAGCACACGGGTTAGTAGGTGGTTTCTAGGGCGAAAAGTAAGGAACCCGTGCAATGCACGCGCTGGACGCGAGCAAATTGAATTAGGTCATAAAAAATGCGGGGGGCGGCAAGGTGGAGAGGAGACGCGTGCGCACTTTTTCGTCTACAGGTGCGCCTGCCGCATCAAACGCCAACATGAGCGCGCCGACCACTGGTTCAAGTTGATTTTGCACCATGCGCACCGCCGGTGCGGCTGAGGTGACATGCGTCAGCAATGAATCGATCAGCAAACGTTCGGGATGGCGAAACACACCACCGGCCAGAACAAGCGTAAAAGGGATGTTGGTAAACCCTACCTGGCGCGCAGCGACCAGCGCATAATCACCTAATATTGCGCCATGGGCCTGGACAATCTGCCGCGCAACGCCATCCCCTTGGCCCGCTTCATCTAATAGCGCACGAGTCAGATGGCGCACATCGGGGAGCGGCGTTCGATTTCGCCGGGTGCGTTGGTAGAGCAAAGTCTCGACGTTAGGTTGGTTATAAAATTCTAAGACGCGCGCGGTCAACGTTGTGGGCGGCTGAATACCTAGTTCGGCCAGATAAACGGCATGCAACGTTTTTTGCCCCAGTTCCCCGGCGCCCTGCGTCAACTGCCAGAAACCAGAGTGCCAGGTGCGTCCATCCGGCCCACGCGCGCCGACAGCCACGCCCGTGCCACAGACAACGCTTACACCTATGCAGTCCGGCGAGCCAGCGCGCAGCGGCGCCATCGCATCATTGACGACCGTGATCATTTGACCAAAACCATAGTGGCTCATCGCAGCGGCAACGAAATCGATATCTTCCGGCCAGTCGGCGCCGGCCATATTAAATGCGCCCGCGTCGATGGCTTTGGGCTGAATGGCAG
>JBBREZ010000236.1:0-10502 GCA_038225095.1 Caldilineales bacterium
TGGCCGTTGAACTAGCCGAGCAATTTGGCATCACGCTGATTGGCTTTTTGCGGGGTGAACGTTTTAACATCTACACCAGCCATGAACGAATTGTCGTGGGCCAACCAGTGGCTGCGTAAAGCAGGAGCCTCACCCCCGGCCCCTCTCCTGAAACAAAGAACAGTTTTCAGAAGAGGGGAGAACAATGTACGATTCGACTCCACCTTTTGTGAGTCGTTTTTTGATCAGGAGACCATCCGGGGGTGAGGCTGCTCCTGCTTTATGCCTCAACCAAGTTGGCCTTGTCCAACCGTTCGCCCACTTGGCTGACAATGTGGGACGCAATTTGGTTAGGGCTATAGCCGCCCGGTAAGCGCACGAGTGGTTTCCCATATTTTTCACAAAATGCTTTTACTTCGCCAAAGCCGTGGCGTGACCAGCGAATGGCCAAAATCACCACAGCCACTTCTGGTCGAGCTACTTCTGGCTCAAAATCTGCGTACGTTTGATCGCGCCCTTCGACCCAGATCAAATCTTTCAGGCTAAACGCTTGCGTCAGCGCTTCGGCGGCAAGCGGACGGCGGTCGCCCCCGATCAGCACGATGGTCTGCCCGCGCAGTAATTCGGCGGCGCGGCGCACCTCTTCAATCGGTTCGATCTGCGTGGCGCCATCCGCCTTGGTGGGGAGTGATGAGAGAAAGCGGTCGATCTCACGCAAGACCAGTTTGAAGTTTTTGGATAGCTCAAGTGTTTCTGGCATGTCGTCGAGCATGGGCAACAGCAGATCCCGAATTTCGCGATTACTAGGCGGCAAGCCATCATTCACTAAGTCTTCGATCGATTCGACGATCTTCTGCCAGTCGTGATTGCGTTCCTGCCCAGCGTTATCATGGATGAGTTTAATATGATAACGAAGCTTGCTGTACAGACCTTTTTGGCGTTTGACGCGATGCTTGGTGAACTGAAGTTTCTCTTCCACCGCTTGAATGCGCTTTTGCAACTGCGGCCAGCCTTTTGGATCGGCGGGGTCATCCTTGCGCATAAAGCGATGAATCAAAATTTGCTGCTCAGCCCCCGTGGCCCGTAACCAGTTAAAAAGTTTGAGCTGATCGGAATCACCACTACCATCCATGCCCGTAATCGCAAGGCGCAACGCCGATTGCGCTTCCGCGGCCAAATCGAGGGCATGTTCGAACATGCTCTCTTCTTCTTCGGCTTCATCTTTCAACAGCTGATCGATCAAGGTCACAATCGAAGCTGCCGCGTCAAAACAACCGGCCAAATCTTCATATTGCGCTAAATCGGCTGGCATCGGCTTGTCGCGATGACACATCCAAAGGAAGCAATCTGGCAACATTTTGGCGCGAGCGATAATGTCGCGGTCACCTGGCTCAATCGCCACATCAAAGTCAGCGCCTTCTTTCAGCAGGCGTTGGCGGGCAGCGGCCCAGCGCGAACCTTCAGCTTTAAGCTGGCAGCGCGCTACAATCAACGGCAAATCGGCATCGGTTACGGGCAATGACTGCCGCACAATGGTGGGTTGGTAGAGCCGCACGAGTGGCTGTGAGAAATGCCCAGGACTCGGCAGCGGTTTGGCCGCACCATCAACCACTCGCTCTGGTGTGGCCCCATTGGTTTCGGGCGTGGGTGGCGCTTGGCTAGGGGGTGGCATAGCCGGCAATTCTGCTTCAGGAACGTCAGCGGGCGACGGCGTAGACTGTACAGTGGTCACTGCACAAGGTTCCTGCGGCTCCGGTTCCTCTGCGAAGGCGAGCACTGATTTTACTAATTGACGTAAACTCGCACGCAAAGCAGGATCGTTGGTAATTGCAATTTGAAGTTGATCAATGACAGGCTGGAGGACGGCCATTAGATCATGGCTCATTTGAACTTTCTCATGGTAGACTGGTAGCAAGACGTAAAATCAGTATATGCGTCAAATCAACTGGCGTCAACCTTATACAGGTGCGATTGGTTTTTTCCTCTATGCACCCCTGTATTTTTCTGTCACCTAGCTTTTTGGTATCCTTTTTACCCAAACTTGGCTCTTGCTAATAGGGAACTACTTTTCAACGTGAAGACGCGTCGCGGCAGAGCGAAGACCCCTCCCCCCGCCCTCCCGTTCGGCTGCGGTTCGACAAGCTCACCGCACGGGGCCTGAGCGTTCGACGACTCGACTGAGCTCGCCGAAGTCTGAGCGCACGCCGAAGTCTTGCCGCAGGCTCCGTCGCAGCCTGCTGGGCGGGGTCTTTTTCGCTCTGCCGATCTACGTCTTTGCGTTAAACTTGTTCATTTAGGAGACTCACAGTGAGAAACACGATTGGCGTCAAGGGCGCAAAAGTCAATAACCTCAAGAATATTGATGTAGAAATTCCGCGCGAAAAGCTCGTCGTGTTGACTGGGCTCAGTGGCTCCGGTAAATCCTCGCTGGCGTTTGAGACCATCTATGCCGAAGGGCAGCGGCGTTTTCTCGAATCACTTTCGGCCTATTCACGCAAGTTCGTGGCCCAGTTGAAGAAACCAGATGTCGATTTTATTCACGGGTTGTCGCCCGTTATTTCGATTGAGCAGAAATCGGTGAGCAAGAACCCACGCTCTACTGTCGGCACCATGACTGATATTTTTGACTATCTGCGTGTGCTCTATGCGACAACCGGCATCGCCCACTGTCCTTATTGTCACCAGGAAGTACCGGTTAAGAGCGCCGTGCAGATGGCGGAGCATATCCTGGCGCTGCCAAAAGGCACACTGGTGGAGGTCAACGCGCCTGTTTTCAAGCTCTATGGGGAAGATTACGCCTATCTTTTTGGCGAGATCCGCAGCAAAGGCTATCGTCGCTTGCGCATTGATGATGAATTGGTAGATTTAAGTGAAGAATTTGAACTGGATGAGGCGCAAACCTATGATATGCAGATTGTGATCGACAAGATCATCGTCGATGCCAATATCTACAAAAGTCTCGTGACCTCGCTTGAGAATGGCCTGTGTATGAGCGAGGGTTTCCTGCGCTTTCGCATCTTGAATTCACCAAAAGCCAAAATAGTGAGAGATTTCTATCATCAGTTCGCCTGTCCAGAACATCACATAACGGGCGGAGAAATGGAACCAGTCTATTTTTCCTTCAACGAAGCTGTGGGTGCCTGTCCCACTTGTCTGGGCCTGGGCACCTATTTGCATGTTCACCCCGATTTACTGGTGCCAGACAAGCTACGCAGCATCAAAGGTGGCGCGTTTATTCATGAAGCGTTTCATTATGATAAGAATGCCTGGGCCACGCGGCTGCTCTATAGTGTGGCCCAACACGTTGGCTTTAGCCTGGATACGCCCTTTAACGCGTTGGCGGCGGACGCCGTCGATATTATTCTGTATGGCAGCAAAGGTGAACGTTTTCCGCTTGTCTTGCCCGAAGGGGCGACGAAGGGCGATGAGCATGTTGGAAAACTCTTCCGCTTTGACGGCATTATCAACGAGATCGAGCGGCGCTATCGTCATTATCGGCAGCAAAAAGTGGCCCACACCTGGATGGAAGAATATTTGAAAAAGGTGATGGTCGAGAAAACCTGTCCCGATTGCAAAGGCGTCAAACTGAAGTACCAACGGCTCTTGATCACACTCAACGGCAAGCACATTATTGAATTGGGCGATCTGACTTTTACCGAACTCAAGGAATTTCTCACCGATCTGCCACCCTTGCTGCGCCAACGGCAAGGCGGCGAACAGATTGTCCACGAGATCATCGCCCGGCTTACTTTGTTGCTGGACATTGGTTTGGATTACATGAGCCTGAACTGGCGCGCTTCTACGCTCTCCGGTGGCGAGTCACAACGCGTTCGGCTGTCGGTGCAGATTGGCTCCGAACTGATGGGCATGTTGTACGTACTAGACGAGCCAAGCATTGGTCTGCATCCGCACGATAACCGCAAGATGATCCACACGTTGCAACGCCTGCGCGACATCGGCAACACGGTGATTGTTGTCGAGCATGACGAAGAGACCATGCGCGCCGCCGATCAAATCATCGAAATTGGCCCTGGGCCGGGCGTCCATGGCGGCACCGTGGTGGCGCAAGGCACGCTTGCCGAGATCCTGCGTAATCCGAACTCATTGACCGGCCAATATTTGAGTGGTGCGCGCCAGATTGCGCGGCCAGTTGCACGCCGCAGTTCAAATGGTCAGGTGCTCATCGTGCGCGGCGCGCGCCAGAATAATCTGCAAGCCATCGACGTGACGATCCCGCTTGGTCTATTTGTTTGCATCACCGGCGTTTCTGGCTCCGGTAAGAGCACGTTCGTCAATGAAATTTTGTATAAGAAACTCTACTCGATCTTTCACGACAGCCGTGTGTTAGCGGGCGCGCATAGCGCGGTTGAAGGCGTTGAACATCTGCGCGATATTATCAATATTGACCAGACGCCAATTGGTCGCACGCCCACATCCAATCCTGCAACCTACATTGGCGTCTATGATGCGATTCGTCAACTTTTTGCGCGGGTACCGGAAAGCCAGGCGCGCGGCTATAACATGGGTCAATTCAGTTTCAATAGGAAGGGCGGGCGCTGCGAGGAGTGCCAGGGACATGGTTTGATTATCACCTCACTCCAATTTATGGCCGATGTGGAAATGCCTTGCCAGATTTGCAAAGGCGCCCGTTACAACGAAGCGACGTTGGAGATTGCCTATCGGGGCAAGAATATTGCGCAAGTGCTAGAACTGTCGGTTGAGGAGGCTACTTGTTTCTTCCAAGATGTGCCGCTCATTGCGCATAAACTAGGTGTGCTGAACCAGCTTGGGATGGGCTATCTCAAGCTTGGTCAGTCATCGACCACCATCTCCGGCGGCGAGGCGCAACGCGTCAAACTGGCGCACGAATTGGGCAAGGTCAAGCGCGGGGGCCGTAATCTCTATATCCTCGACGAACCGACCACCGGTCTGCACCTGGCCGACATTCAACGGTTGCTCGATAGTCTAAATCATTTGGTCGATGTGGGTAACACGGTATTGGTGATCGAGCATCATCTGGACGTGATCAAGACCGCAGATTGGGTGATCGACCTGGGGCCAGAGGGTGGCAAGCAAGGTGGCCGGATTGTTGCGCAAGGCACACCAGAGGAAGTGGCGCAATGCGAGTGTTCGTATACGGGGCAGTTTTTGCGCAATGTATTGCGCTGAAATAGAGAGAAAATTCTGTGAGGTGTGTTGGATGAAAAATATAAAAAATAGGGTAACTGTGCTATATTATTGGGTACAACACAGCGAGACGGGGACGCTTCTACTGAAGCGCTTAATCCTCCACTGTGCAAGCCCTTTAATAACTTCAAATTGCCGCGCCCAGTGGGCACCCGGTTGAGTAGTTCAACGCGTAAAATTTGAAACGTACCAAAGCGCACCGTTCGGCTGAGACTTCGGCGAGACTTCGGCGTGAGCGCTCAGTCGAACGCTCAGTCGAGTCGCTCACGTCGAAGCCAAACTGATCGTGAGAAGTACGCTTCTACTGAAGCGGCGGCATCTTCCCATAGGTTAGTGGGCGTAAGACCAAACAAGGGCTGCCCATGTTTGACCCTAGAATCCCTCGACTTTAGTCGTGGGCGTATGTCAAGGATATTCATATCGACCAACTCTGTGATGAAGAGTTCATAGAGTCTGTATCGTGCCTGGATGCGCAAAATGGAGCGTTCTGGGGTGCTGTCCACCTTTACTGATACGGCATCAAAGGTGGACTCGGCGGTACGAATTATGTCAGCAAAAGTGTTTGTAATTTGTGGGTCCAATCCTCAATGCCCTTCACGCAGAACTCCCAGTCACCCAAATCAAGTTCCCAAAGCGGTGTAATCGTTGTTTCGATTGTTTGTACAAAAACTTCATCGCGGGCTATACGATTCGTAAAGGTGGCATAATTCATCGCATATTTTGCTTGGTAACTTTCTGCGCGTTGATGAAGTTCGGCAATCTTGGCCGTAATCTGCTCAATCGTATAGCGTTGGACGGCTAAATCAACGGATGTCTGGACATCACCCAACGTGCTTAATGCCTCCGCATATTTATCTTGAATCATCACCGTCGTCATTGGCAACCTCTGTTTCAAAACATAGCATACTCATGCGAACCTAGTGTCCAGTATACGACTAAAGTCGTCACTACGATAAATTCTAGACCGCTTCTAAGCGGCAAACAGGGCCGCCAGCACCGCTAAAACCTGTTGCTGAACTGCGGTGTCGATGCGACCAAGGTGTTTGACCAAGCGTTGTTTGTCTACGGTGCGCAACTGATCGAGCACAATTTGCCCATCCTTTTCCTGAAAGCGGCATGCTACGCGTGAAGGGTAGGCATGTCCCACGGTTGTCATGGGCGCCAGGATAACGGTGGCAATCGTGCGGTTCATCTCATCCGGCGATACGACTAGACAGGGCCGCGTTTTTTGCATCTCGTGCCCAAGCGTTGGGTCAAGCGCCACAAGATACACATCAAAGCGAGCGATTACCATGCCCACTCGGTAGTATCCCACTGACTAAGACTGACCGTATCGTCATCCAAGAGTTGATCATCACCCCGTTCGGCCATCAGACGAAATTGCTCTTCCCAGCCTTGACGGGCCTGTTGCACGGGACGGATCACAAGCGTGTGCTGCTCTACTGCGATTTCAACATCACTGCCAAAGCCGAGTTGATCAAGCAGCAATTTCGGGATGCGAATGCCCTGAGAATTGCCAATCTTAACAATATGCGTTCTGATCGCGGTCTCCATAGGCGCCTCCTGGCTGATAAGTTAAACAATGTAAGCACATTGTATCCACAGGGGAACCTGTTGTCAAGTGGCAATTGATGGTTTGGCTAAACTAGAAAATATGATAAGCTATCCACATGCTAACCACCGCCTCTGCGCCTGGCAAAATAATTTTAGTGGGCGAACATGCCGTTGTCTATGGCCGGCCCGCGATCGCGGTGCCGGTGTGGGAGACTGTTGCTACGGCAACGATCACGGATTTGCCTGCGGGTTGCGATTGCGTGCTCACCGCCCCCGATATTGGACTGCATACCGTATTAAGTGATGCGCCGGAGACATTCGCCTTGGCGCTAATGGCGCGCCTGACACTGGCTCGGCTAGATTTGTCGTCTAACCCCAATTGGCGGATTGCAGTGTCCAGCACAATTCCAATCGCCAGCGGCCTGGGCAGCGGCGCGGCGTTGAGCGCGGCGTTGGTTCGCGCCATCTATGCCCATGTTGACCAACCGGTTACGCCCGCCCTGATCAGCGAACTGATTTTTGAGAGTGAGCGGCTCTACCACGGCACACCCAGCGGCATCGATAACACGGTGATCGCCTATGGCCTGCCGATTTGGTTTGTCAAGGGCCAGTTGCCGACCATTTTTACGCCACGCCAACCCTTTACGATTGCGATTGCCGATAGCGGCATCGCTGCGCCCACCAAGGCGATTGTTAGCGATGTACGCCAAGCTTGGCGGGCGGATTCCACACGATATGAAATGTATTTTGACCGGATTGGTGCGCTTGCCGTGGCGGCGCGCCAGGCCATTGAACAGGGTGAAATTGCCGAGCTTGGGCCTTTATTTGACCGTAATCAAGCGTTGCTGGCCGAATTAGGCGTAAGTTCGCCACCGTTGGCGCGTTTAATTCAAGTCGCTAAAGCGGCGGGTGCAATGGGGGCAAAACTGAGTGGTGGTGGCCGCGGTGGCAATGTGATTGCGCTTGTAGAAACCGAGCATGTCGTTGCCGTAAAGCAAGCCTTATTGGCGAACGGGGCCAAAAATGTGATTGTGACAACGATTAAAGTGTAAGCCGTTCCGGTTCGCGTAAATAGACTAGGGCCCCATCGACAACGGTGGCAACCACCGTTAACTGAGCGTCGAGCACGACCAAATCCGCGCGATAGCCCGGCGTAATGGCCCCTAGTTCATGGTCCAACCCGAGCGCCTGTGCGGCCGTACGGCTGGACGCAGGCCACGCCTCAGCCAATGACAAGCCGGTTGCTGCAATAAAATTGATCAGCCCATGCTGCATCGTCAATGTGCTGCCCGCCAACGTGCCATCCCTCAAGCGACATTGCCCCTTTTTCACCGTGACCACTTGACCACCCAAATCATATTCGCCATCGGATAACCCCGCCGCCCGCATCGCATCCGTGATCAAAATCGTGCGGGCCACGCCTTTGCAACGCGCCAGAATTTTCACCGCAGCTGGGTGGACATGAAAGTTATCGACGATCACTTGGGCATAGATGGCATCGTTGCTCAACACTGCGCCCAGCGTGCCGGGGTGGCGATGGTGCAAACCGCTCATGGCGTTATAGGTGTGGGTAGCCTGGCTCACGCCAGTGGCAATCGCCGCTTCGCATTCTTCGTAGGTCGCGTTGGTATGTCCCAGGACGACTTTGACATTATGCTGCAACGCTGCGGCAATGAGCAGATCTGCCCCCGGTTCCTCTGGTGCTAACGTGATCATACGGACGGGGCCCGCCGCCAACAATTCGCTAAATTCAGCCAGGTTCGGCTGGCGAATGTACGTCGCTGGTTGCGCGCCGGGGAATTTTGGACTAAGGTAGGGGCCTTCCAGGTGAATGCCCAGGATGCGTGCTCCCGCTTGCTGGGCGGACGCTGGTTGTTGTATCGCCCAGGTGATAGCGGCGACGGCGCGTAACGTATGGCTGTGCGGCACTGTCATCGTTGTCGGCATAAAAGCCGTAACACCATGTTGCGCGAAAAAATGGGCCAGGGCATGGACTGCCGCCGGGCTGGCGTCCATCACATCATAGCCCGCGCCACCGTGGACATGAATATCGACAAAGCCAGGCAAGACAACACAGCCGCTGGCATCTAATGTGGGTGACGGCATTGATGACAGCGCTGACGCTGACGTCTGCTCTACGGCGAAAATTCGGCCATCCCTACTATCAATTTGCGCCGTAGTAAATCCTGGCTGAATGGCTTCTGGTGCGCGAACCGGCACTGCCTTAGGCACAAATTCGGCCGGAATAGCGCCGTTATGGATAAATAATGTTCTGGTCACTTGTCTGTTCATACATTGTTTGTATTAACTTGGCACGGGCGATTCTGGCGCAGCCGGCAGCCAGATCGTAAAAGTACTGCCTTTACCATATTCACTTTGCACTTCCAATTTGCCGCCGTGTAAATGAGCGATGTGAGAGACCAAGGCTAGACTCAAACCGGCGCCAGGTTGTGTACGATTATCGCGGTCAACCTGCTCGAAAGGGCGAGCAAACTGTTTGACCATTTCTGGTGGCATCCCAACGCCTTTATCGCGGACGCGAAACCCGACATAAGTGGCTACGGCTTCAACCGAAAGCCAGATGTAATTCGAGTCGGCTCGACGGTAGCGAATGGCATTGTCGAGCAGGCGTTTTAGCGCTTCGCGCAACAAGCCTTCATCCGCATTAATGACTGCATCCCTGTTCTGTTCCAGGATTACAATTGTCAGGTTCACTTCCTCTAGTTGCTGACGAAATGTAGTAGCGACATCACGCACGAGGGTGTCCGAGCTCAAATTATCCAGATTATGGCTTTCGAGCGTGCGATTTTGCAATTCAGCCAGCATCAAGAAACTTTCGATCAGCCGTTGTAAGCGGCGACCACCGTCCAGAATCGCAGCAGTGGATGAGCGCAATTCATCCAGATTAACGTCGGTGGCAGTGACATCCATCAGAAACTCGGCGTAGCCCAGGACAAAGGTAAGCGGCGTGCGAAATTCATGCTGGAGCAGCCCCACAATCCGATTGCGCAAGGCATCCATCTGCTGTTGCATTTCGTCTTTCATCATCTGACGGCGACGTAACGCATTGTTGATCGCAACCACCAAATCCCCACTATCGACCGGTTTCGTTAAATAATCTTCGATGCCAATTTCTTTGGCCAATCGTTGATCTGCCATCGAGGCGCGAGCTGTCAAGAAAATAAAAGGCAGGGTGCGCAATTGAAGGTCGGTGCGGGCATACTTCAACAACGTATAGCCATCCATCGACGGCATCGTAATATCGCACAGAATCGCATCTGGTATCTGCCATTTAAGCCGATCTAATGCCTCTGAGCCGTTGGTTGCTGAATTTACCTTGAAGCCATATGATTCCAGGATTTCGCAAATCGCAGTATTCAAATCTGGGTTATCTTCGACCACTAGAATTGATGCGCTATTGGGGATTTCGTCTGCCATCCTATTCCTTTACTCCTTGTCACTTCCGTTTTTGGCCAAACTGCACTGAGCATGTAATGACAATTCACAGTTTCGCTAGATGATCGCAAAACTATGAATTGCCCAGATATATTTCTATCGTAAATTATCGGCTTATGTACGATAGTGATGAGTAGCAGATGTCAAGCCTTTGCCTAACTTGTTCATCGAACTGGGCAACACCAGCATTGACGGCTCATCTTTGTAATCGATGAAACAAATAAAAGTCATACAATCAGGCTAAGGATGCTCCCTCCACAATTATATAGATTTAAATGGATTGTGCTATAAGCTAATAGAGAAAACATTTAAACTTCATCCAAGGC
>JBBREZ010000237.1:0-10494 GCA_038225095.1 Caldilineales bacterium
ACGATGAATCCGATGGCCGCCACCGCCCACAGCGCTCCATACACCGCGATACCGCCTGCGCCCAGATCCCAGCGTCCATTGAGCACGGTGGTCTTGTAAGGTAGCTGTTGAATTGCAGCCAGCTTCATGTAAGCGGCGGTGCCCATCAAGTGGATGAGACCATGCAGAACGAGAATGATGGATGCGATGATAACTAGGGTTTTCATGGTGTTAGCTCCCTAACGTTTGCGCTTCTTGTTTCCAATCAGTCCTGAATGGTTCGCAGTGTCACAATTGCTAAAACGATTCCTGATAGACAGATCAGCACAAAGACTACAGATATCAGGGGGTCAACCGCGACGCCAGCCAGTAGTTGTACGATGATCATGGAAATCAATGCTGTTCCCATCGTCAATATTTTCATGAGTACCACCGAGGACAGGGTGTATCCCCATGGCTGTCTTTTCAATAGCAGGGTGGCGGTGACTAGGCTTGTCGGAACGATCACACCCAGATCAAGCGCCTGGATGATCATCGTGATAGCAGATTCTAATCCCGCAGGCGGAGTTCCTTTGAGCATGGCGGGAACGACCAATCCAAGCCATGCCATCGCCAGAAAGGCCGCCACAACAATGAAATACGTAGCAATCGTGCGACGGGGGAAACGATCTGAGACGTGGCGTACTACCTCATTAGGATTGAGTCCCGACAAGGCGAGGATGAAGCCGAATACGCTGAGAGAAAACAGTGCCACATAGACCAAGAACAGCGGGTTAAATGCCGTCAGGAAGGACATTGCTCCGTAGGTGTACAGGAAATATCCCAACCCACCTGTGAGCAGAAGCCGCCCACGCAGGGAACCTTTGCGGCTTAACACAATCCCTGTGATGAGTAGTGGAAGGCCGATTATCAATGTGACAATATCCTGCCCAACTTCCTGAGCAGAGGAACTGATTGTGTCGTAGCGGTAAAGACCGTGACCGCGAATCATGACCGTCTCGCCACGTAGAGTGGTGAAAGGATACGGTTCGCCTGTTCCCTGCCAGAAGATTCCCGCTGCCGCAGCGATCAGCGCCAACGGGACGATCAAGATTGCTAATCGGATTACAGTGTTGTTCGATTTCATGGGTTCACTCCTTATGCAATGCTTGGCTTGATCGAACAAATCTTTCGCGCGAGCCGCCCGCATAGATTGGGCGGCAACGCGCAACTCCAGTACAGATTTCAATCGACTTTCGCTCCAATGCTAATGCCATTCCATCAGCTTTCTACAAAGCCTCCCTCCTTGTCATTTCGGCCCGTTGCTTGATTCCGATTGCCAAAACCAGCCGGTAGAATTTCGTTGGCAAAAGCGTATTTAGCATGGCAAAGTCTATCGTTCAGCGCATGAACCATACCAGCAAAAATTCAACCAGGTTTAAGGCCAAATGCGCTGCATAGGCAACCACGATGTTACGCCGCCAGAAGAACAGCGCCGCGAAGATACCGCCAGCCACGACGCCAGTCAATACGATATACCAAAAGCCGCCTGTCCAATGCAGCAGACCGAAGAATAGACACGAAAGTACGAAAGTGCTAAAAACGCCGAATCGTTGTCTTAAGCGCGTGATGGCATAGCCCCGATAGATATTTTCTTCCATAAAGGGAGCCAGCACAACATTGGCAATGAAAAAGGGAACCATCGCTGACCCCAGACCCGCCAGGATTTGGTCGGGAGGAACGTAGTCGCCAACTACACGTTGAACCGTTGCCAAAAGGGGAGACAAGCCGAAGATGTAGATCAGGCCGAGCGGCGCACCCACCAGGATGCCGATGAGACTTTCTCGCCACCACTTCTGTCCTGCCGGAAGTTGCCAACCAATATCGCGCAAGGTCAATCCATCTGCCCGTAGCGTTCGGAGCAGAAGCGGAATGAGTAGAAGTTGCACGATCAGGACAATGTAGGGCGCGGCGTGTGGAAC
Source organism: Caldilineales bacterium (assembly GCA_038225095.1). Lineage (GTDB taxonomy): Bacteria > Chloroflexota > Anaerolineae > Caldilineales > Caldilineaceae > JAPLGZ01. The sequence continues at coordinate 1,941 of JBBREZ010000237.1, forward strand.
ATTCTCGGCGATTGCTTGCGCGTCTCCTTGCGTTATCACACCAAAGTAAACAGATACAGCTATGATGACCACGAGAAACAAGAGTGGTGGTGCAGCAAGCGTCAACCACACCCGGCTCACTCCCCAACGTGCTTGGGAACGCTTCAACGTGGTTGTTTCCACCGCGTCTTCTGGTTCACCGAATGTTTCGATCTGTTCCTCAAATTCCTTCATCTGTTTGCGTAGGTTTTCATTTTGCTCATGTTGTTGCGCCTTTGAACTTTACTTTAGTTGATAGGCTGGGCAGCGTTAAGCGCCTTTGGTGGTTGCCTACTGCAAAGTAGAGCCGCGGATCAGGCGCTCGTCGTCTCTCCAAGGAGGGATTTGTGCGGCGATGTGGGAAGGATTATGCCGCGGGTCCCTCTCCCTAATGGGGTAACAGATAACCATATTCTAGCTTGCTCAGCCAAGCCAACCGGCCCAGCGACCCAGGGTAAACAGGACGCCGCCCACGAAGAGCAGCCCAAAAATGAACTTGTTGTGCCGCGCCAGCCACGCCGGCAGGTAGATGTCGAAGTTGTCGCTACGGTCACTGGTGTAGCTTGCCGCCACCCCAGTCAACGGACAGCGCCAGCGGTTAGCGACAAGGATCAACACCTCGATGAGCACCACGCCAATCAGCACGACGGCTTGGCTGTAGCGTCGCATGAAGCCGAAGATCGGAATGGCGATGATGCAGCCGACAAAGAAGATCCAGACGATGGCGTGAAGGAGCTTGATCGCCCGCAGCGAAGCATTAGGTGTCATTGCTTACTCTGTGTTGGCTACGCTTGCATAAGGACTTGTTCGACTGGACGGCGTAGCGAACGCGGCATGGCGTCCGCATAGCCAAAGCGAACCAACAATTGGGGCAGAGCACCGCCCAGCCCCAGCGCACTCTGGAATTGCGTGCGGACTTTCGCCACTTCGATTGGCTGATTCAGGAAAGCCGATTTGATGTTCAACGAAGTCAGCTTCAATGCCATGCGTTCATAAACCTGACCTGTGCGCACCCAAGCGCTCTTATCATCGGCTGCCGAAGCAACCACGACTGCACCGGGCGAACTGCGCAATTTCTTGGCATCGGCATCAGCCTGCTGTTGTGGCTTGGTGCCCGCCACGAACATTTGTCCCAGCCAACGCGGCACTTCCGGATTCCCCGAACTGCGCGTGTACAGACCATCGAGCGAAGCCAAGCTTTCCTTTTTGGTGAAGCGTATCCAGTCAATCAACTCAGCAACAAACGCTTTATCCGCATATTGGCTCAGATTGCCCTGATTGACATATTCCAGGACTGTCTGCAAATTGGTAGAGTTTGTGACAAAATGCAGCACGACGCCTGGCTCCAGTGGCAAAGCCTGCACTTGGTCAAGGTCGGCAACCTTAATGCGCTGGCCGTCATAGGCTGAACGGGTATTCTGACGAAGCGGGATGGCATCGAACAGTGCTCCACCCTGCGGCGTGTTCGTTGACAGACGGATGTGGATGAAATCTGCCGCATCAGGATAGGTCACTTCGGGTGCATAGCCAGTAGCGCGGGCGGCGACCAGCAGGTTTTCCAGCGCACAGCCCAAACTGATCCATAGTTCACGGTCACTGGGGTCAACGGCGGGCAAATGGCGCGTATAGTCTGGGTGGATTTCGATCGCATTTTCTTTGATGGCAAACTGCCACGGCTGAGTGTTGTGTCCACTCGCGGCCAGCGTCGCATAGCGAACGAGTTCCCGCATTTGTACGGACGGTGTGGCGCCCTGCGCAAACGGTCTGCGGACTTGGTTGGCTTGTTGGTCATAATTCAGCCACGGCGCATACGTGTATAAGGCGTATCCTCCAGTAGCGGTTACGCCAGCCGCCGCCAGGAGTTTTAGAAAATCACGCCGGTTCAGGATTGGACGAGCTTGTGTTTTGTTCATAACTCAATGCCTTGTGTGGAGATAAATGTAGGATAAGTGTTCGCCCGCCCAACGGTTCGCGTAACTGCTCGCCCCCTCCTAACCTCCCCTCGTTTGGGGGAGGAACAGTCACGGGATACGAGACGGTTCCCTCCCTGTTTGGGGAGGGTTAGGGTGGGGTGGCTGCTTTTATCGAATCGTCACTTTTTTTGCTCATCGCCTGACAGCCGACCCACGCAACGGGGCAACTCGATAGCGAGCTAATGTTGCTGGACCCCATAAAAATGTGACTGTCGCCGCCACGGCCGCAAGGATGATAAAGGCAATGAAGGGGTCATAACTCGAACCGTAATTGGGATACAGGAACGTACTTACGTTGATCATGGCGTGAAACAAGATCGCAGCCAATCCGCTTTTGCCTGTATTGTTATAGAGCCAAACAATTACAACCCGCATTGGCAGCATACCGGCGCATTGCCAAACTACCCATTGCGCGGTGTGGTGCGCTTGAAAAAAAGGCACAATGTGCCAGCTTGCCCACACTGCCCCCAACATAATGCTAGCGTTTAACGCCCCCCAGCGCGCCTGGAGCGGGTCGATAGCATAGCCCGACCAACCAATCTCTTCACCGATCCCGCCAATCAAAAAGATCAGAAAAAAGATCGGCAGCGCGCCCAATGGCATTTGAAACGCAGGCAGCGGCAGCCCAAAAAGCCGCATGATCCCATACGACACAATCATGACCGCGGGCATGAGCAAGAAGATGGGCGCGTACCAGATTTTGTGCTGGATGCGCTTATAGTCAAAGGCTCTTTTCAGGAACGCCTGCACCCCAGCGGGTTTATTTTCTTGGCGCACAAGCATGAGGGCTGCTGTGATTGGGCAAACGAACATCAGCGCGCTTAGCGGGAGATTGATGGGCAACAGCTTGGCCCAGAGGGCGCCCCAGTGCTCGGTTAAAGCGCCAACCACCCAGAATGGCATAGAAAGTACAAATACGATCAAGAAGAATTTCAGTGTTTGTTCTGCCAATCGAGACCAGCACCAATCGCCACGCCAATCCCTACACTACACCCAGTGCCACTCCTATGGCTATATTGTTCAATGCCACATCGACAGCAGTTCCGATGGCTATTCCGATGCCAATGCCCACTCCCATCTGACTACTTTTCGAAGATTGGTTATTCGATTTCTGATCCATATTGCTTCTTCTCCTTTTGATATATGACGGCAGCCCATTCGTGACAAGCCGCCTAACTTTAGACGGTACTGCGCCGAAACGGATGAGACGTTTGAACGCGACGAAACGCACCCCTAACTTGACAATAGCTTTCGACTGCGGCCACCCTTGCCTAACACCATAGCTGCTTAGGCAACCCGCCTTGCCTGTGATGAGAGATTATCAGTCTTGTACAATAGCACGATCAGCACAGCCAAAATCATCACGGCGGCACTCATAACAATGGCCGCGCTTTCACCGCCGGCGCTCGACACCGATAAAAAGTCGAAAAACCCATGAAAGAGGGTGACGATGAGCAAACTGCCGCCTGTACTGTTGTAAAACCAGGTGAATACGACGGAAGCGGCCAATATCGACAGCAAAAGCATGGGCAAGCCGCTAACGAGCCCCATTGCCATGTAGGTGTCACGATAGAAAAAGGCAGGTAAATGCCAAAATGCCCAGATGACACCCAAGATGAGCGTGGAACTGAGGGCATTATGGCGTTTTTGCAAGTGTGGCAGGGCATAGGCGCGCCAGCCTGTCTCTTCGCCTAAGCCAAAGCTGAGCAGCCACAAGAGCAACGCTCCCCCAGCCCCCAGATAAGGCAGGTAATCTACTTCCCCCAGCAAAGACCAATTCGGCCACATTCCGCTTGTCAACCGCTTAACAAAAATGGCAACGACGAAGAGGGCAATCGGCGCGCCAACGGCAAAAAGCACCCAAGCTATCCCAACGCGCCACGTAAATAGCCCGCTGAACAGTTTTTGGATACCAACGTTTCCTTCGGTAATGCCCGTAACAATCATGGCCGCCAGCATCGGCCCTAGCGCAGCCAGATAATGGATGGCGAATGGGATAGGGTAGGGTATCCACCCTTGCGCAGAGGCTGCCAGTGGCAGCTCAAACGCCCAAGAGATGGCAAAAGCGAGAATGAAATATATACCCAGGGGCTTTCGCTTGCATAAGACTAATATAGCGTCTCCTTTATTCTAAATCTCTGCGCCGATTGAGATGAGAATAGCTGCCCAACAATAGAATAGACCACACCTGTGGTCTATTCTACCCTCTACACCCCACTTATACCCTACCTGCCAGGAAGCTCGGAGTCCTGGCAGGTCAGAATTTATCTGATACCTATAACCCCGCCTGATCACGCACCAGCCCTATCGGTGGTTTATCCCCATTTGATTCATGGCTGATGGTCAAGGGGCCAAACCAGGCCGCTATGATGAAGGTATCAGATTACGCATTCAGTGCACCGATTATTTGAGAATGCCGGTATTCCCCTTTTGTTCTTTCTTTTCATTCTTCGCTTGTTTCTTTTCCTTCATGGTTTTTGCTGGTTTTTTCTTGTCGGTCTTTTTTGTGTTCTGACTTTTAGCCATGATGTTTCCTTTGTGATTATGCTGTAACGTTCAATTGATCAGGTTGCTGATTAAGTATACTCGTGAAAGGCATAAATGATAACTGTGAGCAGCGAGAAAATGGTAGAAATCTTTATCAGCTATGGCCTTGCTCAGTATAGCTACTCGGCCTTGGGTGGATGAGCGTTTGATAGGTCACCCTGCTGTCGCTATTGTTGACGTTGCGCTCTGACCACCCGCACGGCATTTTCGTATGACCGCTCGGCTTGTCTGCCCATATGGTCGGTTACAATCCAGGCATGGTCATCTGGTAAGGTGTCTAGATTAGTTGACATAAAGCCCATCAGATAGGCGGTCGGAAATTCCTGACCGCTTGCGGCCTTAAAGCGCCGATCCCGGCAGGATGCTTTGCCGGCCTTTGTTGCATCAATCCATTCTAGAAAAGCACTACGAAACTGTTCCTGTTCTTGCATGATCCACACTCCTTAACAAGTATACTTATCCAGAAAAATTTTGTCCAGGAAGCCCTCTGGGCCCTGCGCTTGGGGGTGGGGTACGCAATATTTTGGGAAACTATAATAAATTCAGCGATGACCTGATTACGGCGCCTTTGGCGTCGTTGTCGGCACGGGGGCCGCGCCGGCTAACGGTTCGACGCGCTGGATGAGGTTGCCCATGCGCATCTTGGCAATCACACCGAGTTGGGGATTGCTATTCCCCGCCAGCGCAACGGTTTTGCTAAAGAAACTAGCCGCCTGGACGGTGTCACCGCGTGCTTCGGCTACGCTGCCCAACAGGAAGGTGGCGTCGGCATCTTGTGGCGCAAGGGCCAATGCCTGTTGCCCCGCCTGTTCGGCCCCTGGTAAATTACCGACCTGCTGGCGATGATTGCCCACCAGCGTCCAGAAAGCGGCGGGTTGGCCTACAAATTTTTGCTGGGCTTGCGCTAAGCTGGTTTTGGCGTGGGCGGCGTCGCCTAACTTTTCATTCAACACGGCTTCCCAGACGAGCAATTGGGGGTCATTCGGCAGGGTTTGGCGCGCTTTTTCCACGGCGGCCAGCGCGTCTGGTAACTTTTGATCCGTTACCAGTTGCTCGATTTGTGAGGCCGCCGTGACCGGCGACCCTGCGGCGGGTGTGAAGGCGTTGATGGCCCACAGCGCTAGCGCGCCCACGATGACGACCGCGGCAATCGTCACCCCAGCGCGTTTCAACATCTGGGTGCGGCGGCTTGCCACCGCAGTATCCAAATGCCACCAAGAACCGGTGGCCGGCGCATGCTGGGCGCGCAACTTCGCAAGCCCTCCCGCGCGGGTTGCCGCAGCGACCAGCAGTTGCGGTTTAGCGTCAATCCGGTTGCGCAAACTCATCCAGCGTCCTTCTTCGGCGCGCAGGGCGCTTTCGTCGGGACCCAGTTCTACAAACATTTGCTCGATCCGGTCAAGCAATTCTAAAAATGTTTTGATATTCGACCCATCGAGCCGCGCAATCTGGCGCTCGGCTTGTTCCAATGCCGCGCGCAGGCTATGGAGTGAACTCTTTGTTTGTGGTTCAATGCTCTGTGTCATCATGATCTTGCTTTTCGTTCCCTATTTTATAGCAATCAGCGATACCGCAACGCTTCGCCAGGTTGCGGTTGGTAATCTAGCCTGGTTTGGCAAAGTAGTGGCCTACTGGCGATTAGACATCAGCAGGCTGGTACAGGCACCGGCCACGTCACGATCGGGCGCCGTCTCACCAGGCATGGTCGCCCACCCTTGTTTTCCGGCATAATCCCCGCGCTCGTAGTTTTGTAATGCTTTCAAAGCGGTGAGCTTTTGCGCCTTCGCTGGGTCCTGATTAAACTGGGCGACACAGATCGGCGCCAGGCGTGTGATAACCGCCTCTTTTGCCGTGGCTGTCCCCAGGCTTCTGGCTGTCCCTCCTGTCACCCAGCCCCCCCAATTGAAGCCGATGATCAAGAGTAGAATCAGCGAGGCCAGCCATGCCCAGAAGATGGCCGTTTTCGTTGGGCGAAGGCCATTCCACCGCTCTCCCCAACTCAACTGTTTCGGCGGTTCCTTTTTTGGTGCTGTTTCACTTATTTTTGACTTCCGATTGTCATTGTCCGACCGTTTTTCCGGCGCAAAGCCTGGTAGATTTTGTCCCATTGTTCTTCTCCTCTGTTAGTCACTGGTTGATCACGGAAAGTAGCGTTAGATTTAAATCACGAATTTTGATGAGCAGGCCATGTAATTCCGCCTGGTCACGCACTGGCACGGTCAGCGTTGTCACGCCGTTTGGTTCGTGGGCGCTGGGCAAAGGGCTAAACCACGCCGCTAACTCATCATCTAAATACTCGCGTATCCGGATCTGATAAATTTGCGTGGGATAAGGGGCTATTGACGGTTGCATAGGGGAAGTATACAGGGTGATAAGGGCCATGTCCTCTCCCGAAAGAGGGATTGATAAACCCTAAGGGGGTGAATTATGTAATTATTTATGAATTCCTCCTCATGGTGGATTGAGGGCAGGCGATGTTATTAGGCATAAGCGCCGTACATCTATTCACGTCAGGACGACGCCGACTGCGTCGGAGAAAGAGCAAAAGACAGGATAACTTTCATCCTGTCTTTTGCTCATCGATTCGCAACTTATTTCAGAGCTGCTGTGCGTAGGTCGCCCTCCCCCTACTATACCGCTTACCTTACGACGAGCGGTAGATATAATATCGACGCTTGGGCGCGGCTTGGTTCGCCAACAGGGTCTAACCCACTTGGCGTTTCTAATTGATTCGTTGTATCGTCTAACGGTGTCGGCGTCGATGTAGGTGGGGTGCCTGTCGTCGTGGGCGTTGGCGTTGCAATAGCCGTAGATGTCCCTGTACTAGTTGACGTCTGAGTTGCAGCGCCTGTGGGCGTCGGTGTGCCAGTCGCCGTTGGTGTTTGAGTGGCAGTCGCCGTCGATGTGCTGGTGGGCGGCGCCGGTGTCCCCGTACTAGTCGCCGTTGATGTATTGGTAGGCGGCACGGGTGTATCCGTTGCGGTAGCCGTAGCCGTTGGTGTGCTGGTGGGCGCGGCGGCACAGCTCGTAGAGACGGTGTTGGAATCCAGTGTCACTGCACCATTGCGTGCCAAGATTCTACCGGCCACGGTGGCGCCCGTCGTCAGGGTAATACCCGTGAGGGCAAGGATATTACCTACAAACGTCGTGCCTGTCCCAAGCGTGGCCGAACTGCCAACCTGAAAAAATACGTTGTTGCAGGCACCCCCATTGATGACGCGAACTGACGAGTTGCTGGCGGTGGTCAGCGTACTCCCAATCTGAAAAATAAAGACGGCATTGGGGTCGCCTTGGGCATCCAGCGTCAGTTGTCCAGTTAACTGCGCCGACGACGAAAAACAATAGACGCCCGGCGTGAGCGTAAGTCCACCCAAATCCTGACCGGTCAAAGTAGTATTGCAGGCCTGGCCGGCTAGATTATTGTACGCAGCAGTGAGATCACTCTGCGCCTGCGCTGCAACCGCGTCCGCAGCGTGGATGGCGCCACCCACGACGATTCCTGGGGGAAAGCCCGTGACCGCGCTCCCGGGGCTGACCCCCAGATCGCCGGTGACGATGGTTGGGCCAGTATTAATCGCCGTCGAACCAGCCAGGACTGCAAAGCTCGTAGCCGTACCGAGCGATGGCGCGGTTGCGAATAAAGGTCTAGCCTTGACGCTTCCCACTAGATTGAAAAACAGTGCGGCTATGATCAACAAAGTGGTTGTAAACGTAAGCTTCGATATCACCCCTGCCCAGCTCCCTTTCCGCCGTCCGGCGAGAAAATTCTTCGTCGGTTGACTAGCGTCCCTGTGTTCGTCATTGTTCATGCTGTCTTCTCCTGTGTTACTTAACATAATCCGCGTAGATCGTCGTTTCCGTACTGCCCTGTTTCAAAGGCTGGTCCTGCTTTTGAAACAGGGGGTAGCTACAGGTACACCTTATGGGCGCGCCTGTGACTGGCTTTCCCTGCAAGGATAGCTGTCTGGTCTTCGGTCTATGTAGGATTTCAATGAGTAATGAGGTAGAAAATCAGA
>JBBREZ010000238.1:0-10463 GCA_038225095.1 Caldilineales bacterium
TTTGGATCGTGGTGCTTCACTTGTAACTTTACGTGATACATTAGGTCATGCCAGCATTGCAACAACTAATAAATATCTTCATTCCAAAAGAAATGATTCATCTGCATTGCATTTATCTGTTTAGTTTTTTTGACAGTCATTTTTTAGGAGATTTGATAAATGCAATGGTATGGATTAAGTAATGATGATCTTATAAATGAAATAAATGCTTTTCTTACTGAATTACAAAATGAATCAGATCGTGGATGTGCGCTTGTTGGTTTGGCTGTTCTTGATGATGTTTTAAACGATATTCTTGAAGTATTTTTTGCTGATGTACCGACTACAAAAATTTTACTCAAAGGTTCTTTAAGAAATATAACAGCACGGATAAACATTACTTATAGTTTGGGCCTTATCTCTCGATATGAATTTTATACTTTAAACTTACTCAATAATATACGAAATAAATTTGCCCACCATTCACATGGTTTGACATTTGATACTAAAGAAATAGCTAATTTATGTTCTCAAATTAAAGTTAGATATAAAATTGAAGGTATGGAAGAAGCAGAAGTAGAGCAATTTATTAGAAGCACACATGGACAAACACCAAAAGGAATGTTTATTTTTGGCGTCAACGATATTTTTACAAGATGGATTTTTAGATCTCAAAAAGTGTTTAAAGAAAAACGCAAAATACAAAACTGGCTAGAATAAAGTTTTTTTATCATTACATTGAACAATTTTGACCAAAGTTGACGATTTTTAGGATATGTGCTAAACTGTAAATAGTTGTTTTAAATCAAAACAACAGGTTTTGTTATTTTCAAAACAAATCGCTTGAAGTATTCTGATTTTTTTTGTCTTTCTCCCGTCCTGTTCGGATTGCCCCCCATTGGGCTAAAAAGCGTTAAACTCAAAACTATCGAATGCCCCTCGAATAAACGACAGCCGGGGTTTGGTCGTCCAGGCTCTGATGTGGACGCTCGTGGTTATAGAGATGAAAATAACGAGCGAGTGCTTGGTGAAGAGCCGGAATCGTGTCATAGCGGTAAAGATAAATGTCTTCATACTTGAGAGAACGCCAGCATCGCTCGCTAAAGATATTATCCAAAGCCCGACCTCGACCATCCATCCTGATTTGAACGCCTGCCTGCTCCAATACGGCAGTGAAGGAAAGGGCAGTCAATTGTACCCCCTGATCACTGTTGAAAATCGCTGGCTTGCCCAGCGTCAAGCAGTGCGATAGCGTCTCCACACAAAAAAGTGAGTCCAACGTGTTGGAAAGTTGCCAGCTTAGCACGTAACGACTAAACCAATCGATGACGGCCACCAAATACATAAAGCCATGCGACATCGGGATATAGGTGATGTCTGTGCTCCAAACCTGATTCGGACAGCTAATGTTTACCCCGCGCAGCAGGTAAGGATAGATTTTATGCGCTGGATTGACAATCGTTGTGCGTGGTTTAGGGTAAAGTGCTTCAATTCCCATCACACCCATCAAGCGGGCGATCCGTTTCGGGTTCACCGGATACCCCGCATGCCGCAGACAAACCGTCATCCGCCGATAGCCGTAAAACGGTGTCCGCCTGTATTGTTCATCCAGCAGACGCATCAATTGTAAATTCTCTGCCGTTTCGCTGGCGGCTTCATACTAATCGCTAGCCCGATTGAGCCCCACCAGTTCACATTGGCGGCGAATACTCAAAACTTCATGCGCCCCCTCAATGAGTTGCCGTTTCTCCTCAACTGCTTCGGGTAACTTTTTTTTTCAGCCACTCCAGTTCCCTCTTGAGCGGGTACCCTCTGGGTGCAATTTGTTCATATAATCCGCTCCCTCTGCCTCTTTCGATGCCTTCTCCCCTTTTCCATTGCGCTTGAACAAACGCGCTCCTTCTTCCACCAACTCCGCTTCCATTGGCTGATTTGATTCGGATGTACTTCTTGTTCACTCGCTAGCTGACTCAGCGTTTTATTCTCTTTCGCTGCTTCCAACGCTATCTTGAATTTGTATTCCGCACTGTGTTGCTTGCGCTTCTTTTCTGTCATTTGACCTCCAGTTTGATTGTGGTTCCCTACTCTACTTCCACCTTCTCTTTTGGTCTAGTTTTGGAGGGTCATTATAGGGCAAGCAACAGGAATTGAACATCTCCTCTCTGATTGGTTGGTTAATGAGGAGCAAAGTGCAGATATTCATCAAACAGTATTTTGGTTTTCAGGGAAGGCTTACGGGGTTACTGATAGACGATTTATCCATAGAAAGCTCCCAGAATCAGGTTTCTTTCTGAAGTATTTTGTGCCATTTCTCGTTTCGCCCTTGAATCATCGCAATAATTTGATATTGCGCAATCTAGTGGCTGTCGCAAACAGAGAAGATAAAGATCACCCAGGTACGGTTGATAAAATTATACAGCAGTGGCGTATCAACCCTAATACGAATGTCCAAGCTGTGACGATTTGCCTTGAACGGGCACGCTTGATTTGCAGAACTGTTACATTTTTGCGAAAGATACTCCTGTTTTTTATAAAACGCGCATGATGCTTAACCTCACTCCATCGTCCACGCTGGATGCAAATGACCTAGCAGATAATCCACATCGAGTTCCACGCCCAGCCCCGGCTGCTCGCTGATGTGGACCGTGTTGCCTTGGAAATTGATCGGCATTGTCAACACTGCGTTGTAGGCAGAGATGGCTGCCACATTATATTCGAGTCGGTAGAAGTTCGGCGTCGTCAGCATGACGTGCGAGCCGGCGATCACTTGCAACGGCCCCATTGCGTTGTGCGGGCTGATCGGGATGAAATAGGTTTCGGCCAACGTCGCAATTTTCTTGAGTTCGCTGATGCCGCCGGTCCAGACCACATCCGGCATCAAATAATCGGCCAAACGCTGTTGCAAAATGGGCAGGAAATCCCAGCGTGTGAAAAGTCGCTCGCCCACGCAAAGGCGACACTGCGTCTGTTCGCGCACACTACGCAGGGCGTCAATGCCTTCCGGCGGCACCGGTTCCTCGAACCATTCGATATTAGACTCAGTGTAGAGCCGGTTAGCCAGCCGAATCGCTGTCGGCACATTATAGTGACCGTGGGCATCGATCAAAATTTCGATCTTCGGCCCAACGGCCGCCCGAATCGCGGCGACGATGTTGCAACCTAATTCTTCCCCGTCCGCCGAAATTTGCCCGTTCAAATAGCCAGTGTGATAAGGGATCATCTCTAAAAATGGGTCCAACTTTATCGCCGTGTGGCTGGTGGCGACAATTCTCTGCGCCGCTTTGGCATATTGATCGGGCGTCGTGCAATTCACAAACCAACCATTGGCATAGAGCCGAACGCTGTCGTAAAGTTTGCCACCCAGCAAATCGTAGATTGGCCACCCACATGCTTTGCCTTTGATGTCCCACAGGGCAATATCAATCCCGCTGATGGCGGTCGTGGGCAGGCCGCGTGCGCCCAGGTAGGTGTATTGGCGATACAATTTATGCCACAGCCGTTCAATGTCCGCGGGGTCTTCGCCGATCAACAACTCTCTCATCAGACGCACGGTATAGGCCGAGAGCAACGAGCCGCCGCCCGGATAATTGGTCGCTTCGCCCCAGCCAGTGATGCCTGCATCGGTCTCGATTTGCACGAAAGTCCACTGCCGCTCGCTGTCGGTCATGCCGGGAATCTCGGGCACGACGACATAGGCTTTGACATCGGTAATTTTCATGAATTTACGATCCTTTGGCGGAAAGCCAACGTGTTTTAACCGTTGTCCCAGAGGGAGCCCTGATAGCTGCAAAACGTACTCGTTTTGGACATCGTTGTAAGCCAATTGTCACAATGTTTTCTCCTAAAAAATGGTATACTACATCTGTACTTTAACAACCGAATATAGGGCGTTGCTGGCAGAAATCGTTGCCAGTGTAAAATATTCGACGCTTAGAAGTTAACGGCGTGCGTATTGGTGCAGTAGCATAGACTAACCTGAAAGGCGTAGAGCCAAGTACACGGAGGCCACACAACTAAGACCATAACTAAACACACTAGGACGATAGTGTGTCGGTTGAAAGACCGTAGAAGCCCACGAGCTTTAGTCGTGGGAGTCGTCACTTTACCTTCTTGAAAATTACTGTGGCGTTGTGGCCGCCAAAGCCGAACGAATTGCTCATGGCTACATTGATGCGGCGCGCCACCTTTTCGCCCAAGCCTAACTTGACACTGGGCGGCAGGGCTGGATCCAGCGTGCATGTATTGATTGTCGGTGGGATTAGGTCGTGCTTGATCGCCATCACGCAGATCAGCGCCTCGATGGCGCCCGCTGCCCCCAATAAGTGACCCGTCATCGACTTAGTTGCGCCAATCTGGACGCGTGACAAATCATCGCCCCACAGGCGCGCCATCGCCTTGATCTCGCTCATATCGCCCAAGGGGGTTGACGTCGCATGCGGATTAATATAATCAATGTCGGCGGGTGTTAATTGCGCATCATCTAGGGCGCGGCGCATGCTCAGATCGGCGCCAACTCCTTCGGGATGCGCCGCTGTAATGTGATAGGCGTCGGCTGAAATGCCGCCGCCCACCAGCTCGGCATAAATTTTCGCGCCGCGGTTCACGGCGTGTTCATATTCTTCCAAAAGTAAGGCTGCGGCCCCTTCCCCAATCACGAACCCATCGCGCGCGACATCGAAAGGCCGCGAGGCATGGGCTGGCGTCTCATTTTGGGTGGACAGCGCTTTGGCCGCGTTAAAACCGCCCACGCTAGACGGGGTAATCGCTGCTTCGGAACCACCAGAAATGATAATGTCCGCTTTGCCCAGACGCAACTGGTAAAAGGCATCGATCAGGGCCGCATTCGATGAGGCACAGGCCGAAACCGTGTTGTAGTTGACGCCGCGCAACCCATAGCGTAAGGCGATCAGCCCGGAACTGGCGTCGAGCAGCATTTTGGGGATGTAGAACGGACTGAAACGCGGCTCGTGGTCGCCGTCGACAAATTCTTCGATCTGTTCTTCGATGGTGGTCATCCCGCCCATCGCCGAGGCCCAGATCACGCCGATGTTGTCGCGGTTCACTTTGCCCAGGTCCACTTCGCCATCGCGCAGGGCTTCATCAACGGCAATCAGCGCATATTGACAAAACGGATCAATGCGCCGCAACTCTTTGCGATCCAGAAAATCGGCCGGATCAAAGTTCTTGATCTCACAGGCAAATTGGGTCTTAAACTTGGCTGCGTCAAAGCGGGTGATCGGCGCGGCTCCGCTCACGCCGCGCAGCGCATTTTCCCAGTAGGCTTGCTTTGTATTGCCAATCGGTGTCAGCGCGCCCAGGCCGGTGATGACGACTCGTTTTAATTCCATAATAATTCCTTATCTCTAGCACTGTGTAGCAGCGACTGTTCAACTTGCGGGATGGGCGAGCCAGAGCAACTTCGGGAACAACCCAAGATCAACGCTGTATGCTCATGAGATTACATGATTTGCGCTGATTTCTTCGTAAGATTTTCGCTCATCAGCCCAAAGTAGGCAAGGTCTATGGGATGTCAGTCGGCATTTTAAATACAACTTGCCGCTGGTTCAAATGCTGCACCAATCCGGTGCGCAAACGATATAAAAGTCATACAATCAGGCTGTATAGTGCGCATCCTCAGATGCGGTCTCTTGCTCGTAGGAGCGCATCTGAGGATGCGCACTATACCTGGCCGAAATAAATTTTTCTTTATCAAATAATCTGTTGCCTGCCATCCATTCACAACTTCTGACTTTCTGCCCGGCGCGTTTTCTCCAGTAATTCTTGCACTTTGACCGGCTGACCGGTGTGGCTGCTCTCAATCGCGGCGAAGATCAGCGCGACTGATTGTAAATTGGCTTCGATGTTCGTCTCCATCACCGGACCGCCGTCCAGCCATTGTACAAACTGTTCGACCAGCCAGGTGTTCATCCATTTGCGTTGTTCCAGCAATGGAATTTCTATGCCCTCGCCTTCGCGTTTGTAGATGCGGCCGCCTGCATAGGCATGACGCTCGACCCGGCGGCGATCCATGATCAAGGTGGCGAATTCGCATTCGGCGCGCACATATTCCTGCGCCCAGCCGTTCAAGCCAATTGCGTTGGTCTTGGCGCCTTCATAAAAGGCGCGCACCCCGTTGGCAAAGTGTAAATTCACCAGCCCTTGCGAATCACCACCATATTCGCCCCACTTCGGATTCCAGGTTTGCGCATAAAGCGTGTCACACTTGGCCCCGGCCAAATCAGCCAGAATATCTAGGTGATGCACCGACCCTTCGATCATCAACGCATCTTTCATCGTGTGGCGGAAGGCCGCGCCCCAATCGCCAAAATTGCGCATGTTGCAGGTGAAACGACAGATCAGATAATCCAGTGCGCCGTTGCGCTCTGATCGCAATTCCTGACGTAATGTAGTTTTGTCCTGATCAAACCGGTGACTCATCGTTACGCCCATCTTCTTACCAGCGCGTTTCACCTTTTCGGCAATGCGCACGGCCGCTTCCAGCGTGTCGGCAATCGGCTTTTCCGAGAGAATGTGCAGGTCATGCGCCAGCGAAAGATCGACCACGGCCTCGTGGTAGGCGGGCGGCGTGACAATGATCGAAAAATCGGCGGGGTTTTCGGCGAAGGCGCGCTGCGGATCGGTGTAACATTTGTCGGCTGGCACGCCGAGCTGCTCCTGCGCATTTTTCAAGGCGTCCGCATTGACATCGACCGCGGCGACAATTTGCACCAGACCATCTTCTACATTGGGCGGCAAGAAACGGGCGCACCATGCGCGACCTTGACCGCCGGTGCCAACCAGGATTGCTTTGTAGGGCATCATTTGGTTCCTCAGATGAATGAATTTGAAATGGAGAGCAGGTTTTCTGTAAATTAAGTAATACTAAGTTTATCTATATACAGAAAAAAACTTTCAACCGCAGATGGCACCGTAGGGGCGTGATTCATCACGCCCGCTGGGTAACTAGCGCAGGCTGGCGGTCGCGCCATCGATTGAAATCCATCGGACTTGCTCCTTTTAACGCTGCGGCCTAATTTTGTTCGTTGAGTGTGGCTGGGCATGATGAATCACGCCCCTACGCGCCTTAAACTGCGTAACATTATTTTACTAGATTCTATTCGGCAGAAAACTTAAACACTGTCGTCTCGGCAAACTGTTCACCCGGCTTTAAGACAGTCGAAGGGAACTGGGCTTGATTGGGCGAATCGGGAAAATGTTGCGTTTCCAGGCAGAGGGCAGAACGCCTGTCGTAGATGGCGTCCTCTTTGCCAACCAGATGCGTCAAGAAATTTCCCGTGTAAAACTGAATGCCGGGTTGCGTGGTATAAACGTCCAAACGCCGCCCGCTCGTTGATTCTTGCACCGTAGCCGCCAGCCGCAAATTGCCAGGGTTGTTAATCACCCAGTTGTGGTCATAGCCAATGCCTAGTTTTAACTGTTCATCATCTTGCTCGATGCGCGCCCCAACCGCGGTCGGCTGGCGGAAGTCCATGGGTGTGCCTTCGACCGCGCGCAGCTCACCAATCGGGATCAACGTGGCGTCTACCGGCGTAAAACAATCGGCGTTCAGCGTTACGACATGGTTCAAGATGTCACCGCTTCCGGCCAGATTAAAGTAGGAATGGTTGGTTAGATTGAGAATCGTCGCTTTGTCAGTAATAGCCGTGTAGTCGATGCGCAGTTCATTTTGGTTGTTGAGCGTGTAGGTCACGGTTACCGTTAGATTACCCGGATAACCTTCCTCCCCATCTGGGCTGCGATAGGTGAGCTTGAGCATTGCACTATTTTCGTCGCTCTGTTCCGTGGCCTGCCAGACCACCTTGTCGAAGCCGCGCTGCCCGCCGTGCAGATGGTTGCTGCCATCGTTTTGGGCTAGTTTGTACGCAACGCCATCAAGCGTGAATTTCCCATTGGCAATTCGATTCGCATAGCGACCACAAAGCGCGCCAAAAAAAGGATTGTGATCAAGGTATTCCGCCAAGGTGTCAAAACCGAGGACAATATCGCCGGCATTGCCGTGGCGGTCGGGCGTGGTCAGCGCGACCAGGATGCCGCCGTAATTGGTGATATTGGCCGTGACGCCGTGGTCGTTGGTCAGGGTAAAAAGGTCGACCGCGCTGCCATCTGGCGTTTGGCCGAAAGGTTGTCGGTTGGTGTCCATGTTGTTTTGCCGTTTCGTATTGAATGATGTATTTTGGGAATTTGTTATATCTTACCACAATAGGGTAGGGCGAGGGCAAGCTTGCTTTGCGCCAGCAATTTATGGCCGACCGCCAAGTTTAGCGGTAAAACAAACGGTGGTGCAACGATCAACAGATCGATTGCACCACCGTTTGGCCTGCTTTGAATTTGTCGGTTGTGGGGCGTGACAGCCGCCTCAGCAACCAACGCATTTGTCCATCCCACGCCCTTGTGCCACCAAACTGGGCTGTCGAGCACCCAGCAAGCGATAACCCAGGGTCACGAGTTGGATGCCCATCCAGTTAGCAAGCGCCAACCCAGGCGCGGTGTTGTCTGGTTGGCTAGCCTGTTGGCACTTCAGCAGTTGCTGCATCTGCGCCGCGGCCATCAACTCCGCGTGGCGCAGTTTGGCCACCATCCGTAAAATTTCAAGCTCTCCGTACATGGCTTGTCTCCTTTCAGTTATGATAAAAACCTTGGGCATTGCCCAGTTGCGGCCAATACCAGGCTAGAATATTGCTTTCAATCTGTTTGAGATGATTGCGGTCATGGTAGATCCACTCGTAAAGCAGATCCTGAATGCTCAATTGGCCGACCACCGGATGCTGGCCGCTGCGCGCCAATTGTTCTGGCTTGAGCGCTAAAACTAAGGCGATACTTTGCTCGCGCAAATTAGTAAATTCGTCCAGCAATTCAGTGCTGGATTTCGTATCATCGCGCCGATCGTCGGCTACTTGGTCAGGGTTCCAGGTCTGACAAGTGTGCTCGTCTTCGACTAAAATCTGGCGAATGCGTCCTGCGAAACCCCGTTGTTCGGCTTCAATCAGGTGGCCTAACACCTCGTTGATACACCATTCACCCGGCGCTGGACGAAAGCGGCTAATTTCGACGGGTAGCGCCTCAAGTTCACTTTTTAGTATGTTGGGAATGACGCGCAGTAAGTTAGCAATTTGCGCATTATCGATTTTTTCAGTTGTCATAGTGATTGTCATCGTTTGATCGAGCCGTCCAGTCGCTTAGTCGCAAAGCCCAATGGCCAGTGCGCGCTTGTGCTTCGCGTGCGCTCAGTTCCACTTTCAACAGATAGAGAAAATTGGCCGCCACCGGGGCTAATTCGCCCACTAATTGCTGGCGGCGCACAGCATTAAAACGGAATTGGTCCGCCCACTGGCTAGCCAACTGGCTGCCCTCTGTGCCCGGCTTGCCCAACCGATAGTGTGCCAACAGTGGTACGGCACGTTGCAGCAGGAAGTGCTCATCAAAGAAGGCATTGGCCCACGGCCGATTGCGTGCTGCCCAACAGGGATAAATTGTGTGGAGGGCCTGGGTAAAGGTGTGTTCCTGTTGTCGTTGTGTCCAGAAGCGTGTGACGAAACTACTGGGGCGCTGTAAATTAAACATCTTCCTACTCCCTTGTTTTATTCTTGTGTTCCATTCTTGCGCATGGCTCAATCATGATATATTATCACTGAATTGCCATCGATTCAAGCGAATAGTTTCGATGAGATGCATCGGTAGAAACGATAGGTGGATCATGGAGCTACGTCAACTAATTACTTTCCGCGAAGTGGCCAGAACTTTGAGTTTTACGCGCGCCGCCGCCGCGCTTAACTACGCCCAATCCAGTGTATCGGCCCAGATTCAGGAATTGGAAGAAGAACTGGATACCTTACTCTTTGAGCGGTTGGGCCGCAGAATTGTGCTGGCGGATGCTGGCGCGCGCTTGTTGTTATACGCTGATAAAATCTTAGCATTGGCCGACGAAGCCCGCACGGTCGTCGCCAACCGCGAAGAACCCGTCGGCGCTTTGACGATTACCGCGCCTGAGTCGTTGTGTACCTACCGTCTGCCCGCCGTCCTGAGCCGTTTCCGGCGCCAGTTTCCGCGCATCGAGATGATTTTTCGCCCGATGGGCAACCGCGATGATTGGGAGCGTCAACTGGCCGAAGGCGTTGCTGATGCGGCGTTGGTGCTGCTTGAACCTTTTCAATCGGCGTCATTGATGCTCAAAGTATTGCGACCCGAACCCATCTTGGTCGTTACCTATCCCGATCATCCGTTGGCGAATTGCGGACAGGTCAAATTGACTGATTTTCGCGCAGAAACCTTGTTGTTGACCGAATCCGGGTGTGGATATCGGGCGATTTTTGATCGGTCAATGCAAAATGCGGGCGTGCGCGCCGGGACGATCTTAGAGTTTCACAGTGTCGAAGCGATCAAGGCGTGTACGATGAGTGGGATGGGCATTGCCGTCTTACCCGCGGCCGCCATCGGTGCGGAGCTTGCCGCCGGGCGCTTGGTCG
>JBBREZ010000239.1:0-10388 GCA_038225095.1 Caldilineales bacterium
AACTCGGTGGCTTTCTCGCTCGAAAAAACGATGGCGACCCAGGTGTCACCGTCATCTGGCGCAGCTGGCAGCGCCTTGCTGACATCTCCACCGCTTATCTTGTTTTTCACCCCTCCCCGACTTGTGGGTAAGGGTAAGTCCCCTAGGAAGGGAGGGGAATGTTGGTCGCGTATATAGAATTAGATAAACCCAAATAATTTGAATACCCACGCAACGGCTCCCTCCCTTTCTAGGGGAGGGCTGGGGTGGGGTTCCTGCTTTCTTTTGCTTACGTCTGCCCTTTGGAACCCAACTTCCTTCATCACAATAAACTCCATGTTAGAATCAGACATCGACTTGACCTTACCGTATAGCTCGCCTGACCTACCGGGTATCGGTGGGCAACTTCGTGCCAGTGCCGATCACTTTGTGGTGGAAGAATTAGCGCTTTACGAGCCGCAAGATGAGGGCCAGCACCTTTACGTTAATATAACGAAAGTTGGCCTGACGACCAAAGAAGTGCAACGCCAATTGGAGCGTTTGTTTCGTCTGCGCCAGGGCACGGTTGGGTTTGCTGGCATGAAAGATAAACATGCTCGAACAACGCAAACCTTCAGCTTGGACGTTGGCGCCCAAGCGGCCACGTTTCTAGACGAAGCTGTACAGCGAATTCGTGAAGAATTGCCGGTGACGGTTAACTGGGTGCGTTCACACAAGAATAAGTTGCAGCTAGGCCATCTGCTTGGCAATCGTTTTCAGATTACGGTGACCGATCTCACTGTGGATGGTGCTGAAGCTTTGCGGCAGTCGGAAGCGATTGCGGTGCATTTGCAAAGCGTAGGCGTCCCGAATTATTTTGGACCGCAACGTTTGGGCTCAGAAGGCCATAATGTTAATCGTGGTTTGGAAGTCTTGCTCGGTCAGAAACGGGTTAATGATGGTTGGTTGCGGCGCTTTTTGATTTCATGCTACCAAAGTTATCTGTGCAACCGCTACTTGGCCCGTCGTGTCGAAAGTGGCGTATTTGACCAATTGCTTGTCGGCGATGTTGCCAAAAAATATGCCACCGGTGGTCTGTTTGATGTAGACGATTTGGCCGTAGAGCAGCTGCGCTATGCCGCTCACGAAATCAGTTTTACGGCGCCGATGTATGGGGCTAAAATGTGGGCTGCTCAGGCAACGGCTGGCGAATTAGAGACCGCCATTTTAAACGAAGCGGGCGTGCGGCTTGAAGATTGGCAAAGGGTAAAAATGGAAGGTACACGCCGGCTAGGTCGCTTATTATTGCCAAACTTGCAAGTTTGGCCGGTTGCCGATGGCCTTTGTTTCGAATTCTCTTTGCCAAAAGGCGCTTTTGCCACGACTGTGTTGCGTGAATTTATGAAAGTCGATCTGAGTTCAGCTCCTGATATTGATGGTGATGAATAAGCTTCTGGATTGGCAGGCCATTATCGCTGAATGATGGATGGTTCGGGAAGATATATGATCACGGCTAATTTTTTTAGAATGGATAGGTGAATGAATGGACAAAAAGCGATCTACTACGCCACGCAGCAAGCAATATCACAGGAATCAAGGGCTAGAAACCATGGAACTCCCACTTTTTCCGCTTAATGTGGTGCTTTTTCCGGGCATGATTCTCCCCTTGCACATCTTTGAGCACCGTTACCGCGAAATGATTGCCCGCTGCATCGACGAAAAACTGCCATTTGGCGTTGTTTTAGTGGAAAAGGGTCAAGAAATTGGTGAAAGCGTTACGCCTCATACAATCGGCACCGTGGCGCGGATTGTGCGCGTAGAACGGTTGGACGATGGCCGTATGAATATTACCACCGTCGGCGCCGAACGTTTTCGGGTCAAACAATTTCATCACACCCACAGCTATTTAACCGGCACTGTAGAGCATTACCCTGTGATCAATGCCAGCACAAAAAGTGCTGAAGATCTGGCCCACAAAGTCCGACCCCGGATTATGGAATACGTCGAGTTGCTCGCCAAAGCGAATGATTCGAAACTTCAATTGGATCGTCTGCCCGAAGATCCACTCACCCTGACCTTCTTAGTGGGCATCGCCTTGCAAGTGGACAACGAATATAAGCAGAAGTTGTTAGCATTGCCGGGCATACCCGAAATGTTGGCCCGTGAACAGTATTTGTTGTCACGCGAAATTCTATTGTTGCGCCATATGATCAACACCCAAGCCGAAGTCGAAGCAATGACCAGCGGCCCAACTGGTTATGTTTTTCCGAATTAATTGGTATAGATAAACAGCAAGAAAAAGCAGGGGTGATGCATGCATCACCCCTGCTTTTTCACCGCTTAATCTGTAGTTATAGAAGTCCACGTACTTTAGCCGCGGGCGTAATCATTTGACAGGAAGCAAATAATCTGCTAATATCCGGCTTACTAAGTTTTGGGGGGTTAGCTCAGTTGGTTAGAGCGCAGCGTTGACATCGCTGAGGTCGGTGGTTCGAGCCCACTATCTCCCACACAATTGAAGGTGATATTATGCCCCAAAGTCATTTTAAATTAACGACTTTGGGGCATTTTTTACCCTTTTTTCATTACTAATTTTGTAGTGTAATTGAATAGCTTATAAACGGGCCGCGCTTACATAGACGGCTCGTTTATTTTTCTGCTTAAATCTTATGAGTCAGCAAACGCGCTGCGCTAGTGAATATTATGTAGACCAGCAAGCAACCTTAAATTCTTGCAGGTTGGCGCCACTGATGCCCATTTGTATTTGCTATTATGCTTATTAGCTTAAGCAGTAACTGTAGATATTCGTGCCTTGGAGAATACAAAAGAAGAGATACTTTTTTGGAGGAGCAAAGTTGATTTCGACCCTAAAAAGTCTGGCTATGACGAGGTACAGGTCAGTTATGCTCAGGCGCTCAATTTTGCGTGGTTAACTTTCACTTCACAATGCAGAGAGCCGTATATTTCGATCTGTATCCCATAATCTATCCAACAATATAGAGATGATACTTTTCTGCACCTGAGGATTACGGTAAGCTCTTTAAATAAGTAGCACGAGGCTAAGTTATAAAGCAGGAAAAATGGCCTATTAATTTTCAAGTACACCCGAGGACAAAAGCGACCATGATGAATTATTGCCATAAAGAAAAAGATGCTATAACCGCTCAAATCGTTATTGTTGGCGCAGGAATTTCGGGTGCGGTGCTTGCCGAAAGGTATGCCGCCCAAGGCAAAAAGGTAGCCATCATCGAACGTCGCGACCACATCGCCGGCAATTGTTATGACTTCTATAATAAAGATGGCGTCCTTGTCTCAAAATATGGCGCCCATCTCTTTCATACAAATTATGATGATGTTTGGACCTATGTAAACAAATTTTCAGACTGGTACTTCTACGAGCATAAAGTCTTAGCCAGCGTTGATGGCAAGCTAGTGCCCATTCCTGTCAATATTACCACCGTTAATGAAATTTTTGGTTTAAATATCAAAAATGAGCAGGAAATGGATCAATGGCTTCAACAAAATCAGGTTAAAAATGATTGCCCCCAAAACGGTGAAGAAGCCGCGCTAGCACGCGTTGGCCCGGTGTTATACGAAAAAATGTTTAAGAATTATACCCATAAACAATGGAATAAGTGGCCGCATGAATTGGATGCGTCGGTATTAAATCGCATCCCCGTCCGCAACAATTTTGATGACCGCTACTTTTCGGATAAATATCAGTATCTGCCCAAAGGCGGGTATACGCAGATGTTCGACAAGATGCTTGATAATCCAAACATCCAGATCTTTCTCAATACCGATTTTTTCGACGTGCGGCATAATCTCAGGCCTTACGAAAAAATCTTTTATACGGGTCCGATTGATCGATACTTTGATTTTAAATTTTCCTTGCAAAAGAAGCTTGAATACCGATCAATTAACTTTGTTTTTGAAACGTATGAGCAAGAATATTACCAACAAAATTCAGTCAATAATTACCCGAATGAACATGACTTTACCCGAGTTGTCGAGTATAAGCATTTTACGGAACAAAAACATCCTAAGACCACCATCTCGAAAGAGTTTACGGTCGATTATGTGGCGGATCAAAACGAGCCATATTATCCTGTGCCAAATCCAGACAATCAGGCCATTTATGACCAGTATAAAAAGGAAGCGGACAAACTGGACAACATTTATTTCGTAGGGCGCCTTGCCAACTATAAATATTTTAATATGGATCAGGCATTCAAAAATGCGCTCGATTTATTTAAAGAACTCGAAGAAAGCAAGGCATAACCGATGATGGACCTAGGAAATCAGACAGTCAAACGGGCAAAAATACAGTCCTAATCAGCTATGCGCAAACACTATAGTGCCACGTCAAAGCAGACGTCGTCAGAGATCTGGTAATAAATGTTGATAAATGATAGTCAATAGCAAGGTTCAGTAATAACGTGAGCTATAAAGCAAAGTAACATGGATGAACATTGTTTATTTCATGCTTGACAACCGGTCAATAGTTTGGTATGCTATACCTTAACGATTTTACATAGCTAAGCATAAATAGGACTATAAGCAATAGGACTATGAGTGAGTGTGAGGTTGGTGATTCGAGTCGATTAGCCTCCACTGGCGGGTTGATAGTTTACTATCCTTTCGGATAGAAAGCCCATCGACTTTAGTCGTGGCACCCAGGGGGTACCCGATAGCCGCAAATTCTACTGGATTTGGACATCGTTGTAAGCGAATTGACACAAAGTCAACTAAAAATCTGTGCTATACTATTGGATACAACATCGTGAGACCCTGTAATAGCCTCCACGGTGCAAGCTCAGTGGGCACCCGGTTGAGTAGTTCAACGCGTAAAATTTGAAACGCACTAAAGAGCACCAATGCTGTACGGGAAGGGGCATCTTCCCATAGGTTAGTGGGCGTAAGACCAAACGAGGGCTGCCCATGTCTGACCCTAGAATCCCTTGACTTTAGTCGTGGGCGTATGTAAAAATTGAACAATAACAACGCATTGATCAGGACGAGTAAGAAGTCTAACACCTAGTCAGAGAGCAACGGCCACCGGCTGCAAGCCGTTGCAGGAAAAGTCTTCCGAAAACCACCTGAGAGCGAATATTTGAACAGGCATTACGCACAAGCTTCAATGCCTCAGTAGAATATTCCGGTTGGCCTCGTTAACGGCTCCACGAGTGGCTTGCGTGCGCAATCGATTGCTTCGGCAAAAGATCAACACACAAGCAATTATGGGTGGAATCACGAGCTCAAAGCTTCGTCCCATGTGACGAGGCTTTTTTTATTGGGAAATTTAGCCATGGAAGAACTGGTTGCCTATCCTGAAGTTTTGCTCGCCGGTGCTACGGTGGCTGCCCAACGCCAATATTTGACGGAGCTTTGTATTCAAGTTCAGCAAATTGCTGCGCCGACCGACGCCGAACAAATGCGCGCTGCCTGGATCGAGCAGCGCTGGCGGCAGCTTGGGCTGACGGATGTGATGCTGGATCAATCCGTTCGGGATGGAAGTGGGCAGAATAATGCTCGGCCTGATGGGTATACGAATGTCTATGCGCGCATTCCTGGTCGTTCTGTTCAACCTGCATTGATAGTGAGCGCGCATACGGATACGGTGTTTCCAGCTGAAACTAGTTTGGCGACCCGCGTGGATGCCAAAGCTAATCGCATTTATGGACCCAGCATTGGGGATAACTCGATGGGCGTAGCTGGCCTACTGCTCCTGGCCGAAACGCTGAAACAATTGCCGCCGCCGCCGGTCGATATTTGGTTGGTGGCGAACAGCGGCGAAGAAGGGTTGGGTGATCTGCGTGGGATGCGAGCGGCAGTTGACCGGTTGCAGGCCCAATTAGGGGCGTGTATTGTGATTGAAGGGATGGGGTTGCGCCGGGTTGTCCATCATGCTTTGGGGTCGCGGCGTTTTCGCATCCGCGTGAGTGCACCTGGAGGCCACAGTTGGAGCGACTTTGGCAACACCAGCGCCGTTCACCTATTGGTGCAACTGGCGGCTGACTTGACCAAACTCCATACACCAACAACGCCGCGCACAACCTTCAACATTGGGCGGATTACGGGCGGCACTTCGATCAACACGATTGCCCAGTACGCGACGCTAGAACTAGACTTGCGCAGTGAAGATGGCGCAGCGCTTATGGCCATTGCTGAGCAGGTTATTACGATTGTAGAGCGCTATCGCAGCTCCGCCTGGCACCAAGAAGGCGTTACCGTACAGATGGACATGATCGGTGATCGCCCAGGCGGTGAAATGATTGAAAGCCATCCATTGGTGCGAGCGGCTTTTCGTTCGTTGAAACAATGCGGCGTTGCGGCTAAAACGGACCAACGGATCAGCAGCACCGATGCCAATATTCCGTTAAGCCGCGGTTTGCCAGCCATCTGCATTGGCATCACCGAAGGCGGCAATGCCCATCGCCCAGATGAGTGGATTAACCCGGCTTTGTTGCCCAAAGGCATGCAACATTTGTTGTATATTACTTGGTGGGCGGCAATGTGGCTGGCCGGGGAAGTCAAATAGCTTGACAACGTACGATTAGATTGGTGGTGCGTGCAGCGCACTGGTCAGGCATTGGTCGTTAGTTCTAAAGATCACGTGACCAGTGCAATGCACGCACTGCGATCATCTATGGTTCAGCCCAAGAGGCGATTGAGCCAGTCCACCACATGATCGACCAACGTGTGTGCCCCAATTCCCTGTTTGTCCCAAGGCGTGGGCAGCGCGTTTGGCGCATGTTGTTGGCGATATGCTGCGTTGCGGGCATCAAGCAGCGAACTGGTGAGCGGTACGCCGGCGCGACAGAGAATGTATTCGGCCCAGACAGCTTGGCGGCGTTTGACCAGGAAGGCCAGTTCACCTGGCACATTCATTTCGCGGCCCCACACGCGGATGCCATAGCGACGCAGTAACATTTCGACTTCAACGCCTGCAAAATCACCTGCGGTGGAGAAGGTGAAACGGTGCATCAGGCCGTTCATGAGCCGGCCGAGCCAGCCATCAATAGGGTTGATCAGATCGGGAACTGCCATATTTATGTCTTTACGTTGCTTTATAACAAGATAGAACCTTTGTTCTATTTTTACTAACTATACTATGAAAGTAATACTTGTGCAAATGTAAGGTTTGATATGAGTTCAGATGGCTTTATGACTGGATTTGGGGCTGGTCTTTTTACTGGACTTGTAATCGCACTAATCTTTGCCTTTTTTTGGAATATGTATCAAGGCTGGTTGAGGGCTTCCGGCGCGGCGAATAGACCGCAAACGGTTATCCATCCCACGAACAGGACGCCAGCCCAGATCATTGAGGCTGCGGCCAGGGCACGCGCTAAAATGGTGATTTTTTGGCTTTTATTTATTATGGTCATTTTAATTAGTACAGGGATCATATTCCCAGGTTTTATGCAATTCCTGCTAGGTCTGGCAGGAATTGTATAAATAAGTTGCACAGTGACAGGTCTAACAGGTTCTAGAGGAGAAGTAGCATTATGAGCGCCAATCGTCAAGAGCACGATCAACTGTATAAAATCCGCCATAGCGCTGCCCATGTGATGGCAGAGGCGGTGCTTCAGCTATACCCGGCGGCCAAGATTGCGATTGGGCCGCCAATTGATACCGGTTTTTATTATGATTTTGACTTGGGCAAAGAGGAAAATAATCGCCCGCGCACCTTCTCACCCGAAGACTTGGAAAGTATCGAGAAACGGATGCGCCAGATTGTGGCGGGTAAATTTCCTTTTCTTTACCGTGAGGTTAGCGCAAATGAGGCCAGGCAACTCTTTGCAGAGCAGCCGTACAAGTTAGAGTTGATTGACGGCCTGGAGAAGGGCAATATTGATGAGTATGGCAACGAGATAGCCGAAAAACCAGCCATTAGCACCTACAAACAAGACACGTTTGAAGATCTTTGCCGCGGGCCGCACTTGGAACATACGGGCCAAATTCCGCCCGATGCCTTCAAATTAATGAGTATTGCCGGCGCGTATTGGCGCGGGGATGAGCACCGGCCCATGCTGCAACGCATTTATGGCACGGCCTGGCGCAATAAAAAGGAACTGAACGAGCATCTGACGATGTTGGAAGAAGCCAAGAAGCGCGATCATCGCAAGATAGGGCGCGAGTTGGAAATCTATATCTTGGATGATGAAGTCGGTCCCGGCTTGCCGCTGTGGCTGCCCAATGGCGCGGTAATGATTGAAGAGTTGGAGAAATTGGCGAAAGATACGGAATGGGAGGCTGGCTATGAGCGCGTGCGCACCCCCCATTTGAGCAAAGAAGATCTTTTCCTGCGCAGCGGCCATTTGCCCTACTATGCGGAAGGGATGTATCCGCCGATGGAACTGGAAGGGGTGCGTTATTACGTCAAACCCATGAATTGCCCTTTCCACCACAAAATTTATGGCAGCAAAGTGCGCAGCTACCGCGATTTACCCGTGCGCCTGGCCGAGTATGGCACGTGTTATCGCTATGAAGACAGTGGCACCTTGATCGGGTTGCTGCGCGTGCGCTCGATGCAGATGAATGATGCGCACATTTATTGTTCCGAAGAGCAGTTCGAAGAAGAGTTCCTGGCTGTGATCGGGTTGTATCTGAAATATTTTACGATCTTTGGCATTGAGAAATACATGATGCGCCTGAGCTTGCATCATCCCAAAGGGCTTGGTAAAAAATACGTCGATAACCCCGCGCTCTGGCTAAAGACGGAAGATATGGTGCGCAGCGCCATGCGCAATGGCGGCGTGCCGTTCGTCGAAGTGGCGAATGAAGCTGCCTTCTACGGCCCGAAGATCGATGTAGAAATTACCAGCGCGATTGGCCGCGAATTTACGTTGGCGACGAATCAGGTTGATTTCGCCGTGCCGCCGCGCTTTGACCTGACGTATACGAATAGCGAAGGCAAAGAAGAGACGCCGCTCTGTATTCATCGCGCCCCCCTGAGCACGCATGAACGCATGATTGGCTTTCTGATTGAGCACTATGCTGGCAGTTTTCCAGTCTGGCTAGCCCCGCGCCAGGTGAGCGTGATCCCGATCACGGATGGTCATCGCGAATATGCGCAAAATCTGGAAAAACAGCTGAGGGCGGAAGGCATCCGTGCCAATGCGGATTTGGGCAATGATCGCATGAACGCCAAAATTCGTAACGCCCAGTTGATGAAAGTGCCCTATATGCTCGTGGTCGGCGATCAAGAAATGGCAACGCAGACGGTGGCTCTGCGCCGGCGTGATGGCAAACGCCAAGATGCGTTACCCATGGCCGAGTTCATCGCCATGATCAAAGCGCGCATTCAGACACGCGCCGCAGATTTATAAGTAAGTTAGCCATTCGCACGCAAATGGCACAAGGTGCAAGCAGATAAACGGGTAAGCACTCCGTGTAGTAAGCATCCTCAGATGCGCTCCTTTGCACCTAAGAGCACATCTGAGGATGCTTACTACACCTTACCGAAATAAATTTTAATTTCCCGCATTCTGTAGTACTTGGCGTGCGAATGGCTTTCCTCGAGCATAAGTTCTGAATGTTTTTGTTAGGCCAACCGACTTCAAAAATCTGGTTTTGTCGGTTGGCCCAATTTCTCCCATTATCTTGCCATAGCCTCGTGTATAAAATTAAGAACTTGACGAATCTACATGGTTAATGCTATACTTCTGTTACGTGTAGCTAGGCAAGATTGAAATTATCAGTTAAGGAGACGAACCATCGGTAAAAACTTACCACCCCGACCGGCTCTGGCCGATCGACGCGATCGGCCAGAACGGTCGGATCGGCAAGATAAAGGTGATGCCACGCGGATCAATCATGGGATTCGTGCCAGGGATGTGCGCGTGATCGACGCGGAAGGCCAACAACTAGGTGTTCTATCGTTGCGTGATGCATTAGCGATTGCTGGCGAAAAAGATTTGGATCTAGTTGAAGTGGCGCCCAACGCCACTCCGCCAGTCTGCCGTTTGATGGATTACGGCAAGTATCTCTATGAGAAACAGAAACGCGAACGCGAATCACGCAAGGCGCAAAAGCAAATTGATGTTAAAGAAGTGCGCCTGCGTCCTAAAACAGACGAACATGACATTCAAGTTGTGTTGACCAAGATTCGCAAATTTACCAAAGAAGGCGCTAAGGTTCGCGTGCGGATTCGCTTCCGTGGCCGCGAGATCTATCATCCAGACGTGGCGCAAGATCTCTTGAAGCGCGTAGCTGGTGATGTCGCCGAAGAGGTAACCGTTGAATCCATGCCCGCCTTTGATGGAAAAAGCATGGTGATGGTGCTCGCACCAGCCCATTAAAGCGCTTTGCTCGTTATCAGTCGTCAGAATTAGGTAAGCAATGGTGGGCGACAAGCGCTGCTGACTGGTATTCTGAAAATTGTAACCGTGAAAAAGACGGGCGTAAGCCCGTTTTTGTATGTCTGC
>JBBREZ010000240.1:0-10326 GCA_038225095.1 Caldilineales bacterium
CGACGGGTGATCGCTTTACGTTTGAGGCCGGCGCTAACAAGCAGGGCGGCGGCCAGGGCTGGGCGGATGTCTGGAAAAAAGGCTGTTTTGCCTGGGAATATAAGGGCAAACATGCCGATCTGACTAAGGCCTATCAGCAGCTTTTGCTCTACCGCGAGTCGTTGCAAAACCCACCTTTGTTAGTGGTGAGTGACATTGACCAGCTAGTCATCCACACCAACTTCACCAACACCGTCAAGCGCGTCGTGACGATCACGCTGGATGATCTGTTGACGCCGTTGGGCATGCGCCAGTTGCGCGCGATATTTTACGAGCCAGAAGCTTTTCGCTCGCCCCAGACCACCGAGCAAGTGACGCTGGAAGCGGCGCGCCAGTTTGCCCGGCTGGCCGAACACTTGCGCAAGCGCGGCGAAAACCCCGAACGCGTGGCCCATTTTCTGATCCGCCTGCTCTTTTGTCTGTTTGCCGAAGACATTGATCTGCTGCCGAAAGCACTTTTCAGCCAACTAGTGGACCAGGGCCGGCGGCGGTCGTTGGCGTTTACGCAACAACTGGTCCAGTTGTTTAACACGATGGCAACCGGCGGCTTTTTTGGCCGCGACGAGATTTTGCATTTCAACGGTGGCCTCTTTGACAGCGGCGATGTGCTTGAACTTGACCGTGATGGGTTGGACATTCTGCACGGCGTCGCCCTGCTCGACTGGGCGAATATCGAACCGTCAATTCTGGGTACGCTCTTTTCGCGCAGTTTGGACCCGGACAAGCGGGCGCAATTGGGCGCCCATTACACGAGCAAAGAAGACATTCTGCTAATTGTCGAGCCAGTGCTGATGGCGCCCTTGCGGCGGCGGTGGGCGGCGGTGCAGCTTGAGGCCAGCGCATTGGTGCAACGGCGTGACGCAGCTAAAGAGCGTGCGGCGCGCACCCGCCTCCAGAACACATTGGAGCGGCTGGTGATGGACTTTGCCAACCAAGTTGCGACGATCCGCGTGTTGGACCCGGCGTGCGGTAGCGGGAATTTCTTGTACGTGGCGCTGAAACTTTTGCTGGATCTGGAAAAGGAAGTGATTCACTTTTGCGGTGTGGTCGGCTTACAGCCCTTCTTCGCCCAAGTCAGCCCGCGCCAGTTGTACGGCATTGAACTGGACGCCTACGCCCACGAACTGGCGCAGGCCACGGTCTGGATCGGCTACATCCAATGGCTGAATGACAACGGTCAAGGCCGGCCGAGCGAGCCGATCCTCAAGCTGCTCGACAACATCAAGCACATGGATGCGATTCTGGCGATTGATGCCGATGGCAAGCCAGTGGAGCCGGTCTGGCCGGAAGCGGAGGTGGTGATTGGAAACCCGCCGTTTTTGGGTGGAAACAAGGTGCGTCAGGAATTAGGCAGCCATTATGTTGACAACTTATTTGCGCTCTATAGCGGGCGCGTGCCAGCCTTTGCCGATTTAGTTTGTTACTGGTTTGAACGGGCACGGGCGTTTATAGAGGGCGCAAAGGTTAATAGGGTTGGATTATTGGCAACACAAGGTATACGTGGTGGTGCAAATCGCAAGGTGCTTGAACGTATAAAACAAACAGGGAACATTTTTTGGGCACAATCAGATCGTAATTGGTACCTTGACGGTGCCACGGTTCATGTTTCAATGGTTGGCTTTGACAATGGTTCTGAAACAATTTATATGCTAGATGACCAAGCTGTGCTTAAAATCAACTCCGATTTGACTACCGCTGTTGACCTAACTACCGCCGTAGAGCTCAAAGAAAATAAAGGTATTTGCTTTATGGGACCATCGCCTAAAGCGCCATTTGATATCGAAGAGAATATAGCAGCGCAAATGTTGAAAGCACCAGTTAACATTAATGGTAGACTTAATTCTGATGTTGTTCGCCCGGTTGCTAGTGCTGTTGATTTAGTTCAGCATTCACGAGGAAAGTGGAGTATTGATTTTGGTCTACTGTCCCAAGAGGAAGCATCTCTTTATGAAGAACCTTTTGAGTACGTAAAGAAATATGTTTATCCAATTCGTTCAACTAATCGACGTGCAGCTTATGCCGTTAAGTGGTGGCAATATGCAGAAGCTCGTCCTGGAATGCGCTCAGCATTAAAAAGCAAACAACGCTACATCGCTACCCCAGGTGTCAGTAAACACCGTATTTTTGTTTGGGTGAAACCAGAAGTACTTTGCAACCAAGGTACCTTGGTTTTCGCTCGAGATGATAATTATTTCTTCGGCATTCTTCAATCAAAGTTACACGAGTTATGGGCACGCAGTACAGGTACGCAACTACGTGAAGAAGAAAGTGGTTTTCGCTATACACCCACCACTACCTTCGAGACCTTCCCCTTTCCGTGGCCACCCGGCCAGGAACCGGTGGACGATGCGCGCGTGCAGGCGATTGCCCAGGCCGCGCAAGCACTGGTTGCCAAGCGCGACGCGTGGCTGAATCCGCCGGACTTGAGCGAGAAAGAATGGCAAAAGCGCACGCTGACCAACCTCTACAACGCCCGCCCCACCTGGCTTGACCTCGCCCACAAGCAGCTTGATGCCGCCGTCTTCGCAGCTTATGATTGGCCGGTGGCTTTGGTTGATGAAGAAATTTTGGCCCGGTTGCTGGCGCTCAATCTTGAAAGGGCAGGACAATAGTCTATGGCGCTTGAATACATTATCTATGCGGATGAATCCATCGAACAAGGCGACTATTTTTCAAACTTTTACGGGGGTGCTTTGGTCAGATCGACGGATCTGCTGCGTGTTCAGGATGAATTACTACGCCTAAAAGCCACATTAAATTTACACAAGGAGACCAAATGGTCCAAGGTAACCGAAAATTATCTGGATAAATACACGGTGCTCATAAACCGCTTTTTTGATTTTGTAGGGGAGGATGCAGTCAAAGTACGCATCATGTTCACCCAGAATCGCAACATGCCTCAAGGTCTCGGAACGTATCACGTAGAGTACAAATATTACATCTTGTATTATCAATTTATCAAACATGCTTTTGGGCTGCGTTACGCAAATCCAAGTGGAGAACCAATCACCTTAAGAATCTATTTGGATAAACTGCCTGATAGCCAAACAAAAATTAATCAATTTAAAGGATTTCTTGTAGGATTGAATACTACCCCTGAGTTCCGCAATGCGAAGTTGGGCATTGCGGTAGATCAGATTGCAGATGTATCCTCACATGACCATGTGATCTTACAGTGTTTGGATATTGTGATGGGCTCTATGCAATTTCGTCTCAATGATAAACATTTGATTAAGCCAGTTGGCGCTACGCAACGCGGTAAGCGGACAATTGCCAAGGAAAAGTTATATAACCAAATCTCAGCTAGAATTCGTCAGATTTATCCAAACTTTAACATTGGCATCACTACAGGAACGCAAGGAAATCGAACTAAGCATTGGGCGCATACTTATCGACACTGGCTATTTGTTTCAAATCAATCAAAAATTGATGAAACACAGGGTAAAACGAAGCAAAAATAAACCCCGCTGTTGCTATGCGATGGATGACCATACGCGTATCCTAAGTGGAACTTAAGACTTCGCAAACAGAAGGGCGTATGTGCATAATAACAGATTTTCTAAATCATAATAGTAGGCTTAATTACATTTGTACAGAATTTTCAGAATAGACAATCACTAAGCGCATGCTCATCAATCTCTACAACGCCCGCCTCACTTGGCTTGATCTTGCGCACAAAAAGCTCAGCACCGTGGTTTTCGCCGCCTATGGCTGGCCGGCGGAGCTGTTGGCGTTGAATCTTGCAAGGGCGGGATAGCCTGAGCGTGGTATACTATGATGAAAGTCGGTTGGTATACAATAAGGAGAAATGGCTATGCAAGCGCGACCATTGTTGAACAGATTCGCCCATTAGTGCAAGCAAGTTGACCCAGAAAGGCCAGCCTCATGCAACTTCACCTCTTTAGCTCACCTGGCGAGCGCGATGTGCGTTACATCGTCGACGCTTGTCGCCCTTATCTAAGCCAACAGGCAAAGCCACAATTAGCCTATCTGCCAGCCGCGGCTGTTGGTTCTAATTGGCTGGACTATACGGTAAAAGCGTTTAAGGATTTGGCCGAAGTAGTCCTGATCGATGTCGAGACAATGCCCCAGGCGATGCTGGAGTCGATTTTGGCGCAGGCCGGCGCGCTCTATATTTCTGGCGGCAATACCTTCCTGTTGAATCATCGCCTCCATACAAGTGGCGCTTTTGATCTCATCCGTCAAAAAGCGCGCGCCGGTCTCCCCATCGTCGGGTTCAGTGCTGGCTCAATCCTGTGTGGGCCGAATATTTTGACCAGCAGTGACATGAACATGTGTGCCACGTCACATTTCGATGGACTAGGCCTGACGCCGTACAGTTTTGATGTCCATTATCCGACAGCTGAACAGGAACGCACCGAGCGTGACGAATGGCTGGCCGAATATCATGTATTTCATGAAAATCCACTCTTGCTGTTGGAAGATGGTGCATATGTGCGGGTGACCGCGCATGAGACCACGTTGATGCAAGGCAAGGGCTGGCTTTGGGAGAAAGGGCAAATACGATGCCAGCTTGCTGTGGGTGTCTTGGCAACGAGCTAAGGGTAGACAGCTACAGACAACCTAGGAAGAACAAGTAGATGGCCGTACGTGATCCACAGACAGAATGGCTTCGTGTCCAACTTTATCGACAGATGACACCCCAACAGCGCATGTGGATTGCTGCGCAAATGTATGAGGATGGGGTTGATATTGCGCGTGCTTCGATTCTCGACCGCTATCCAAACATCTCTCCAGAAGAATTGGAGCGGCAGTTGAGGCGGCGACTATTGCCACGGCATCTCTTTGAACAGGTCGAGAACTACTTAGCGGCGCGAAAAACAGATGGTGCAACCTAGAATTTTACTTAAAGTTGTGGAAGCACTTGAAATTCTGGAAATTCCCTATATGATCGTTGGTAGCTAGGAGCAGGGCTGCTGATGAGATAGGGCAGCCCTGCTCCTAATGGAATCAAAAGCAAACTTACTTCTTAAACGCCGCACGCAAACCTTTCGCTGCTAGCGCAACGGCCTGTTTCGCCTCTGGTAAGGCCGCACCCATGCCAAAGAATTCATGCGCAACACCTTTGTAAAGTTGGTAGACGACCGGCACCCCAGCTGCTTGCAGACGTTTGGCATATGCCTGACCCTCACTCTGCAATGGATCGATCTCCGCCGCAATGATCGTGGTCGGCGGCAGACCTTTTAAGTCGGCGGCCAGCAGCGGCGAGGCATAGATATTCATTGCTTCTAACGGCGTGGTCAAGTAATAGCTACCAAACCACTTCAGCATCGCTGTGTTCAATGGACTTGCTTTCGCATAAGTTTTAGCCGATGGCGTGTTGGTAGTCGCCAACTGCGCCACGGGGTAGACTAGCACCTGATAGACCGGCAGCGGGTCACCGCGTTGGAGCGCCAGTAAGGAAACCACCGTCGCCAAATTGCCTCCAGCGCTCTCGCCGACCACCGCAATGTGTTTCGCGTCGCCATGAATGGCCGCTGTATTCTTAGTTACCCACAGATAAGCGGCATAAGAATCTTCCACCGATGCCGGGAACTGATGCTCGGGCGCCTGACGGTATGCAACTGAAACGACGACAGCTTGGGCGGCATTCGTCAAGGCGCGCGCCGAACTGTCATACTTATCCAAATTGGCAATCACCCAGCCGCCGCCATGATAATAGACGATAACCGGAAAGGGGCCGGTTCCTTTTGGCGTATAGATGCGTACTAGAATATTGTCGCTGCTCGACGCTGGGATCAAACGGTGGGCAATATCACCCACTGCTTCGGGCGCCACTGTCTTGCCCTGTTTTGCCAGATAAGCAGTGACAGCATCACCTGCCAATGGCACTTCGCGGGCATTGCGCGGTGATAATTGCTCAATTGGTGGCGCTTTGAAAGCAGCCAGTTCATTTAAAATCGCTTGCATAATGGCCGTGGGTTTACCAGCCGGCAGTGTAGGACTAATACCGGTTAACGCCGTTGTGATGTCTAAGGTGGCAGTCACAGGTTGCGTTGTCAGAATGCCCAGTGGATCGGTCGCTATAGCGGTAGATGTCATCATGCCAGTAGACGTCATCATGCCAGTGGATGTCATCATGCCAGTGGATGTCATCATGCCGGTAGATGTCATCATGCTAGTGGATGTCATCATGCCGGTGGATGTCATCATCGAGGTTGACGACATCGGTGATGTTGTCGTTAGTGCAGCGGTTGCTTGCTGGGCAAAAACGATGGTGGATGGCGTCAAAGCACCAATAAGCATGCTCATTGCTATGAGTATGGTGGAAATAACGGCAACCAGTGGGCCGGTTTTTCGGAACGCTGGGTTTACTTGTCTGGCAACTGGCTGGTTGCTAGGATCACGAGAGGTCATCTGCTGCTCCTTGTCCATAATGAATCAGTTTGGATATTGATTACTTACAACTTCACCTACTAACACAACAGGCGCACAAGCTCAATCTACCAGCGTTAATGTTTCGCCGACGTCGATTGAGCTTGTGCCTCAAACACATCTGCATAAGTTTGCCATAAGCCTGGGCAATAAGCCATATACCTATGGGTGATACAATGTACAAAATAGGGTATAATTCTGGCCTCTATGGGGCGATAAGTATAGTGCACATTGTTTCAACGCACTTCGATTGGAACAGGAATCACATGCGTAATCATGTAGTTCTCGCGGTCCGGCTGGTGTTCCATTGCTTAAAATTAGCAAAAAACTTTGCATAGTTCAATATATCTAGCTATCCTAATATGCATAGAATTAGGTATATTTTTCACTGTTAGATTTACAGCCAGCGCAGAAAGGGCGTATTGTTCTAGGTGTAGACTGTTAAAATGCGTTTTTTTTAGCGTCTGTGGCCAGTCAGCGTGTTGCCCTGTTTCGCAACCGTATCATAACACTCTTGTGCGATACTTATGGTAGACTATGCTCATATATGAGAATGGTACAGCATGCCAACAACGTGACCTACTGCTACCTGAAGTGCCGGTCACATAAATTCGCAACCTCATGCACCGAAGGAGTAAACGCGCCATGCCTTATGGAATTAACACCGTCACCGTGATCGGCGCGGGCACAATGGGCGCGGCGATTGCCGGACAACTGGCCAATGCGGGCGTGCCGGTGACGCTGCTCGACGTTGCCCCCAGCGCATTGACGCCGCAAGAGCAGGCGGCTGGCCTAACGCTCGAACATCCCAAGGTGCGCAATCGCATCGTACAGGCCGGTTTCGAGCGCATGACCAAGGCCCGCCCCGCCAATCTTTTCAGCGCGGAGACGAGGAGCCGAATTAAACTAGGCAACTTGACCGATGACTTTGAGCGCGCCGTCAGCCAGAGCGACTGGATTATCGAAGTCATTGTCGAGCAGGCCGAACCCAAACAGGCGCTCATGCAACGGATCGAAGCGGTTGCGCCAACCAATGCCATGATCAGTTCCAACACATCGGGCATCCCGATTCATGTGATCAGCGCAGGGCGCAGCGCGGCTTTCAAAAAGCGTTTTCTGGGCACCCATTTCTTTAATCCGCCGCGCTATTTACATTTGCTCGAAGTCATCCCCACGCCGGATACCGACCCGCTGATCGTGGCGCGTATGGGTGACTTTGCCGAACATGTGCTGGGCAAAGGCGTCGTCATCTGCAAAGATACGCCTAACTTTATCGCCAACCGCATGTTCAGCTACGTGGTCAGCGGTATTATGGAGTTTGCGATTGAGAATGGCTACAGCGTCGAAGAAGTTGACCGGCTGACCGGCGATCTGTTGGGCCGCCCTAAGAGTGGCACCTTCCGTCTGGGCGATATTGTCGGCATTGACGTGCTGGCGCTGGTCAACGACAATCTTTATCCGCTGATTCCGGAGGACGAAGATCGCGAAGTTTTACATGGCCGCTACAGCACGGCGGCCTTGAAAGTGTTACTGGATAATAAACTGCTCGGCAATAAGACCGGCCAGGGTTTTTATAAAACAGTCACCGATGCCAAAGGCGAGAAGACTTTTCTGGGGTTGGATGTGCAGGCGGCGGCCGAAGCGGGCGAAGTCAACTACATCGAGCCGAAGAAGCCACGCTGGGCAAGCGTCGGCGCGGTGCGCGATCTGCCCACAATTGATCGGCTGCGCGAACTCGCCAATGCCGAGGATCCAGCCGGCGAATTAATTTGGCATACGCTTTCGCATACGTTAGCCTACGCATCCAAGCGCGTGCCTGAAATTGCCGATAGCCTAGCCGATATTGATAAAGCCATGAAGTGGGGCTTTGGCTGGGAGTTAGGGCCATTTGAAACATGGGATGTGCTGGGCGTCGCCCAAACGGTGGCGCGCATGGAAGGTGAAGGTCTCACGGTTGCTGGGTGGGTCAAAGCGATGGTGCAAAGCGGGAAACCGACTTTCTACACCTACGCGGGAACAACGCCCCAGGTTTACAGCGTGTTAGACAAGCAATATGTACCGTTGCCACAAAGCGATGCCGTCCTCAAACTGAAGGAACTCAAACGCCGCCATCGCCCCCTGGCTGAAAACGACTCGGCTAGTCTGCTGGATATGGGCGATGGCGTGCTGATGCTCGAATTTCACAGCAAGATGAACGCATTGGATGTCGGGATCTTTGCCATCGCCCAGACGGCAATTGAACGCTTGTATGGTAACGCAACCGGCCTGGTGATCGGCAATGAAGGGCAGAATTTCAGTGTCGGCGCTAATTTGATGGTCCTGGGCACGGCTGCGCGCGCTGGCCAATGGCAAGAAGTTGAAGCAGCGTTGAAAGCTGGTCAGGATACCCTGATGGCGCTGCGCAAAGCGCCTAAACCAGTCGTCGCTGCGCCTTTCCAGCGCGTTTTAGGGGGCGGAGTCGAAATCTCGCTGGCATCTGACCGCATTGTCGCCCAGGCCGAAACTTATCTAGGATTGGTTGAGTTCGGTGTGGGCATTATTCCGGGCTGGGGCGGCTGTAAGGAACTGGTGCGGCGCATTGTCAGCCCTCACATGCACGCCACCAATGTCAACCCAACGCCTTATTTGCGCCAAGTCTTCGAGACAATTGGCTTTGCCAAAGTTTCTACGTCGGCAGCCGAAGCCCGCGACCTGGGCTTTTTGAGTGCAGAAGATCACATCGTCATGAATCCTGATCATCAGCTAGCTGAAGCCAAGCGCGTCGTGTTACAGCTAGCCGACGGCTATACAGCGCCGGTCACCACGGGCAACGTCTATGCCGCCGGGCGCGATGTGTTGGCGAGCATGAAAATTGAAATTTATTCGCTGCACAGTGGTGGTTATATCAGCGCCCACGACGCTAAAATTGCAAACAAGCTCGCCTATGTGCTCTGCGGCGGCGATCTCAGCGCAGGGCAATGGATGGATGAGCAATATTTCCTCGATTTGGAGCGTGAAGCCGTGCTCAGTCTGGCCGCAGAAACGAAAACGCAGGAACGCGTTTGGTACATGTTGCAAAATGGAAAACCGTTAAGGAATTAGAGATTAGAGATTGGAACTTAGGAGATTGCTTAACAACATCTCCAATCTCTAATTTCCCCTAAATAAGGAGAATCTTCGCATGAGAAATGCCGTAATCGTAGCTGCTGTGCGCACGGCGGTGGGCAAAGCCCCCAAAGGTAGTTTGCGCACTACCCGTCCCGATGATATGGCCGCTGAAGTGATTCGGGCTGTTATTGAACGGGCCGGAATCGAAGCGAATGAAATCGAAGACGTTGTCCTCGGTTGTGCCTTTCCTGAAGCTGAACAGGGCATGAATGTGGCCCGTATTGCCTTACTGCGCGCCGGTTTACCGGAAACGGTCTGTGGCCAGACCGTTAATCGTTTCTGCTCCAGCGGGCTCCAGAGTATCGCATCCGCTGCCCAACAGATTATGGCCGGTATGGGCGAATCGATCATCGCCGGTGGCGTGGAGAGTATGTCGATGGTGCCCATGATTGGCAACAAGTTTGTCGCCAATCCGACGCTGGCCGAACAGTATCCTGCGGTCTACATTGGCATGGGCTTGACCGCCGAAAACATTGCGCGTCAGTACAAAATCAGCCGTGAGGATCAGGATGGCTTCGCCCTGCGTAGCCATCAGCGCGCCGCCGCTGCGCTGGACGCTGGCAAATTCCAAGCCGAAACTGTGCCCCTCAACGTTACGATGAAGCTAGGCGCTGGTAACGAAGTTAAGGAATCTACCTATACCTTCGACAAAGATGAGGGGGTGCGGCGTGACACCTCAATTGATGCGTTGGCAAAATTGAAGCCGGTCTTTCATGTCAAAGGCAGTGTGACGGCTGGCAACAG
>JBBREZ010000241.1:0-10282 GCA_038225095.1 Caldilineales bacterium
AGACGCGGCAAGCAACGCCCCTACAGCACAATAAACGTTGCCAATTAGCCCATCGGCTTCACGGCCCATCCTCGCCGCTATCCGCCAATTTCTTCTCGAGCACGCTAATGCGTTCGCCTTGATTAACAATTAGTTCAGCCAAAAAACCCACCAAAAATAGCAGCACACTGATCACGGCTAGGATGCCGGCGGCAATAAAAACGGGGCGTTGTTGGGTATCGGTGAAAATATAGAGCACGGTCAGATAGACAAAGGTGAGCAGACTGAGCAACATACCCGCCATGCCCAAGCCACCAAAAAAGCGCATAGGCGCTTGGCTAAAGGTCAACAAAAACTTGAGCACCAGCACATCGAGAAAACTCTTGGGAATGCGCTCCCAGCCAAATTTACTGCTGCCAGCACTGCGCGGCTTGTAATCAGTTTGCACTTCGTCCAAGCGAAACCCCTGATGGACGGCGATCATCAGGATAAAGCGGTGCCAGTCGCTGCGCAATGGCGGCAAACTTTCGATCACCTCGCGGCGCATCGCCTTAATCCAATTACCGTCGTGCACGGGCACATTCGCCAAGGTGCGCATGACAAAATTGTAAATCGCGCTGGCGAGCACTTTGCCATCCTTGCGCCCCTGCCGCCAACCAGCCACAACATCCAGATCATGCTGTTCCATATAACGCACCAAAGTTGGCACGTCGAGCAGCGGATCAGATTCCATATCCGCGGGGATCAGGATCACAATTTCGCCGCAGCTGGCGTTGAACATTTTCTGCAACCCGGCTGTCATGCCCTGGCTGCGGCGATGGGTGAAGACGCGCAAATTTGGATAACGCTGCTGTAATTCCACCAAAATGGCGGCGGTGCGATCCGTACTGCCATCGTTGACGACCAATACCTCGCCCATGCATTTTAAATTCGCGAAGGCTTGGAAGCTACGTTCCACCACCTGTGCGATCGTCGTTTCTTCATTGCGCGCCGGCACGACAACCGAAATTTCAAACTCATTCACCGCTTTTTCTCACCTGGGAACTCTGCAAAATCATGCGCTGACCTAGATTGGTTGTTCGTAACGCTTCAAGGCATAACGCTGCGTAGAGAGGTAGACAGGTAAACACGGAGTACGCCCTGTATCCCTGTTTACCAATGCTTGCTCATCGGCCTTACTATGTTGCTGAACTTGGTAAACACGGAGTACGCCCTGTATCCCTGTTTACCTGTCTACTGATGGGCGTCTACTTATAGACAAACCAAATAAAGGTTGCACATTTGTAAAGGCACGGTATACCGTGCCCGTCCAGTTGGATTGTGCAGAGTCTATTTGGTTTGTCTATTATCTACACAGGGCTGACAGTTACGATTGTTCGAGAAAAGCTTTGACAAGCGCCACGACGCGATCCTGTTGCGCCTCCGTCATTTCTGGATAGAGCGGCAAACTGAGGCAAGTATCGGCCACTTGTTCCGTGACGGGCAACGCACCTTGCTGATAACCGAGGTCAGCATAAGCCGGTTGCAAATGCAGCGGTACAGGATAATGTACACCCGCTTCGATACCCGCTTGTTTTAAGAAATCGAGCAATTGAGCACGGCGCGCCGTGCGAATGACAAAGAGATGCCAGGACGGATTGGCCGCCGCCGCCACAGCAGGTAAGACAAGTTCACAATCGGCCAACAGAGTTTGATAACGCGCCGCCAAACGTCGTCGCGCCGTTGTCCACGCCGCCAAATGGGGCAACTTAGCCCCTAAAATCGCCGCTTGCAACGTGTCCAGCCGTTCGCCAAACCCCTTCTGATCGTGCAAATATTTGGAGCGCCGCCCATGATTGCGCAACGAACGCACTTGGTCGGCAATTGCGGCGACATTGGTAGTCAGCGCGCCGGCATCACCATAAGCACCTAAATTTTTCCCCGGATAAAAGCTAAAACAACCGGCGTCGGCCAGAGTGCCCGCCAATTGATCTTGCCAGGTTGCGCCATGCGCCTGCGCGGCGTCTTCGATCACGACCAGGTTATGCGCTTTGGCAATCTGATTAATGCGCGTCATGTCGGCCGTCTGCCCGTAGATGTGCACCGGCATGATCGCGCGTGTGGCAGGCGTAATTGCTGCCGCTAGACAGGCCGGATCGAGGGTATAAGTGTCGGGGTCAATGTCTACAAAGACCGGCTTGGCGCCAGTCGCGCTGATCGCTTCGGCGGTGGCGATAAAAGTATGCGCCACGGTGATCACTTCATGCCCCGCGCCTACGCCAAACGCGCGCAACGCCAGCTCGAGCGCAGCCGTGCCGCTGCTGACGCCAATACATTGATCGACGCCACAATAGTCGGCAAACGCCGCTTCAAACGCGCCCACATCCGGTCCCATAATAAAGCTGGTCGTATCGATGACCCGCTGGATCGCTGCGTCAATCTCCGCGCGGATCGTTGCATACTGGGCTTTTAGATCGACTAATGGAATTGTTTGATTCATAGGGATGATTTCTATACAAAAAGCTAGCCGAGCAAGCCGTTCAGCCATCAAAAAAGCCTTGGATTTACAAGGGATGACTTTTGCTCACTCTGTTGCTGTACGCTCAACTGGCAGCTTTGCCAGTTGAGGCTGCGGCTTGCTTTCCAGATAAAGGAAATAATAATGCTGTAAAACATTGCTATGATTGCCATAGCCCTATCCCTTATTTATCTACCAGGTCTTCACCTGTGATTAACTTCAAATTATAAAATAATTGCACAGTAACAACCAAAAGTTCAGGGCAAGCCGTCCATCCAACAATCTACGATTTCTTCATTTCACGCCAGGAATTCAGACAATAATTGGTGAAAATGGTGCACCCCGTTTTCACGTTTGACCGAATAGCGGCCCTGTTCATAGATGCCGGTCTGCAAATTGCGCCAGACATATTCGCAGATTTCGATATCTTCTTTTTGAATCTGATCGCTAAAGTCAATCGAACTTTGGAGGTTATTCCAGGTTTCGGGCGTGCCAGGGTCGGCAAAGAACCATTCAAAAATCGTCAACGTGCGGTCGTAACTCAGCGGCACAATAATGTTAATTTGCAACATGCCCATATAGATATTGAGCATGAAGTTTGGGAAAAGCCAGTAGTAGAAGGCTCGGTCATCGCTGGCTAACGCCGTGTACACGCGACCTGCGGCGTCTTCCGTGCGCACGGGGCGGATCGGTGCGTATTGGGACGAGTAGTAGCGGAAAGTGTCCACACGATATTGTTGGTAATCGATTTCGCGATATAAACCCGGATGGGCCACGGGCACATGATAGCCTTCCAGGTAGTTATCAATATAAATTTTCCAATTCGCATTCACGGTATAATCACGGCGCTCGACGCGGCGCATACCGTCAAAGTCAAACTGTTTGGTCTCTTCAGGGATCTTACCCAGCGTTTCCAACAGCGAAGGGCCATCCGGATTCATATTGACAAACGCAAAAGGCCCCCAGGTTTCGGCCCGAATCGGCAGCAAACCATAATTTGCCTTGTCGAAATTCTCGACCTCTTCAAATTCAGGCGTCGTGCGCAGACAGCCGTCCAGGCCATATAACCAACCATGATACAAACATTGCAATGTCTTGCGATTGCCCACGCCTTTGGCCACAATGCCCGCTCGGTGCCGACAAATGTTATAAAAGGCGTGCAATTCGCGATTGCTATCGCGCGTCAACACCACAGGCACGCCAGCGACATCAATCGCGACATAGTTGCCCGCAAAGCGCAGTTGGTCAAGCGCGGCGGCATATTGCCAGCTACGGCGCAAGACCTGCTTTTTTTCGAGTTCTAAGCGCGCCGGGTCCGTGTACCAACTGGCCGGGATGGTCGCGGCCTTGGCTAACCGCGGCTCAAATACAAA
Source organism: Caldilineales bacterium (assembly GCA_038225095.1). GTDB lineage: Bacteria > Chloroflexota > Anaerolineae > Caldilineales > Caldilineaceae > JAPLGZ01. The sequence continues at coordinate 3,850 of JBBREZ010000241.1, forward strand.
TCGTTCACTCATGCTTGGCTTTCTTGGTGATTTGTGGTTTTGGTAAGGTCATTTTCGCCGACGGCACAAGTATATCACTTGTAAGCGAAGGACCGGAAGTATCAGACGAGTTTGTGTTATACTCGCGGGCAATTCTTACCCTCAGCCAGCTAGAAAGCTGCTGGCCTGTCGTCCGCAGCCCTTGGGCTATAAATCGTCGCCTGGTTCTTCTAAAAATATTTTCGCGCCGCCTGTATCCAAGCTGCGTTGACCAGCGGCCAGCACGGTCACCACGCGCAAGCCATTTTCGCCATCCGTCAAGGGCGTTGCCCCGCTGCGAATACATTCGACAAAATGCGCGCACTCTGCCTGTAACGGCTCGCGCATGTCAATCCTGGGAATCAAGATGTCGCCGCTGTGCAATTTGTACTGGAACTCGCCATAGATCGGATCGCCTTTGCGATAAGCTCCTTTGTCATAGATGCGCACTTTGCCTTCGGCGCTGACATCGTCATAGACAATCATCTTGCGACTGCCGACCACCGTCATTTCGCGCGTCTTGCTCGGATCGAGCCAACTGACGTGGATATGGCAAAGCACGTTGCCGGGAAAATGCAGCGTCAGAAAAATTACATCCTCGACCTGACCATGCAAACAGGCCGCGCCATGGCAACTGACCGCTTCGGGCATCTGTTCCAGCCAGTAAAGCGCAATCGAAATATCATGCGGCGCAATGCTCCATAGGGCGTTGACATCGCTTTGCACTCGGCCCAGATTCACGCGACGGCTGTACAGATAATATAAATCGCCCAGCTCACCGGCGCCGATCGCCGCTTTGATATAACGCACCGCCGGATTGTACTCAAAGACATGCCCTACCATCAGCGTAACACCCTGCATCGCTGCCATCGTTACCAACTCACGCCCTTCGGCAATACTCATCGCCAGCGGTTTTTCGACAAACACATGTTTACCAGCCAACAATGCCGTCTTAGCTAAACTCTAATGACTACGCGCAGGAGTTGCAATCGCAACCGCATCAAGCGCAGGATCGTTGAGCACATCGGTCAATATGCCGGTCGTCTGGCAACGATAAATTTGCTGTGCCTTGACCAATGCATCGGGGTTCGCATCCACCAGATAAGTTAGTTCTGCGCCGGGCAATTGGTAAAAATTGCGCGCCAGATTTGGCCCCCAATAGCCGTAGCCAATTTGGGCGATACGGATCGGTTTTGATTGATTGTTCATCGAATTGCTCCTGATTCGTAAGGACCACAGACCCCATCCCAGCAGGCTTCGACATGGCCTTCGGCAAGACTTCGGCGTGAGACTTCGGCGTGAGCGCTCAGTCGAACGCTCAGTCGAACGCTCAGGCCCGTGCGGTGAGCTTGTCGAACCGCAGCCGAACGGGAGGGTTAGGGAGGGGTCTGGGTCTCCACAAACCGCACTCGCCCCACGCCAGCGCTGACCTGAGCTGCATCCACCGGTGCGCCCACGAAAACGGTGGCGGGTTGCAGCAAGCTCATTTGCTCAAGCGCAGAACCCGCTGGCGCGCCGACCACGCCAATAAAGGCATGACTCCACCGTTGTTTACCGCGCAAATCACCGCTTACGCCGAGGCGGGCGAGCGCTTTCACGGTCGCTTCGCTCAGTTTGTCACTGGCTTCATCGGCCACGGCGCCGGCGATCACGGTGCCAGCAGGCCAGCGGGTCAGCCAGTGGGCCATGTTGGTCGACGCCTGGTCAACCGCATGCGTATCGAACATCACGCTTTCGCTTGCTTTACCCTGCGCATCAAGCGCTACCAAGTTGTAGGCCGGTTCACCAGCGGACAAGGCAACATTCTGACCGTTGACAAAAAGCTGGGCAAAATCACCCACGTCATTGCCGGCACTGCGCGCGACCAGCGCGGCCGTTGCCGGTAAAAAGGTGCCCGTTTTGCCTATCGGCCAACCGCGTGCATCCGCTGGCTTACGCAGCGCGGTTACCGGGGTTGGCAAGCCAGTAAAATCAAATTCCAGGCGATCAACCGGTGCATTCGCCACACCTGACGGTATTTCGAGCGTCAGCCAGCCAGCTTGATCGGGCAGCGCCAAATTGCCAAGCGACGTGCCATTCACAGTGACATACGCCCCGGTGGCTGGTGGAAATAATTCTACCGTCAACGTGCCGCCGGCAGCGGGGATGTTGAGCAGCAGGGCGGCCCGCTGGCGGATGGCATAGCGCACTTTATCAGTGGCCAACGCCGACCAACCCTCGGCGACATAAAGTTTGGCGATTGGCTCAGCCAAATTAATCGCCCATGCCTTTTTTTGCGGCTGCGATTGCACCTGATAAAGCCGAATCGTATTGGGCGCGCCTGTCCAATCAAGTCCCTGCCATTGCTCAACTTGGGTCAGCGGCAATGCTTGCTCGACAAAACGGATCAACGCGGGTGGTGACCGTTGCAGATCGAGCGTGACATAGCGGACATCCAAAAAATCTAGCACTTGTGCGGCCAAGGGGCGGTCACGCGCAATCATCTGATCGAGTTGGGCATTCACCACCGGTGTCAGATAATTGTGGTCATTATCGGCATTCATTAGGGCGATCAAATCACCAATCAGGGGCGCTTCGGTGAAATATTGAAACTTGTAAGCCGGGTTGCGACTGGTGTTGCCGCCCAGCCGCCGCTTGTTATACACCGTCTGATACCACTGCTGCATCATGATTACCTTATCTGACTTGCCCAACACGCGCGCCCCATTGCGCCAACCGGTCGGCAATTCAAGCACCGTAAAATCACTCTTTTGCGCGGCCAACGTCTGGTAAATCGCCGGTATACGCGCATCGTTCAGCGGCAACGGAAAGGAAGCATGCTCAAAGAGAAAAATCGCGATTAAACTAACCGAAAACACAGCTTGGAGCACAGATCGAAATTTAACATTCCGCATTCCGCGCTCTGCACTCCGCACTCCCATCCCCGCCAACACCGCCACCCCCAACAGCAACATCACGCTGTAACGGCTGGGATAGCGATTGCCGCTGAAAAAAGGCAATTGGCTGATCAGCGCAAACGGGCCGGGGATCGGCAGATCATGCCCCGCCCAACGGACGTGCGGCCCCAGCGTGAGCAGCCAGAAGAACAAGGTCATCAACAGCCAAAACCAACCTTGTTGGCGCGTACGCGGTTGGCGTAACAGTGCGACCGTACCGACAATCGCCAGCACCAGCGCTAGATAGCCGATGTAGATTTGCTGGCCCTTGTCATTCGGAAAAGGCAAGGCCGCTGCCCATTGCCCAAAGAGCGGGTGCAACCGAGTTGGCAACAGATAACCCATCAAATCGGCGCTGAAAATATCAGCAAAACCGCCGCCGCTGGCAAAAAAGTTACCCTCCTGACGTAAATCGGGGATCATGGCCCAGAGGAAAGGGGCAATGCCGAGCAGGAAGGTGAGGGCGAGGAGGGCGAAACTTGAAAACAGTGCGGAGTTTTCTTGTTCCCATGTTGCATGGGAGGATGCAGCCGGGAGTGATGAGTGATGAGTGATGAGTGATGAGTGCTTTCTGGTGCGGCGCATGGGGATGAGGAGGAGCCAAAGGAAATAAAGGCCGATAAAGATCAACAGGAAGGAGGCATAGGTTAGTTCGGCCCAGGCTTGAAAGGTGAGAAAAAGACCAGCGAGCAGGGCGTTGCGGAAACCGGCGCGCAGGTTGGGGCTGCGGCCCATGCGCAGGAGATAGAGCACACAAAAGGGGATCCACTGGCTGCTGGCAATGTTGGCCTGGCCCAGCGCCACATAGAAGAGCTTGGAAGAGGCGAAGGCGTAGATCAGGCCGGCGAAGGTGGCGGGGAGATAGGCAGAGATTGGAGATTGGAGATTGGAGATTGGGTCATCAGGCGTAATCTCTAATCTCCAATCTTCAATCTCCGAGCTCATCTGAGCCTGAAACAAGTCACGCACCAGCAGAAATGTGCCGTAGCCACCAAGCACAAATGAGGACAGCAGCACGAGATTATTGGCGACGATCAGGCTGAAGGCTAGCTGCAACGGCGTGCTGAGCAAACCATTAAGCGGGGTGAGGGTGTAAAAGCCCAAATTGATGTTGATTGGATGAAACATCCAATCAACATGAAAAATATCAAAGTTGAGCTGCTCGATCAGGCGGGCCTTGATCCACCACAGATTCCAGGCCAACGCTGGATCGTCGATGCCGTCACCAGGGACATGCGTGGTGAAGTGGCGCGCTAATGGCCAAGTCGCCAGCAAAGCCAAGGCACTGTAGACGAAGAGAACACTTGCATGCCATCGTTTTCGACCCCAGCGAGTAAACGCTACGCTGCTCATTTCGAAGCAGGTGTTGTTGGCGTGGATAGCGTGTTCGTTGGCGTGACTGGGCTCGATGCGAACGGATTGACTTGCTGCATTAACGTGCCCATGCGCATCTTGGCAATCACTTCCAATTGTGGATTGTTGACCTTACGGGCCATTTCAGCCGTTTGATTAAATAAGGCAATTGCGTGCGGATTGTCACCGCGCCCTTCGGCTACGCTTGCCAACAAGAGCGTCCCCTGCGGTTCTTCTGGCGAAATTTTCAACGCTTGATTGGCCGCATCCTCGGCCCCAGTTAAATTGCCCACCTGGAAGCGCTTATTGCCGACCAACAGCCAGAAACCAGCGGGTTGATCTTTGACCAAGGCCTGCGCCTGATCCAGGCTGGCTTTGGCGTGGCCGGCATCCTTCAATTGTTCGTACAACACACCTTCCCAAACGAGCAACTCGGGTTCGTGCGGCAATGCGGTTCGTGCGGTTTGGAGCCGCTTCAGGGCTTCCGCCCACTTTTGCTCGGCCACCAACTGCTCTACATCCGAGGTGGCGTTCACCAACAAGATCGTGTTGGGGTTGGGCGGAAACAGATAATCCACGCCCCACAGCAAAAAAGCCACGGCGGCAATAATCGCAACGGTGGTGAGAATGAAACGCCGGACCGCCCGCACGCGCCGCCGTGTGACCTCCGCATCAAGATGCCACCAAAAACTCTCGGCTGGCGGGTGTTGCGCGCGCAATTTGGCTAGACCACCAGCCTTCGCTGCGGCCGCTACAATTGGCTCTGGTTTGGTGGCGATGCGCGCTACGAGGCTGTCCCAACGCCCTTGCTCTGGGCGCACATCGGCTTGCGTCGCCGTCAACGTAGTCAACTGCTGCTCAATCGAATCGAGCGCAACGAGAAAATTTTCAATATTGGCCGCATCGGGGCTGACCACTTGGCGCTCAGCGCGATCTAGCGCATCGCGTACTGTATCAACCGGGCTATGCGAACGCTTTTCCGTTTTATAGGCCAGCGCGCGTTCGGCTTGCCCAAGCGGTTTATGGAGCGATTTAATCGTCATCTTCCTCATCCTCATCAAAGCCCACGATCCCATCCGTTGCTTCTTCCTCGCGCTGAATTTCGCGGAAGACGCGGTTCAGACCAGACTTGATCTGGCTCTCAATCTTGGCTTTACGCTCGGGTGGAACAGGGAACCATTCTAGCATTTCGCCGACCAAACCACTTTTGGTCTCGTTCTTGTTTTTGCCGTCCAAGTAATATTCGCGCACGCGCTTACGCATAAACTCAATATATTCGGCCACGCGGTAGGTAGCCTCTGGGCCACAAACCGGACCATGACCGGGGATCAGATATAATGCCCCTAGCTCGCGAATCGTCACCAGCGCCCGCAGCCACTCTAGCGTATTACCCTGCGCCATGTACGGATGTTGGTCTACCCAGAGAATATCACCGACAAAACAGATTTTCTCTTCCGGTAGCCAAACAATACTCGTGGCCGGCGTATGCCCACCCACATAAATGAGTTCCACGCGTCGGCTGCCATACAACAGCGTAGAACGTTGCGTAAAGGTAATGTGCGGTGGAATGATCACAATGTTGTTAAGTTGCGCCTGGATTTCCGGTTCGCGCTTAAAACTATTGCGCACGCGTTCTTTGAAATTCTCAGTATAGCCGGACATTTCTTTGTGCGCCCGTTCGTGGGCAATCACTTTCACCGGCATAAAATATTGATTACCCAGGGCGTGACCGCGGTGATGATCGGTGTTGATCATATACAAAAATGGCTGGTCGGGATATTCATCTTCGATCTGCTGGCGCCAATCGATGGCCTGCTTGGGAATCAGCGGCGAATCGACCATGATAATGCCTTCTTCCGTATACATAAAACCGGGCGTACACCCGCGATAGTTCGTGTTGATAAAAACGCCCGGCGCCAGCTCTTCGCGTTCGCCCAAGCCGGTCATCCCAATGCGCACGGCACTTCGTCGTCTTGCCATCATTCCTCCAGCGGTCGAAATATAATTACACAAAATTTGTTATCTGGCAAGAGTATAGCTGCGATTAGCAATTTGTCAAACAGAAAATATTATGTCAACTCAATGGCTATCAAGATTCGGTTGGCATTGCAAGCCGTAGGGGCGCA
>JBBREZ010000242.1:0-10238 GCA_038225095.1 Caldilineales bacterium
CTCGATACATGGCTTTTCTCAGCTTTGCTTCTGCCCTTATCTGGCTCACATAGAAATGTCAACAGAACCTAGCGCGCCGCAAAGAGATTGATTACGCTGATTGGGATCAATCGCAATGGCAAGCATTTGTACTTGAGCAATTTTTACGTGAAAGTGACGAGGATGTCGAATACACGCTTGCAGATGCCAAAGAAGTGTATCATCAATGAAACCAGGCGACATTGTCCTGATCCGTTTTCCTCAGACAGAAAGTGGGTAAGTTACGTCCCGCTTTAGTGATTGCGCTTGCCCCAGGGCCACACCAGGATGTTTTGTTAGCGTTGATCACTTCGCGTGATTATCAAGCAGTTTCAAATTTTGATGAAATCATTGAGCCAATTGATCAAGACTTCCCAGCCACAGGTCTCAAAATGCGTTCAGTTGTGCGCTTGGCGCGGTTAGCAACTGTCGATGTGTCCGTTATTAACGCTCGGTTGGGATTGATTTCGCAAAGTCGGCTTATCGGAATTCACCATCTCTTAAGCGAATGGTTAAAAATGAGCTATTCAAGCTAACTTAAGTAGATTAGAACGTGACCCCGCAGTTGCTGCACCTTCCTCACAAATCTTTGTCCACTTCTTTGCTAGAGCCTTGACAGTGTGAATTACACGTGCTGCTCCGCCTGCCATGCATCCACAATCAGCCGAAAAATATCGGTCTCGGTGACAATCCCGACCATACGCGAGCGCTTGGGATCTGCTGGGTCGCACTCGATGACCGGCACGCCACCGACTTTGTGCTCCATCAACGTGGCGGCCAACTGGCCTACGGTGGCGTCCACGGGAATGGTCACCACTTCGCGCGTCATCACGTCGCCCACCGTCAGCCATTCTTCTTCGGCGCCCGGTTCGTAATCGTTGAGCACGCGGTTGGCGGCTTCGGCTTCATGCACATCGGCGTCCGTGACAATGCCAACCAGATACCCAGTTTCGTCGACCACGGGCAGACGCCGCACGCTAAAGTCTTCCATCATTTGGTCGGCGTCGGCCACCAATTGCTCGGGGTGGATGGTCACTAATGACTGTTGCATAATGTTACGGATTGGTATACGGTGCATAGGGTCCTCGTTCTGGTTTAAGGCATTGCCGCCCAAAGCTTACACTAAGATTTGCTCGCCGGGAGGTGGATTCGTTACACTTGGTGCGCGGTATGCTCTATGCTATACTGTAGCGAACTCACTTCAGGCAACGATCATGAAAAAAACTACGACCTCTTCCTTCGGCACCGGCAAACGCGAATCCCATGATGCTTCGGCTTTTTATGAGCGGAGTTTATACAAGGGTCTTTTCCGCGTTCCGTTGCCGCCCAAGGAATTAATCATTGACATCCCTGCACCGGCTGGCTGGGCGGATCGCATCGATAAGCAGTCGGCAGAAAGCCTTCTGCGTCAGATTTTTCCTATCAAACTGCGTAATGTGAGTTCATAAACCAAAATCGAGCAAAGGATTTTCTCTCTTGAATCGATTACCAGCCCATTATCGCCTTTTGAAGCGTTCATCGCATTATGATTTAATCCTGCGCGGCAGGAAGGGTAACAGTTTCTGGTTATCTATGGCGGCCGTGCTGGTTGGGATTTTCTGTTTTGGCCCCAATGCGATTGTCATGACGCGCATCTTGCAAGGCTGGTATCGGGCCGGCCCGTTGGTGCTAGAGGCGCTCAGTTCCATCATTCATTTAAAATAGGAGATCATATGGCAGATTTTCAAGGTAAAGTTGTGATCGTCACCGGCGGCGCCAAGGGCATCGGTCAGGCGATTAGCTTGAGCTTTGCACGGGCTGGCGCGCATGTAATCTGCGCCGACGTGGATGGTCAGGCCGGCGCCGCGATTGAGCAAGCGGGCAAAGCTTTAGCTGGCAAGTTGGTCTTTGTCAATGCCGATGTGTCAAAAGCCGTTGAATGCGAAAAATTGGTGGGGAAAGCCGTGGCGGACTTTGGCGGCGTCGATATTCTTTGCAACAATGTAGGCATCCAGCCGACCGGTAGCTATTTACCGGCGCATGAATTGTCCGAAGAAGCGTGGGATCGCATTATCAATGTGAACTTGAAGAGCCGCTTTCTGATGACAAAATATTGCGTGCCAGAGATGAAAAAGCGCGGCGGCGGCGTGATCATCAATACCGCTAGCGTGCAAGGTTTACAGTCGGCGCTGGGCGTTGCACCTTATGCCGCAAGCAAAGGCGGCGATTTGTCTTTGACCCGCCAATTGGCGCTTGAATATGCCAAGGATAACATCCGTGTGCTGGCGATCAACCCCGGCACGATTGAAACGCCGCTGGCGCTCGAAGGCAGCAGTAGCCCAGAAGAACTGCGCAAAGCCGCGGCGCAACAGCACCCGATTGGGCGTATCGGCCAGCCGCAAGAGGTCGCCAATGTGGTGCTCTTCTTGGCTAGCCCCGAAGCGTCGTTTATGACTGGTGAATTTGTCAACGTTGATGGCGGCTTGATGGCAAAAGGCGCGTGGGCGTAAATGAATGCGGAGTGCGGAATGTGGAGTGCGGAGTGATGCATGGTGTTGATTCCGCATTCTGCATTCCGCACTCCGCATTTGTTAGAGCGTTTCGGCCAGGTGTTCCAACATCAGGGCTGGATCCGTGCACATCCCCGCGTGTACCGGCGACGTTTGGATGACGGTGCTGTGCGGCGCGACCAGCCAATGAAAGGCTTCGGCCTGGCCCAGTTGACCGATGGGACCCTCGCCAGCACAGATGCTGGACAAGAGGGCAAGCTGTTCCTGAACCACCGTGATGTCGAGTTCCGGTGCTAGTCTGTGCAGACGTTGGTTGTCTAATTTGATGTGGACGGCCAGAAAGCGCCGTGTGCGACAAAAGAGAATGACGCCAACGTTGAGAAATTCACCGCGTTCCACGCGCGGCACCACGCGCACATAGGCATATTCATACGTGCTGAATGTGAGCATGCACCGCCTCCTCGACAAAGGTCGGCGCGGCGTCTAAGCGGCTAGTTAAATAGGCAAGATAGGCGGCGCGGTGCTCGGCGTGATTGGCAAATGGTGTTTCGCTGCCCAGCCACGGCTCAGGAATTTGCTCGACAATTTCCTGTAAAATGAGTTTGGTCAACTGCGGCCGCAACTGCGCATCTGCCTCGCGGATCTGTTTGGCAAACGGCAACAGCACATGTTGCTTGATCATAGCAAAGGGCGTTTGGCTGCGCGCCAGATAGTCGTTCCAGTCATAATGAAAATATAAGGTGGCACCGTGGTCAATCAGCCAAAGTTCCTTTTGCCAGAGCAACATGTTGACATTGCGCGCGGTGCGATCCACGTTGGTGACATAGGCGTCAAACCAGACAATCGCCGAGGCTAATGCGGGGGCTGGCGGCGGCTTCAGCAGCGGGTTATAGGCAAAGGAACTGGGCAAATAACGGAGTCCCAGATTTAAACCCGCGCTGGCATTGAGCAAGTCACGGATCTCTGGATCGCGTTCGTTGCGGCCCAGCGCCGGGTCTAGTTCCATGAAGACGATTTCCGGCACACGCAGGCCGATACGCCGGGCAATTTCACCGGCCACCAGTTCGGCAATCAGCACCTTGGGCCCTTGCCCAGCGCCCACAAATTTCATCACATATAGTTCCCCATCGTCGGCTTCGACGATGGCGGGTAGTGAGCCACCTTCGCGCAAGGGCGTAAGATAGCGGGTAGCTATGACCGTTTTAATCATCATTGACTTGCCTTACGACTCAAAGTGAAAACTCGCTTTCTGCTTGATTGGCAAGGTGTTAGCTGCTGTTTGCCTTGCCTTATCACTAGACATGATCTGGATTAACAAAGATGGGTATATAGATACACAGGTAGACAGGTGATGGCTACCTGTGTCCGTCCCATCTACTGATGGGCGTCTACTTGTCTACCCGTGGTGTCTGCTTATTCCGAATCATGTCTACTGTATGCTACCCGAACTTTAGGCTAAGATCAAACTTCGTGGCAGTTTATTCTTTTGTCCGGCAGGTGCCGACCAGGGTCGGACAGTTTTACTTGTTTTTCTTTGCACCTTTGCGTGAGTAAGTCCTGTAGAGAGAAATGGATAAGCTAGCGCGTTATTTTTCGCCTCGCCCCTATCTCTGGTACACTAATTCCCGCTCATAGGATTGGCGCGTCGCTTTCGTGGCAAACAAGCCAGTTTGTACAAGCTGTGTTTATCTGTGTAACAAGTGGTTTTTTACCCAAAGGAGTTTCTCATGGCCGACCAACAGTGGACCACCCCCCCCGCAATGGAAATTGACCCTAAAAAGCATTACACCGCCAAAATCGAAACCCTGCGCGGCACGATCGTGCTGGATCTCGATGCGCAAAACGCGCCTAAGACAGTGAATAACTTCGTCTTTCTGGCCAAACAAGGTTTTTACGACGGCACGCTCTTTCACCGTGTGATCAACGATTTCATGATCCAGGGCGGCGACCCCACCGGCACTGGCCGTGGCGGTCCTGGTTATAAATTTGAGGATGAAACCAGAACTAATCCAAATAAGCATGAGACCGGCGTAATCTCAATGGCGAATTCCGGGCCCAACACCAATGGCAGCCAGTTCTTCATCACGCATTCGCCTCAGGCCCACTTGAACGGCAAACACACCGTTTTTGGCAAAGTGACCAGCGGTAAGGATGTGGTGGACGCGATCAAGCAGGGCGATAAGATGTTGAAGGTTGAGATTAGCGAGAGCTAAATCGAACAGTCTGTAACGTGCCGGGACGGACGGGGCGATCAAGTTTAAGGTACCCCTGATCTGTTCCCCGTTCGTCCCCGGCACGTTGGACCCGATCTAAAGATGAACTTTTATTCTTTGCAACTTGAACCCACTTATGCGCGTGTTTATGCCGTCGTTCGCCAGATCCCGCCGGGACAAGTGGCTACCTATGGGCAAATTGCCGTGATTGTCGGCGGCTGCACGGCGCGCATGGTCGGTTACGCCTTGGCGGCGACGCCAGCCAGCAGTGATGTGCCCTGGCAACGCGTGATCAATGCGCAAGGCAAGATCAGTCTGCGCGCGATTAGCGGAGAGAACGCACTTCAACGGCAGTTGTTAGAAGAAGAGGGTGTCCATTTCAGTGCACAAGGGAAAGTTGATCTACGCCATTATCGCTGGCCCGGCCCCGATCTGGGCTGGCTGCTAGAAAATGGCTTTGATCCTGCGCCCGAGTGGCGCGCGGAGCGAAGGACGGCCTCACCCCCCAGCAGGGTCTCCTGAATCGAAGGACAGAGTTCAGAAGAGGGGGAGAACAGCTGTTGATTTGCTCCCCTCTTCTGAAACAGCTCTTCCGTTCAGGAGAGCGGGAGCCCCCTGGGCGCGGGGGTGAGGCAAGTAGTTGCCTGTCTACAACCGCTTGATTAGACCCCGCTGCGTCGCCATCGCCACGGCCTCGGTGCGATTCCCAGCCCCCACTTTACTCATGATCGAACTTACATGAAATTTTACGGTGCGCTCGGTGATCACCAGTTGCGCGGCGATCTCCTTGTTCGGTAAGCCTTGCGCCACCAAGCCAAGAACTTCGGTCTCGCGCGCAGTCAACGCATTGGGATCAGGGGTGTTATCTTGGTTCAACCGACTCATTAACCTTGATGCCACAATTGGTTGCAAGAGCGAACCCCCAGCGTGAACAATGCGGATGGCGTTGAACAATTCTTCGCGCGGTGCGCCTTTGAGCAGATAACCTTGCGCGCCCGCCCGCACTGCTTCGATAATGCGGTCATCGGTGTCGAATGCGGTAAAGACAATTGTGCGCACCGTTGCTTGACTGGTTGCCAATTGGCGTAAGGTTTCAACGCCATCGACGCGCGGCATTTCTAGATCGAGCAGCAATACATCCGGGTGGCGCGCGCTGACTTCGCGCAACGCTTCTTCACCGTTGCCGGCTGTCCCTACAATCTCAAAATCGGGCTGCGTGCTCAAGACCGCGCGCAAGCCATCGCGCACAATCGGATGATCGTCGGCAATAATAATGCGAATCTTGTTCATAGTAGTTCAATTATTTAAGGAATGACGATCAAATAAGTTGTACATTTCGGAGCGTAGAGATTGGCGATGGTTGCCCCGTACTCTCCAATCTCTACGCTCTAAGTTATTTAATCGCTACGCCTAAGCGCCTGCTTACGCACCAACGGCACGCTGGCGATGATTTTCGTGCCCTTGCCCACTGCGCTCTCAATGCGCAATTCGCCGCCAAGTAACTTTACCCGTTCATTCATACCCATGACACCATAACGATTTTGGGTAACACCGCTCAAATCAAACCCTTGCCCATCATCTTGAATGATCAATTGGACGTTGTCCGGCGTCACCAACAATTCAAGATGGGCGTTTTGCGCCTGGGCATGCAGGCCAACATTGGTCAACGCCGCTTGCGCCACTCGATAGAGTCCGCCTTCAATCGCAACGGGCAAAGGGCGATGATCACCCACCGCACTGAACGTCACTGACAAATTATATTTATCGGCTACTTCCTGGGTCAGATTTTTGAGCGCTGCCGCTAACGTGCGTCCTTCGAGGGGCGCGGCCCGCAGATCATGAACGGAACGCCGGGCCTCGTCTAGATTGGTGCGGGTGAGAATCAGCGCCTGACGCACGGCCTGTTGCGTTTGCTCAAGATCACTTTGCGCACCGAGCCCTCTATACGTATCGAGCAGCGCATCGGCAGTCTCTAGTTGCAGGGCGATCGCCGATAAGCCCTGGGCTAAGGTGTCATGAATTTCTCGCGCTAACCGGTTGCGCTCTTCCACTGCGCCCACTTGCACGCTGGCCGCAAATAATCTGGCCCGCTCCACCGCAATGCTCAGCAGATCGCCAACCGTGTAGAGCAGGCGCAGATCCGCACTGGAAAGTTCGCGCCAATCGGTGCTGGCAACATTCAAAACGCCCAACGGTTTGCCATGCGCATAAAGTGGAACGCTGGCATGGTGACGTAGGCCATCCGTGCCAGCCACCAGCCCATAAAGCCGGCTACAGGTGATCACGTTGATATTGGCTGCACCGGCCATATCGCCCGCCCGAAAGCTATCCAAGCAATGACAACTGCCTTCCATCCGTTGCGGTTTTTTGGTCAGCGCAGGCGGTAAATTCTGGGCGGCGGCCAGATAGGATTCGTTGGTTTTTTCGTTGAGGAGCCAGATCCAGCCCGTATGCAGATCCAACAGATCGGCCACATGCGCCAGCGTGGTGCGCAAGGCTTCGTCAATGTCGACTGTCCGATTAAGCGCTTGAGCAATTGCGTTGATGATGGCGAGTTCGCGGGTGAGGCGATCCATCTTAGGTTTGTTTTTCGCAGTCATGGCCTTAAGTGATCTTTAGTGCTAGTTTATAAGCTGAATTCGGCGATGGTCCGAAGTAGCAGTTGCCATCAGGGTTAATCCTTCACCGTGTGGTTACGTCAGATCCAAGAAGCGCTCAAAGAGGCGGGCCCGCCAGATGCTTCGTATGAGCAAGAACCAAATGGCGACTAAGCCCATAATCGCCCAGAAGTGATCTTCGCGTTTATGGAGGATGCCAAAATAGTTGCCCAGGACAGGCACGCGGTAAATCACCTGGAAGAGGACAAAGAGGGCACCGGCGAGGATCGCGGGGCGCTTGTCGGCGCTGACCGCCGTGCGCCAGCCTAAGAAAAAAGGGTGGGGCGGCTCTAAGAAGAGAATCAGCAGAAAGGCCGTACAGGAAATAAAGATGGCAAGACTGCTCTGCGCCGCAATCGTCGCGGCAGCGTTCGTGAAACCGGCACTGCCGATGGCAACGCCCGTATAGGCTTCAAATGCGTTCACCGCTTGTGTGGGTAGCGCACGCTGCGTGTCGCCCAGGGCATGGAGCGCAAAGTTGTAGTCCACGACATAGATCCCTACGCCAATTAACATCGTCACAATGGCCACCGGACAGACAAAATGGACCAGTGAGGAAAGCAAGTGCGCGCTGAGTTTTTGCGGTTTTGCCCAAACGGTCAAAAAGAAGGCTGGTATGCCAACTGTGAAGGTGGTGAGTGCCACTTGGGCGGGGTCGAATGGAAAACTGAGGCCGAGCATGGTTACGGCAATAATGACCAACAGGGAGGTAAAAACCCGCGTTAAGAAGGGATAGAGCGCCGTAGACAGGCCGCCAACAATGCGCTGGCCTTCGTAAAAGGCTGGCCGCAAGGCCGCAAAGGAATCGCCCAGCAGCACCATATCAGCCACATTCCGGGCCGCACTGCTGCCACTTTGCATCGCAATCCCCACCGAGGCTTTCTTGAGCGACAGCACATCGTTGACGCCATCCCCCATCATGGCGACATAGCGTCCCTGCCGCAGGTAGGCATCGACCAATTGCTCTTTTTGCTCAGGAGTAATCCGCCCGAAAATCGAGGCCGCGTTGGCGGCCTGGTCAAATTCCGCAGGATTCATGTGCGCCAGTTCGGGGCCGGCGACGAGCTGGACATCGGCCGGAAAACCGACCTGTTTCGCTAAGGCGGCCACCGTGCGCGGGTTGTCCCCGGAAATCACCTTGAGCTTGATCCCTAGGTGGGCAAACGCCTCAATTGTCTCTTTCACCTGGGGACGCAGTTCATCCCGCAGGCTGATGACCGCTAAAGGGTGGAGTGGGGGGAGTTCCGGCTGACCGGCGGCATTATGGAGGGTGACCTGATGCGGTTGGTTGGCCAATACCAACACGCGTAAGCCTTGATCGGACCACTGTTGCACTTGTCGTAGCAGTTCACTCGTGGCGGTGGTTGCTGCCACAGGCAAATATGGGCTCAACATTTCGACAGCGCCCAGCACGTAGACACCCCGTCGTTGCCCCTGGTCAAAGGCGGCAGCACTCCATTTGCGCACCGAGGCAAAGGGCACCTCATCCACCAGCGGCAGTGGTTCACCAGCTAGGCTGGCGGCCAGGGCTTCCGTCGTCTGATTGCGAACGGTGACGCTATGCACAAAATCGCCCAGTGCTTGTTGGACTTCCTCCAGCTGGACTGACCCCACTGGATAAAGGGCATGAAGGCATAAACGATTGGCAGTCAAGGTGCCGGTTTTATCCATGCAAAGCACATCGACATTGCTTAAAGACTCGATAGCATTCGTCTGTTGGACGAGCGCACCTGCCTTCGCAATGGTCGCCGCGCCGAGCGCATAGGCCACCACGATCATGAAAAAGAGACCATAAGGCACCTGACCGCTGAGCACGGCCGCAATCTGCACCAGCCGGAGCGTTGTAAACCCTTCCAGCAATCCAGCGCCCATAATAATGATGCTCATGAGGGCCACGATCAACATGACGAGCCGCACCACAAAATTGACCTGCTTTTGCAGGGGCGTTTGGAGCGGATTGAATTGGCGCGCCGTGGCCGTGAGTTGGTTGGCAAAACTGGCCGCACCCACCTTTTGCGTTACATAATAGCCTTCGCCAGTCACACAAAAGCTGCCGGATAAGAGCGCATCCCCTGCTTGCTTTTTGATCAGTTCCGATTCCCCGGTCAGCAATGATTCGTCAATTTCGAGCATACCACGGCCGACCACCGCGCCATCCACCACCACCTGATCCCCAGGGCGAATCCGGATTAGATCATCTTGTACCAGTTGGGTTGGCGCAATGACCTGTTCCTGACCTGCTCTCACCACGGTGACGGTGGGACGCGAGACCAGGGCGATCTGGTCGAGTTGGCGCTTGGCGCGAATTTCCTGAAGCGTGCTAATGCAGGCGTTGAAGAGACCCAGGGCCACGCTGGTCAAGGCGTCGTTCGTCCGGCCCATCGCAATCAGCGCCACACCAATCACAAAGAGCACATTGTTGAAAAAGGTAAAGAGATTCCCCCGGATAATATCCCAGTAGGAGCGCCCCGACTTGATCGTGATGGCGTTGCTCAACCCTTGCCTCTGCCGCGTTTGCACTTCACTTTCCGAAAGACCTATGAGTGAGTTCATGGTATGCTATGTTTCCTTTCCGTGATATTTTCCTTTCCGTGATATTTTCCTTTCCGTGATGGATCGTCTGTCACCTTTACGGCTCTCGCCAGCTATGCAGAAAACAAGGGCCATGACGAGGCGAACGCTGCTCTGTAGCCAGCTTAGGCTGTTCCGAAAAAATAATTATGCCGGCTTAGAGAGAAAAAAACAATTCGTAGGTGCGTGCTTGTAGCCGCACAATAGTGGAATAAGCGAGAATGTTCGGCTACAATCACGCACCGACTGGCATATTTTTAATTTCGGAACATCCTTATTGAAAAGAGATG
>JBBREZ010000243.1:0-10224 GCA_038225095.1 Caldilineales bacterium
TTTCCAGGCGCGCCGTGCCAATATTCGCTACCGTCCGGCTGAAGGCGAAAAACCAGAGTATGTGAATACGCTAAATGGCTCTGGTTTGGCCTTGCCGCGTGTGATCATTGCCATTCTAGAAAATTTTCAACAAGCCGATGGCTCGGTCATCGTACCCGCAGTCCTGCGCCCTTATATGGGTGGCTTAGAAGTGATTCGATAAGGTGGCATGCGGAGGTTGGCGAGGTAAACAGGTAGACAGGTAGCCTCTTGGGGTTCCTGTTTACCTGTTTTGTACAGGGGAATGCGATGCGCGATATAGTCCTAGGTCAACAGAAAGATCGCTTGCTGGAGCCATACATCGATTCGTCGTATGCTTTCCCTGTGTGCTATGCCTGAAATAAATATTTGACAGGATACGTGGCAAGGTGTATACTCACGCAAGTGTGAATTGCCTAGCGCTGGCTAGTAAAAATCGTTGATGAAAAATCTTTAAAAAGTTTATATATTTAGCGTGGAGGGAGGGCCGAGCGGTTTAAGGCGGTTGTCTTGAAAACAACTGTGGCAGTAATGTCACCGGGGGTTCGAATCCCTCTCCCTCCGCCAGTGTTCGTCAATTTGCAGTTTGTTTGGTTGAGCGAACAAAACGGGGGGAGGTCGCACAGCCCGGTCTAGTGCGCCCGCCTGCTAAGTGGGTAGGGGTAGTAATATCCCTCGAGGGTTCAAATCCCTCCCTCCCCGCCATAAGTAAGATCAGTAAATCGTGATTTAATTGGACCGCACAAAATTCTGATCACGAAATTCTGATAGATAGTCACTGATCGTTGTTTACTCAATATGTCCTCGTAGCTCAGCGGATAGAGCGTTTGGTTGCGGACCAAAAGGCCAGAGGTTCAAATCCTCTCGGGGACACCTAAAATTCCAGCCTGAAGCGGCTGGAATTTTTTTGTCCGGAACTCGGCGTAAGCATTTGTGAATTATTTCGCAGATGTTGGCTAAATTGCTCATAAATAGAGGCTGTGGTACACTATTTTACGAAGCAATCAAGCTATTTGTACATCTCACCAGAGCACTTTGGGAGGTCGTAATGAAGTCTCTGTCTCAATACTATCAAACTAAAATTTATCAAATGCAGAATCAGCGCTTTCAAAAAAAGTGGGGCGGAGTTGTCATTGCTCTGCTCCTGGTTTTGATGATTTTTTTGGTTGCCAGTTGCGTACCGGCAGCCGACAGTCCAATTATCTCGCCAAGGCTAGGGGCGGCGATTGCCCAATTGGACAAAGGCGAAACGATTAAAGCGGAACCAACAGCTATCCCCTTGCTGATCAAGACTTTAAAGCCGGAGCAAATCCTGGCTGGTGTACCGGCTGATGTGGCTCAGTTAAAAGGCAATCCAGGCAAGGGGCCAACCTTGGCCTTAGCGCACGGTTGCAAGGGTTGCCATTCCTTGGATCCCAACGCCAATCCAAAACCAACCGGCCCCACTTGGTTTCAGCTAGGGGATTCTGCGGCCAATATGGTGCCGGGTCAAAGTCCAGGGCTCTATATCTATACCAGTATCACCAACCCAAGCGCCTTTGTGGTGCCGGATTATCCCGACAACATCATGCCAAAAACCTTTGCGAAGGATCTGAGCAAACAAGATTTGGCTGACTTGATGGCCTATATTTTGGCACAACATCAGTAGCATGCCTGCGTTCACGGCGCATGGTCAAAATGTGTACCAAGCTGGACGCTGATCATTAAGTGACGTTGGCTCTATGCCGATGACAAGTTAATACGCTTCATGCGAAAGGTGGATAGGGGGGTAGCCCTATCCACCTTTGTGATTGGTGCTCAGCTCGGTTGAACGAGACGGGGACGAGGAACAGATGACTAGCCCAGCGTAACTTTCGCATTGAGGTAAACCTGATGCTATAATGCAGCTATTATGATCCGTGAACAAATTACCCCAACCAGTGTCGAGCGACGTTGTCCTAATTGTGGTACGCGCGTTGCCCGGGATGCTGATAGTTGTTTTATGTGCGGTCATAATCTGCGCATCCAGGCAAAGCGCGCGCAACGGATTGCCTGGGTGGATGTCGTGCTGGTGGCGGCCGTGCTAGCTGTGCTGATTTTATGGTGGCGACTGGGCAGCCAATCCCAAACTGGGGTTGCGGGTGAGGCCAACGCTAAAGGCATTTTGCCCATCAGCGTACCCCTCATGACCACCACCAATACACCTGGACCAGCCCCTACCCGGACGCCCATCCCGGCGACAACCACGCCTGTACCCAACTATATCACGCATGAAGTAGAGTCTGGGGAAACCTTACTGGAAATTGCCAACAACTACAATATAACGGTCCAAGAGCTCCAAGCGGCGAATAATATCAATGATGAATTGATTCACATCGGTGATAAGTTAATTATTCCCGTGCTCAGCGCCGAACCAGCGCCCACTGTCGTTGCGGCGGGTGGCGGATCGCCAAGCCAGTATGTTGTACGCGCAGGCGATACAGTGGTTTCGATTGCCTTGACCTTTGGCAGCTCGATTGATGAAGTTCTCAAAGCCAATAACTTGGGACCCGATGATTTGATCCGGCCTGGCGATCTGCTCAATGTGCCAACCCATCAGTTGCCGCCCGAAGTATCCAAAAGTGCGAGCCAAACGACGAGGGCGGTCACTGAAACAACTTCAGCTACGCCAGCCACGGCGGATACGATTTATATTGAACCACGTTTGATCGGACCACCCGACCAAGCGACGCTGCCGCGTACCGAAGCTGTGCTCTTGCGCTGGATCAGTGTGGATGTGCTGGCACCCAACGAGTGGTATGTGTTACTTATCAGTCCGGCGGCCGATAATGCCAAAAGTTTGCCTAGCATCTGGACAAAATCCACCAGTTATCGGTTAGACATGAGCATGGCGCCGGAAGTTGGTCAATCGGCCACGTATGTTTGGCAAGTATCCGTCGTACGTGTTAAAACGAGCGCAGGCGGCCAAACCAGCTTTGAAGCAGCCAGCCCACCCAGCACGCTACGCTACTTTACCTGGAAATAGCACGCTAGAGATTATCTGGAAACAGGTAGAGAGGGAAATAGGTAGAGAGGGAAACAGGTAGACATGCCTTTTCTCCCTGTCTACCTGTTTCCCCTACATATCCTTATTCCGAATAAAGTCTACTATTTGTATTGCCAGATAGAGCACCTACTCACCGGTTGTCTTTCAATCCCAGCTTGCATAGGATCATATCATTTTATGGTTAACCCATTAGTGACAAATTTAGGCTATGGGCCAACGGATCGGTTGGTTATTTTTCACGCCGATGATGTGGGTATGTGCCACGGCAGCAATCAGGCTTTTCTCCAATTAAGCGCAGCGGGCATCCTCAAGACTGGTTCAATTATGGTTCCCTGTCCGTGGACGCCGGAGATTTTTCAAAAATGCCAGGCAGATCCGATGTTGGACGTTGGCGTCCATTTGACGCTGACCAGTGAGTGGGGTAACTATCGCTGGGGACCGCTGTCCACGCGCGCCAGCGATAGTGGGCTGCTCGCTTCAGACGGCTATTTTTGGCCCAGTCTGCAACAGGTGCAGGCGCACATCAATGTAGCCGCCGCCGTGGCCGAAATGCGTGCCCAAATTGAGCGGACGCTGGCCGCGGGCATTGATTTTACGCATCTGGACGCGCACATGGGTGTAGCCGGCATCCCAGAATTGGTCCAGCACTATGTTGAACTGGCCCTCACCTATCGCGTTCCCCTTTTAGTCTATCGCCAAATGGATGAACCGATGCGCCGGATGGGTTTGCAAAGTGTGGACAGTGCGTATTGGTCAGCCTTCATCGCGGCTTTGGAAGCCAAAGGCATGGGCCTGGTGGATTGGTTTCGCATTACCCCCGGCTATGATGGGACTAATGGCATGGGTGATCGGGCCGTTTTGTATGAGGATATTTTGCATCATTTGCAACCAGGGATCACCTATTTTAGTTTGCACCCGAACGCACCCGGCGATATCGAAACGATTGATCTGGTGAATGCCACTTGGCGCACGTTTGAAGCCGAATATTTCCAGTCACAGCGGCTGCGTGATTTTTTAGCCGCTGAACGGATCATTTCGATTGGCTTCCGCGAGATTCGCGATGTGATGCGGTCGCATGAGGTAAATTAAATGATTCTGGAAGTTGCCATTCTCAACGTCCGACCTGGCCAGACCGAGGAATTTGAAGCAGCGTTTGCCCAAGCATCCCAGATTATAGCGTCGATGCGCGGCTATAGTAGCCATGAACTCCAACATTGTCTGGAAACTAACAACCGCTATCTTTTGCTAGTGCAGTGGCAGACGCTCGAAGACCATACGGTTGGTTTTCGCACGTCGCCCGAATATCAAGTATGGAAGCGCTTGCTGCATCACTTTTATGATCCTTTTCCGACGGTTGAGCATTACGAACGGGTAACGCTGTAGAGCGCCTCGAGCGACGCGATCTATGCCATCGGCGCCTTATATTGAGCGCCATTAGTAATTCTCTTCTTCGATACACTATAATATTTACAAAATCTACGACACTAAACAAATTTCGCGACAAGTAAAAATTGTTAAAAACCCCTTGACCATCTAAAAATCCTGTTGTATACTGCAACACCTTCGCCAAAACCTTACGAACAGTCAAAAACACGAATTCGATAAATATTCTGACCCACATTGCCAAGAAATTTGGACTAAAATAGGGCAAAAATTATTAAAACAGACCATATTTGGCCGTTGTTACTCCACAAAAATTATTGGCTTTACTCAAAACTAAATTTGGCGAAGGTATTGATACTGTAGACTAGGATTGTGTTTCATGTGTAGCTAGTTTGCGTTTCTTCCCTCGGTAACTTTGATACTTTTCAAGGAGAAAACTTATGAGTAACGTGTCCTGGCGAATTAATGGTGACTACTTTGAAACGTGCAATTGCGATTATTTGTGCCCCTGTATCACCAGCAATATGGCAGCCCAACCAACGAAAGGCCATTGTAATGTGGCCATGGTTTTCCATATTGACCAGGGTCAGTATGGTAGTGTTACGCTGAATAACCTTAACTTTGCCGTCGTTGCTAACACCCCCGATGCGATGGGGAAAGGGGATTGGTCGGTCGGTCTGATTACCGATGATCAAGCCTCTGCGGAGCAACAGCAGGCGCTGACCGCGATTGCCACGGGTCAAGCGGGCAGGCCAATGGCGGCCCTAGCCCCTTTGATTAGCAAATTTCTGGGCGTCGAAGCAAAGCCGATTCACTTTCAAAAAACCGGGATGAACCGTTCTGTGTCTATTCCAGGGATGTTGGACCAGGCGTGCGAAGGTGTAGCTAGTGTACCCGATCCAAACGCACCGATATACGTCGATAACACCCTTCATCCAGCGAATGCGCGCTTGGCGCTCGCCCACGCCACGCGTAGTCACCTTCACGCCTTCAGCATCAATTGGGATGATGCAAGCGGCCAAAACAACGGTCACTTTGCCCCTTTTAATTGGAAGGCTGGTTGACGACAACGGAGGGTAATGTGGAATCAACGTCTGTCCAACCCACGCAGCGCATCCGCACATCCGTATGGCTGGCACTCCTGCTTGTCGCCGCCGTTGCCTGGGCCATTGTGCTGCAACAAGCGTTGGCGATGGGCAATATGACCCAAGGGATGGCAACGATGGGCGCTCAGCCCGCATCCGTGCTGATCTTCCTGCCGCTTTGGATCAGCATGATGGTGGCGATGATGTTCCCAGCCATTGCGCCGGTGGTGACGCTCTTCGCCACCATCGGTCAACGCCGCTGCGCAACAGGCCAACCAGCCGCGCCGACCTGGCTCTTCCTGGCCGGTTATCTCATGGTTTGGAGCCTGTTTGGCGTCGCTGCTTATCTTTTGTCGCTGATTGTACCTGCAATCGGGATGATGGCTGCGGGATTGCGCCTGGATAATCCGGCAGCCAGTGGACTTATCCTGATTTTCGCGGGCTTGTATCAGTTGAGCCCCCTGAAAGGTGTTTGTCTCGCCCATTGCCGTTCGCCCCTGAGCGTCATTCTCCATCATTGGCATGATGGTCGTCTTGGCGCGTTCCGCATGGGTTTTGAACATGGCGCTTACTGTCTGGGCTGTTGTTGGGGCTTGATGCTCGTCCTGTTTGCGGTCGGACTGATGAATCTGGCCTGGATGATTGTTCTGACCATCGTGATCTTCGCCGAAAAGATCGTTGCATACGGGCCACAAATTAGTAAATTGACCGCAGTGGGGCTGATCCTTTTTGGTCTTTTCACATTGGTGACATCGATCAAGTAAATTCAATAAGCGTGGACACCTATAGGAACAAGGCAAGGCAAAGCGTTCCCGCTATGTTGAATCTTATGCTGGCCTGCCTCTTTCCTATGTTAGCTACTCATACGCGCCAGCCCCAATTGCTTTGGTGCATAGTCGGGGAAAACTTGCTGAAGCTCCAAATTACCAAGCCGTTTACTCACAATTTCACTTAGCACATCGCGAAAATCAGTCGTCACTTGAAGATCACCAGGCCCGTAGCGTTGCTCCTGGTGCAGCCCCGGCCATTCACCGTATGTCTTGCCCCCATTGATATTGCCACCCATCACAAACATACAGTTGCCATGACCATGATCGGTGCCACCGCTGGCGTTTTCGACCACACGCCGCCCAAATTCCGACATCGTGACAATCGTAAGCCGATCCAAACGGTCTTCCAGATCAGTAACGAAGGCTTCCAACGACTGCCCTAAATCGGTCAAGAGTTGCGCTTGCTCACCTTCTTGATTCCCTTGGTTGGCGTGGGTGTCCCAGCCACCAACATCCGCGCAGGCCACCTCCATCCCTAAATCGCCACGTGCCAATTGCGCAATTTGTTGTAAGTTGCGGCCAAAAGGCGATTCTGGATATTTTGCCCCATGCGCGGGCGCGTAGTCTGGCTGGAGCTTTTGATCGATTTGTTCTAGCACGCTAAAGGTTTGCTGCGCCATGCCATTGAGCAAGTGATCACTGCCATACAATTCGCGCAGGGCGGCGGCGACAACCTGATTATCCCCTTGTGGTGCACGCAGATGGAAAGCGGCAATCGAGCTGATGGCCGTTGCCTGCGAGCCGCGCATGGCTAATTGTGTCTGGCCGCCCATGCCCACGGCACGCAGCGGTGAATCATTGCTATGGCCGGTCATTTGCAGATGACGGCCCAACCAGCCTGTAGCGGTGCGCTTATCGCCGGGAATCCCGCGCTCCATGTAATCCATGGCGTCAAAGTGCGAATGGGTCGGGTCGGGTGAGCCACAAGCATGAATGGGCGCGAGCAATTTGGCATGATACAGCCGCTGAAACGACGCCAGCGCAGGATGCAATCCGAAGTGACCATCGAGATCCAAGGCCGCGCCAGCGCCCTTGCCCGGCTGCGGGATCGCAATAGTCGAGCGGGCGCTATAATAATCGGCGTCGCCGTGAGGGACAACAATGTTAAGGCCATCCGCGCCCCCGCGCAGGAAAACACACAGCAGCAGATCGCGGCTGGTCGCCGTAGTGGTTGTCGCAAGGGGCTGAACTTGGGCTGCGTTACCCACCTGCCATAAATGAGCACCGAGCAGATTACGGCGCGTCAATGTTTCGGTTCGCATGATCAAATTCTCCTTATCAATTCTATATAAATATCATTAACATTGCAACGGGCCGAGGACGAACGGGGCACAGATCAGGGACAGAGTAGACTTGGTTGCCCCGTTCGTCCCCGGCCCGTTCGACCTCATTTAGTGCCACTGAAAGATCGGCGCAGCAAGTAACAGGCCAGCCGCAACGTTGGCCCGCTGCGTGAGTTGTTGGCTAGAAACCTGATCGCCCCCCAGAAAGTCGGCCAGATACGCAGTTAGCTCACCGTCTGCGCGGCCCGGCAAGAGCGCGGCGACGAGCTTGTTTGCCATTGCAGTGGCCGTAGCGGCGTCGACCAGGTCCGACAAATCTACCTGAATATTGGGGAATTGGCCGGCGGCAAGGCGCAAGGCATAATTCCAGCGCCCCAACAGCGCCGATGTATTGAGCCACGCCGGTGCTACATCTGGATAACCATTCGGCGCTGGTTCGCCAAAGAATGGCTGTCCAAGTTGCAGGATTTGCTGAGCTAGTTGTTTGCCGTCGGTTTGCGCGCCCACCACACGGGCAGCCGCAATCGCGAATTCAGCCGGACGCCGAAACTTCTGATTTGCCGCCGTAGCAAACGCTGGTGCCGCCAAAATCGCCCGCATTACCTGGCGCAAATCGCCATCGGTAGTCTGGAAGACGTTGGCAATTTGCGCAACGAGCGCGTCCGGCGGCGTATCCATCACAAAACGGCGACAGAGTTTGGTGGCGATAAAATGCGCCGTGGCCGGATGTTGGGCCAACAGATCCAACACTTGTTCCCCATCTTCGATTCCACGCCCAGCGGCAATCGTCACGCCGAGCACCGTCTTTTCACCGGCATCATGTTGGCGGGGGGCGAAGAAAAAATCACCATTACGAATCGTCCAACCAGTAAAGCAGCGGGCTACGGCCTCCACATCGGCTTCGCTATAGCCGCCATCTACGCTCAATGTGTGGAGTTCCATCAATTCGCGGCCGTAATTTTCGTTGGGCGCTTGCTTACGGTTCAGGTGATTGTCCAGAAAAAACGACATGGCTGGGCTTTTGGCGCTTGCGCCCAGCAGATCACGAAAACGCCCCAAAACATGCGGACGAATCGCATCGCGATCATCCGTGGTTTTGAAAAACCGACATTGACCTTTGCCAATATAAACATTGAAATGATTCGACCAGAAATCGACCAACACTGCTTGGAGTTGCCGGCGGCTGTACAGCGCACGCAACACAGTTGCCTGTTGCAGCTCCCGCATTACCTGCATTGGCATCTGACCAAGCAAATCGGCATTGCTCATTTGAAGTGTGGTCAAAGGGGCCAGCCGCGACTCTAGCTCACTGTCGTCGATCTGGTCTGGCGTCAGTTGCTCTTCGCTATAGGCGGCCAGCCCCATTTGCTGAGCGCGCGCGAGTTCGTCACCCGTGGGGCCATAAGTGATTCGGTTCAGTAAATGGACCGCAGCGCTGGCAGCCCCATTGACAGATGCGCCGACCACTGGCAGAAAAAGCTGTTGAGCGAGCGGCGCAAGTTGATCATGGTCACGCAGCTTTTCAATAGCCCAGTCAGGCAGCCCAACGACCGCCAAGAGGGCGGCAGTGTCTTTCATAAAAGTTCGACGATTCACGATAATTTTTCCTCTCCAACAGCCTGTTTAGATATGACCAACGGAAAATACTGTTATCTAGCTTCGAGTCTAACGCCGGAATGTAAAGCGGTTATCGGAAAAGTGTAAAAAGTTTTCACAGAAATTCATCCAGCCCACAATGAGGTATAATAGACTTTATTCAGAACCTATCACTTGTTGGTGTAAATATTTGCACCGGATCATCATCTAGTGGAGCAACGATCATGGCTTTAATTGACCTGACCCATCTGTGGGTGGAAGCAGCCTTTGCTTCCGATGCGTTGAAACAAATTCCCGAACACGTCAAAATTATTTATCCGCCGGGACCGTCCATCCCGCCGCAGGACGATGCGAAAGCGGTGCAGGCAATCCTAGCTTCGTCGCTGGTCACCTACGATCACAGCGTCATCGATGCTTTGCCAAATTTGCGTATTCTTGTACGGACAGGCATTGGGATTGACAATGTTGTCGTGCCCGATGCCACGGCGCGCGGGGTGGTTGTCTGCAACACGCCCGATGGCCCCACCGAATCTACGGCAGAACATACGGTTGCCATGTTGCTGGCGCTGGCCAAACGGCTTAAGCAGGGCAATGACAATCTGGCGGCGGGCAAATGGGGTCCGCGTACAGGTGGCTTGTTAGGCATTGAAATCGTCGGTAAAACCCTCGGCCTGGTTGGGTTGGGCCGCATCGGGCGTCGCGTAGCGCACATATGTCGCCACGGCTTTGACATGCATATCCTCGCCTATGATCCTTTTGTGATGCCAGAACAGGCCAAACAACTGGGCGTAACCCTGGCCGATTTGGACACTGTGCTGGCCCAGTCTGATTTCGTAAGCCTCCATTTACCCTCCACGCCGGAAACTTATCATCTGATGAACAGCACTCGGCTGGCCCAGATGAAGCCAAGCGCCTATTTGCTCAACATGGCGCGCGGCCCGTTGGTCGATGAAAATGCCCTGTTAGACGCATTGGACAATGGACAATTGGCGGCGGCTGGCATC
>JBBREZ010000244.1:0-10204 GCA_038225095.1 Caldilineales bacterium
TGCGCCAACATTTGAACGGCAAAATGGCGACGAACCCACTAGCATCGTTTCTCTTGAAAATTAGGTGCAAATCGCAGGTTTGTCATGCCGTACTTGCAGCAGAAGCGATTTGGCGCATTCTAATTTAACGTTGTCGTACTAATTACATTTCTAGTACCTATTCAGGCGTAGCGCTGCACAGGTAGAGCGGTAGACGCCCATCAGTAGACGCCCATCAGTAGATGGGACGTAAACAGGAAGACAGGGCGTACTTCCTGTTTACCTGTCTGCCTATCTACACAGAGGCTGAACAGTTACCATTCCTAGCTATAGTCAAGTAAGAATTAAAAATTAGAAACGTTCAAATAGGCCAGCAACGCCAACGACATATTATACACAGCATGGACGGTCATAGACGTACTGGTGTTGGTGCGATTGCGCACAATCCCCAAAACTAACCCCAACACGAAAACGACCAGGGTCGAAAGACTGAGGCCGTAGGTGCTGTGTAAGAGGGCAAAAACCAATGCGGTGAATTCCAGGCCGAAGCGCGGCTGAACCGCACCGCGTAATAGCGTTTCTTCGCCCAATGCGGCCGCCACGCCAATCGTCAGAATCCCAATCGGCGTGCGGAACAGCGGGCCAAGCAATTGATCGGTTAGCTTTTCTACATTGGGGTCAAAGCCAACTTGAAACAAACTGCTGGCGCGCTCAAGCAACATCACCACCGGCACCATCAATACACCCAGACAAATACCAAGGAGCACCTGCCGCCAGGTTGGTCGCACAATGCCCAGCCGTTGCAAGGCAGTTGCCCAGTCACGGCGCACTAGCCAGCCAACCCCCACAATGGCTAGCAATGCGGTCAAAATTTGTTGGGCCCAGAGGCTGGCCAGCGTGACGGCCGGCTGACCGGCCGCTGCCTGCTGTTCGAGCGTGTTCGCCAGGTTGCCCAGACCAGTGCCCAGCGTGATCATTAAATTGATCACGACCAGCATGGTGTAGGAAAGGGCAACGGCATGGACGGGGCTGGCAGGATCAATCGGGAGCACATGGGCCAGGAGACGACGCACAACGGGCAATAACAAGAGCATGCCAAGCAGCGCCGGTAGCCAGATGCCTGTGCCATAGACCGCAAATCCACCCACCAGCTTAACGGCGTCTACGCCAGGCATCAGCAATGAATTTGGCTGTTGCGCCAGACTTGGGTCGCGAACAAGCCGGATCGCAATTTGTTGCAGCAACACGCCGCCTATGCAGAGGGTTCCATAAAGTACAATTAGAACGCCATAACTGATATAGGCGAAGCGGCGATAAGACTCGTTGTTTTGCCGCCGCTTTTCTGCGACGTTGGCAATCAAAATAATCAGCCCTAAAAAAGCAAAAAGGATTGCCGTACTAATAATTTCCACTATTCTATACTCCAATTGATAGGCCTGCCCCGGAACTGGCTGACGAAACTCTATCCACACTGTTGCCCAATTCGCACAAGTCTAATGCTTCTCCACGTACACCGCAAACCAGTAGGCGCCAGTTTTTTGTGATTCTATCCCATTTCTAATTGAGCGATTTGTAACTGATCGATTTGCTTGGCGCTTGCCAATAAATTCGTTTTTGTGATAATCTGCTATTAATCCTGAGCAGGTAGATTGTAGGCTACTCAATTATCAAAGATTTTGCCCATGAAAAAGTGACCGGTAGACAATTTAGGTAAAAAGAGTAAAATAGAGACTGAGCGATCTACCGCAACCGTTTAAGTTATTGTGCCCAGTACGCGTGCCATCATTCCTATAAAATAATCGTTGGGCTGTAATTTTTTGCTGTGATTTTATAGCCCACTGCCACCTTCATCCTGTACACCCAAGAAGGATGTCTGTATGTCCAGTAGAACCTCGACCAACCATAAAAAGACAATCCAGAAAAAGACAATCCGCAATTTGGTCCTACCGCCGCCCACCGTCAATGGCTCTGGGGCAGATTCCGTGATTTTACCCATGGAGCGTATCTATCAGCCTAATGTCGATCTGACTAACCTGTCTTTGGACGATCTGAGCACCTCACCGCAGATCTATAATTCAGAATTAAACTGGCTTGATTTTAACTGGCGTGTCTTTCATGAAGCGCTGGACAGGCGCACCCCGTTGCTAGAACGTTTGAAGTTCTTGGCGATTACGGCGAGCAATTTAGATGAATTTTTTCGCAAACGCGTAGGCGGGCTCAAACGTCAAAAAGCCGCCGGCATTGCTAATTTGACCTTGCGGGGTTGGACGCCTGATGTGCAACTGCAACTGATTGCCAGGGCGGTGCGCCCCATGGTTGAGGCTCAGAGCCGCTGTTTGCAAGAAGATATTTTACCTGCGCTGGCCGAGTACGATGTGCGCATTTTTAACTATACGGATCTAGACGCTCAGCAACAAAAGCGGCTCCAACGCTATTATGAAACCGAAGTATATCCAATTTTGACTCCGCTGGCGGTTGACCCTGGTCATCCTTTCCCATTCATCAGCGATATGAGTTTAAGCTTAGGCGTGCTGTTGCATGATCCCGTCACGGGGGAAAGCCAGTTTGCGCGCGTCAAAGTGCCAGCCAACCGGCCGCGCTGGGTACCGCTCGAAAACCCGCAACATTTTGTCCCGCTCGAGCAGATTATGATCCACCATCTCGATACGCT
Source organism: Caldilineales bacterium (assembly GCA_038225095.1). Taxonomy (GTDB): domain Bacteria; phylum Chloroflexota; class Anaerolineae; order Caldilineales; family Caldilineaceae; genus JAPLGZ01. The sequence goes on from JBBREZ010000244.1 coordinate 2,651, forward strand.
CTTTCAAGGGATGGATTTGATCGCTGCCTATCCCTTCCGGGTGACGCGCAACGCCGACATTGCGCGCAACGAAGAAGAAGCCGAAGATCTGCTAGAGTTGATCAGCGAGGAATTGCGCGAGCGCCGTTTTGCGCCGGTTGTACGGTTGGAAGTGGCCGCTTCAATGCCGGAAAATATCCTCACCATGTTGCGTGATGAGATGGAATTGGATGTGACGGATGTGTATCCAGTCGATGGTTTGCTGCGCCTGACCGATTTATTTCCGCTGGCTGATATGAATTTGCCACACCTAAAATATGAACCGTGGACGCCCGTGACGCCGGTGCGTTTGTTGGGCATCGATAGCAATTCGCGGCCCAGTGAAATTTTTTCCGTCATTCGTCACGGCGATCTGCTGGTTCATCATCCCTATCACAGCTTTGCAGCCAGCACACAAAATTTTATTGAAACGGCTGTGCGCGATCCGCAAGTGTTGGCGATCAAACAGACGTTTTACCGCACCAGCGCCGATTCACCAATTGTGCGGGCGTTGATCCAGGCGGCTGAACAGGGGAAACAGGTGGCTGTGCTGGTCGAGGTGAAAGCCCGTTTTGATGAAGCGCAAAATATCGAGTGGGCGCGCCTGCTCGAAGATGCCGGCTGTCATGTCGCCTATGGCTTGGTGGGTTTGAAAACGCACTCCAAACTTTCGTTGGTTATTCGCGAAGAAGAGGATGGTTTGCGCGCCTATTTTCATATTGGCACCGGCAACTATAATCCCAAAACGGCCGGACTTTACACGGATTTAGGCTTTTTTAGTTGTGACCCGGCGATTGCGGCCGATCTGATGGATCTGTTCAACTATCTCACCGGCTACAGCCGCCAAGATATCTATCGCAAATTGTTGGTGGCGCCGGTCACCATGCGCCAATCTTTCCTAGAGATGATTGATGTCGAAATCGGTCATGCGCTGGCTGGGCGGCCGGCGCGCATCATCGCCAAAATGAATGGTCTAGAAGACCCCGTTCTTGTGCGCAAACTCTACGAAGCCAGCCAAGCGGGGGTTTCAATCGATTTGAATATCCGAGGTGTCTGTCGTCTGCGACCAGGGCTACCGGGGCTTAGCGAAAATATTCGCGTGCTCAGTATTATCGGGCGTTTTTTGGAACATTCGCGCATCTTCTACTTCGCCAACAACGGCAACCCGCGTTACTTTATTGGCAGCGCCGACTGGATGCGGCGTAATCTGACCAATCGTGTGGAAGCCATCGTCCCGATTGAGGACCCGCATTTACGCGAACAGCTTGATCTCATCCTCCAGACTTCACTCAATGACTATCGCCAGGGCTGGGAAATGTTGCCGGATGGTCGTTACCGCCAGCGTCAGCCGCAAGAAAGCAGCAACCCTGCCACGGCCGAGCGCGGTTTGCATGATACGTTGATGTATTACACGCGCTCGGTCAGTGCGCAATTGCTAGATGATCTATAGCCTGTCATCTATAGGGTAGAAGACAGGATTAGACATTATCTGGATTAACAAAGATGGGTATACAGGTAGACAGATGATGATGCCTACCTGTTTCCGTCCCATCTACTGATGGGCGTCTACCAGTGGTGAATGCTTATGCCGAATAAGGTCTATTGAATAAAGCGTAAAGTAAATCAATTGGTAGGGGCGCTCGGGTTGGCGACGTACCCAACACTGGGTAAGCTCGCCAACATTTTAGCCGCCCGGGCGTCCCTTGGGCGCGTGCTCGCTTTTACGCCAACGTTAGAGTAGACGAGTCGAGGTGAGTGCAGCGCACTGGTCAGTCTGGTCTTTCGGCCAATTATGTGCCTTTGACCAGTGCAATGCACGCCCAACTTAAACCTAACGTTGGCCTACTATTGACGACCTCGCCTTACTTTGCTACTTGGTTAGATGGCATGTTCTTTGGTTTTAGAAGTGGCTTCAGCAGTAACCACCCAACGATGCCAATCACGACAACGCCTAATAACCACGGTCCTAGTGAGCCGATCAATTCGCTCATATATTCTAATTGATCGCCGAAGATAAAGCCCAGATAGACCATGACCGCCACATAGATAGCCTCGCCGATAATGTCCGCCAAAAAGAAGGCATAGATCGAATAATCCATCATGCCGCAGGTCCAATTACAGGGGGCACCTAGTGGCGTAATCAGCCAGCGACTCAAGAAAATTGCCCACCAGCCCCAGCGTTGGGTCGAATCCACCGCACGGTCAATGCTCGCTTCGCCGCCGACCAGGCGCGAGACCCGTCTGATCAGGGGGCGCCCACCCCACCACCCGATCAAATAGCCCAAGTGATCGCCGATCACGGCAGCCAATAGGCAAATCACTAGCACCCAGGTCATCGAGAGTAACTCTTGTTGCACCAGCGCACCCGCCGTCAAGACAATTAGTGTGGCCGGCAAGGGGATGCCAGCCGAGGCGATCAATATGGTAGCAAAAATGAGTGGCAAGCCATACACCACGAGTGAGGACAATAACAGATCGCTTAGATCAGATAGCATATCCCGTCCTTTTCTCGAATGATTGCATTGCGGTTGGCGTAGGTGTGGGTGAAGGAGGTGTGGGTGAAGGAGGTGTGGGATAGGTATCAACGAACCGCTGTACCTGTTCTACAAAGATATGTGGCATTAAGCCTTTTTCGCGCGCCAACCGATCTAGCGGGCGCGGGTCGGGTTGCTGTGGTTGCACATCTAAGGCTTGATAAAGTTTTTCCTTAGGATTAGCGATTCAATAACTTGGACAGAGGAGAGTAGCGATTTTCGCTCCAATCTCCATTCTCTACGCTCTGAAATGCACGAGTTATTTAATTGTCATTCCTTAGGAATGTTGAATTGGCGGGCAACGCGGGGAATAGTCATCCAAGGGCGGACAATTGGCTGGGTGCCTTCGCGCAACCGGCGTAGACCATGATAAGCGCGCAAACCAAAAAATATCACAAAGAATACGCCAACACCCAGGGCAATTAGGATCAGCAGGCGACGGTGACGGTCAATGAAAGAGGACGGCGCCTCATTTGCCTGATTGGCTGATGAATTCATCAAATCTCCACTTGCATTCAACTATGTAACATCGGATGACTCGGCTCAAGGCGTCTAAAGGGTTGATCAGGTCTAGCAAAGATAGGCTTGGAGGCGGTAAAGCGCATGATCCGAGAATTGTGATCATTGGTGGAAGCGATGCTTGATCTAGACGACTCGTTAAGCGCAGGCGTTGCGTAAACCAGCAGGAAAGCGCACGCAAAGACGAAAAAAATTCGTTTACCTTTGCGTGCGTAAAGCCTAAAGCTATTCTCCGCACCCGCTGACCATCCTAACTGAGCAGTTCAGCGATGGCCGCTTTTTCCTCTTGCCGTTCATGGCTGGTCGTTTGCTAGCATCGGGCAGTCATAATCGCTCAGCGACAGCCCTTCTACAATCGAAATTTTTCCATCTTTCCGTAACTGGATAGCGAACGGCTCAGCGTTCTCTAACGCTGACTCCTGATTGGGGTGACTTTTAAATGTTTTGTCGATTAGCTTGATGCCTATGGGTTTCTAACCGCACCTACCCGTTGTGCGCCTTTTATTCGCGCGCTCTATAAATTAGTGGGGCTCCCTACAAAGCCATATCTCTTACTTCTCTGCCTCCACACTCGCCAAGTCAATGCTAGCTGGGCCATCAATCACGCGCCCGTACGCATCAAAACGCGAGCCATGACAGGGACAATCCCAACTTTTCTCTGCCGAATTCCAGGCCACCACGCAGCCCAGATGCGTGCAGAGGGCCGAGTGTTCGTGCAATGCACCCTTTTCGTCGCGATAAATTGCCACTTTGCTCAGGCCGCGCCGCACGATAGCCCCGTCACCCAGCTGGATCTGCTCAACGCTGGCGACATCGCCGCCAGTGACCAGATCTTTATACTGCACGGCCGTGTTGAGATTTTCGGCGGCTATTTCGCGGGCGGCGCTGAAAGAGCTCATGCGCCGTGCCGGGTTATAGAGTGTTGACCATTGGTTGGGGCGGCCCAGAATCAAATCAGTGATCAGCAGGCCGGCAATCGTGCCGTGGGTCATACCCATGCCCGAATCACCGGTTGCAATGTAAATATAGGGCGCATCGCCTGGGTTGGGACCGATCAACGCCAATCCATCCGCTGGCTCTTGCACCTGGCCGGACCAGCGAAAGTCAATCTGTTCCATCATGGGGAAACGCTCGCGCCCCCACGCTTCCAGCCGCGCATAACGGACATCCGCATCATCGGCCTGCCCCGTTTTGTGGTCTTCGCCACCGATAATCAGCACGTCGTAGGCGGCATCTGTTGCCTTGTCGTTTTGTAACCGGACGTAATGGTATGGGTCTGGCGTATCCCAGAAAAGGCCTAACGGCACACTGTTGCGCGGCACGCGGGCGCCAATCACATAGGTGCGATAGGCCGCCTGGCGCATGTGAATTGCAAACAGATCCGACCAATGATCATTGATGGGTGTGTTGGTCGCCACCACTACTTGGTCGGCTGTCACTGTAGGGCCATTGTCGGTGGCAACGCGCGCCGGTGGCCCCGGCTCAATTTGATCGGATGCCCGTGTACGACAAAAGATTCGTCCACCGTTACGCGTAATAGCCTGCGCCAACCCTGTCAGGTATTTCAAAATGTGGATCTGGCCCTGGTCGGGAAAGCGTAGACAGGGGCCCGTATCAAACGTTGTGAGCGGGGCGCGCGCAAGTTGCTCAACATCCTGAAAGCCAGCGCGTTGCACAGCGGCCAGTTCATTATCTAGAATGTCGGTTTTCTCACCAGGTGGGACGAACAGATAGCCGTCCAATCGTTGGAAATCGCAATCGATATGTTCGCGCTGGACAATGGCTTCGATTTGATTGATGGCGGCCGTGTGACTTTCGTATGCCAGCCGCGCGCCTTGCTCACCGTGCATCTTTTCAATTTCGACATAGCGGTCGTCAATGGCATTAGTCAAATGGGCGGTTGTACGGCTTGACTCACCGCCGCCAATCGGGCCATCGTCGAGCACGACAACTGCTTTACCAGCTTGGGTCAGGAGATAGGCGGTGGTCAACCCGGCAATGCCGGCGCCGATCACACAAACATCCGTTTGTATATCTTCTGTCAGCGCGTCGAAGTGGGGCGTTTCAACGCTCATCCAGACCGAGGTGCTTTGCCCCCAATCGTTATTCATGCTTGCTCCCTGATTTTATGTGAAATTTGGTCGATCCCAATTCGTACTCGCATGGGCCAGGTGGGCTAGTTGCTGATCAATTGGCTTGTAGCGGGCCCATCCAGATCGGGGGCGACGGTATGTTGGCCCCGTTGATTGAGGAGGGCGACCACCCGCCGATTTTCCATCGAAATATTCGCATCTGCTTTGACTGCCGTGGCAATAATCTGTTCTGCTGGCGATAACGTAGCCAACTCTGCGGGCGTCAATTCCTCTAAAATCCGGATTTCACCGGTTTGCTGGATTTCCGCTGCGTAGGCTGCTACTTGTTCTGGCGTTAAAATGGTGCCGAGCAACGTTGCATAACGTTCGTAGCCTTCAAGCATCTCCGGGTCATGGACCGACGCTAAATTTACTAAGGCATCATAGATGACACTCATACGTTTCTCCTTTTAACGGTTGGCTCTTTTGCCTGTCTGGTATAGAACATAAAAAAATGAGTCAAAGGTAGCCTATACGATAGCATGAAATAAAAGGCGTGGCTATAGAACGAGGTAGAGCCCATAGGTCTAGATTAAGATAGACTCCATACACAACTCAACAAGCCTGCTCCGCTTACGCTTCGATGGCTGGATTAGCGGCCAGAATGGCTTCTGTCACCGTCCAAAGCTCGGGGAGAAACGCCTTGACTTGTTCGCTGCGCCGCTGAAGATCCGCAAACGAAGTGATGCCCAGATCGGCGAGCAGTTGCTGATAGCCGGCACTAAACCTGTGCTGCATCGCTACTGGCGCATCATGGTAGAGCACCTTCTGACACCTGGCATAAGTAGCTACGATCCAGAAGATGGCCTCTCGATGATAGCCTTCCTCGATCAGCGCCCGACTGCCGTCAATCGCGATCGGGCGAGCCAGTTCGCTAATGTCGGCAGCGAAAAAGAAAGGTGTTTTAACCAGCGTTTTGGTGACATCAAACACCTCAGTGAGCGCGGCCAGATGCTGTTCAACCTGCACCCGGCTCATCTGGGCACAGCCTAATAGCTCTAGTAAGGGTTCGTAAAAATCCAAGTAATGATAGTCCGCCAGGAGTTCGCGCACGGCCACATAGCGCCGCCGCACCGTTGGGTTTTTTAGACCAGCCACGAGCAGCACATGCGTCGTCACGCCCGTTGCGAACAGCCAAGCGGTCACCTGATCGTGGAAAGGCTCTGCCTCGTTCAACGATTGGAGATTTTGCAAGACCTTGTTCTTGGCGTGTTCGCAACGCCGGTAGACCCACGGCTGTTTGGCATATGCTTTGGACACAGCCGCCTGAAGTTTCGTCAATTGGCCTGCTGGGTCCACAATAATGCTGGGTGTGCTAAAACTGCCAGCCATTTGATAATCGCCCAACATCTGCTCAGGTGACTCAAGCTGATTGATTGACAGATAGGAGACTTCAAGCATCACGTCCTGATAGATGAACTTCCCAAGCTTAACCGGTAGATTGGCAGTGGCAAGGACGACCATTACATCCATATCGGAGGTGGCTGAAAGGGTGGTATCATCGGAGAGCCAATTCGTCGAACCGTGGTAGAAGGCCCCAGTAAAGTCGGGTATTTTAATGCCTTCCTCCATCACCCATTGGCGAGCCACCGCTTTAGCTTCTTTGACTAGCATGTTTCCTCCTGCCTTTACGTTATTCTATTCATGTTACGAGCTAGCTGTGTAGGGTGGGTCAGCGGCAGCACGATCACGGATGGAACGCTCAGGTGGAGCGGCTGACCCATCCTACGCCACTGTGCGTAGGGTGAGTTATTCTAGAAAATCTGGACAGAAATAGTTACTCAGCTCTTGCGGGATATCCACTAGGTTCTGTTAACATTTCACCTGAGTGAGCTGCACGCGCTCGCTCGTGAGCCCTCGCCAATGTTAGCCGAACCTAGAAATTCAGACGCCCAGGCCGTTTTGGATCTGGTCAAGTGTAGGTCGGGCTGCATTGCATGTTTAGCCGTTTAGCCTTTGTTCGTTTCCACCGAGGCGGGCGCCAGGATTTTGCCCAGTGCCTGGATGCAGGCAATCAAATTGCGTTGAGAGAGCCCAGCGCCATGCGTCACCGTTAAGGTGTTGCTCACGATCAGATCGCCGGCCGGATCGCGCGAAGAGATAATGATCACTGGGATTGCGCGGATGGCTGGATCGCGCGCCTTTTCTTCCAACACCTGAAAGCCGTTCATCCCAGGCATCATCAAGTCGAGCAGCATCACATCCGGTCGCCGGCTGCGCAACATACTTAAGGCGCGCTGCCCGGTCGTCACTTGCAGGACAGCATAGCGCTGTTCGTTGGCTTCGAGCATGCGGGCGAACAGGTGTAACTCATCTTCTTCATCATCCACGAGCAGAATGGTTTTCACTGC
>JBBREZ010000245.1:0-10195 GCA_038225095.1 Caldilineales bacterium
CCGAATTTTGGGATAACCTGGATACAGCCGATTACATGGCTGACGATGATGAATGGCTCCACTTCGATACACCAAATCAGCGGGCGCTTCGGGAGACTTTGCTTGCGAAAAGGGAGACACATAAATGAACCAGATCATGTCGTTAGCCGAAATCAAGACCCATTTCGATGCTCCAGCGTTATGGAAAGGAAAGACCCGTAGCCGAGGATGTCGAAACGCAATTGGTCACGGACACGGAACACGACCATTATCAACTGGTGAATGTTGGTTGGTTGAATAACCGACGGATTTATGGTTGTATTTTACACATAGATTTGAAAGATGATAAAGTCTGGGTTCAACATAATGGCACAGAACGGCTGGTGGCAGGAGATTTGGTTGAACTCGGCGTACCGAAAGAACAAATTGTCCTAGGGTTTCATACACCTTACAGACGAAATTTGACTGAATTTGCTGTGAATTGAACAAGCGATAGGCGAAGTGATTGTGACCCCATTAATTGAACTACGTAATGTCTCCAAATTTTTCGGTCATGGGCGTGAACGTGTCACTGCCGTCGATGCCATTTCGTTGGCGGTTGAACCGGGTGAGATTGTCTGCCTGGTGGGTGAAAGTGGTTGTGGCAAAAGTACAACCGGCCGCATGGCGGCGGGTCTATTGCCTGTCTCGACCGGCCAGGTGCTCTTTAACGGCAAAGATATCGCTCATATGAATCGGGATGAGTTGCAGACCTATCGCCGGGCGGTACAGATTGTCCATCAAGATCCGTATGCCTCACTGAATCCAACGCAGACGATCCGCCAGATCATCACAGCGCCACTTTTGCACCACAAAAAAGTCAAAGATCGAATTCAGGCCGAAAAGCGCGCGCGTGAACTTTTGGAAATTGTTGATCTGACGCCCGTCCACGATTTTATGGACAAGTACCCGCATCAGTTAAGCGGCGGCCAGCGCCAGCGCGTCTCGGTGGCGCGGGCGTTGACGGTGGAACCTAAGTTTATTGTGGCGGACGAAGCAGTTTCGATGGTGGATGTCTCGATCCGCGTCAGTTTGCTCAATATGCTCTCGCGGCTCAAGAATGAGTTTGATGTTACATTTCTCTTCATCACACATGATCTAGCGCTGGCAAAATATTTTGCCTGGCAAGGGCGGATCGTGGTGATGTATCTGGGGCGTATGGTTGAGCAAGGACCAACCCCGCGTCTGATCACAGATGCGCGCCACCCCTACACGCAGGCATTATTGGCCGCTGTACCCGAAGCCGACCCAGAACTAGCGCGCCACAAGCGCCAGATCGAATTGCGCGGCGCCGAAATTCCCAGTCTGCTCCATCTGCCGCCTGGTTGCACCTTTCATCCACGCTGTCCTTATATCGTAGAAGGTCAATGCGATGTCCAGGTGCCACCGTTGGAATCAATCAGAGAAGGCGGCAGCGTGGCTTGTCCAGTGCGTAAAAATGAGTCGATTCAATTGGTGGTCTAATCGAGAACGCCAACCAAAGGCGGACAAAGCGTAGGGGCACGCCATGGCGTGTCCGTCCTATCAATGGTAGGCCGTTGATTAGCGTTATCTATAAGTTTACTGTGCTGGAGTTTGTGGATGATTCGCCAACCATTGACGGGCGGCGGCGAGAAATTCAATTGCAGCGGGGAGAAGATTATCAACATCGACTTGATCGAGACCAGAATAGATGGCATAATCGCCAAGCTGGCGCTTAGCAAACGCATCAAGTAAAATTCGATGAAATCGGGGCTCCAACTGTTGAGTTTTGGCAAAGTATCGCCCGTAAGCTGACATCACAGCTTGATGGCTTGAATAAACCAATCCGAGTTTGTTTAACAATGCCTAGCTACGAAAAACATAGCATAATACAGACGTGAGGTAGCAGAATCGAAGTCGCCAATGTCAGTGAGTACTTTTGCAGAATGGATAAACTGTTCTGCCTTTTCCAACAAGCCGTTAGTATCCATTAATTTCGATTCCTTCTCTGCGAACATTTTGCCAGAAAGGACCTTGCAAACTTTGATATTGATCTTCCAAAGCTGGTACTACAGAAACGAGCACTTCATAACGTAGATTTAAATCGGCCAACAATTGACTGACGCGGGTGATTTCCCGACCCGTTTGTATACTATGCGAGAAAAGCAACAAGACATCAATATCAGAATCAGAACGTGCTTCGTTGCGTGCATATGAGCCATAAAGAATAATCCGAGGGGCATTTTCGCTATAGAGCTTACGTAAACCGACTTGTAATTCATGCAAGACGGATTTAAGTGGAACAGTACCATCCGTATAATGGATTACTACGTCAGATAGATGTATATTCATTATGAAAATCGAAGACTAAAAAGCCATGTATATAAAAAAAATGGATCAGTATTGTTTACTATCGTATCATAATCACTAGACCCGATCAATATGAGTCCTGATCTCAGTCACGCCGCCTTTCGGCTTGGTTTCTTTCTTGTCTTTGTCGCTGGCATCTTGCTGCTCTTCGAGCCAAGCGGCAGCGCTGAACAGGCGATCACGGTTCTAACGTTTGTGATCGGCTTGATTTTCTTGGCGATTGTGGTAATCATGTCGCGGCTTGGACAGCGAAAACCATAACTTGCATGCTCTTTCTTGTCCCTACGCTCCGCGTGGGGATACCGTAGCGACGCTCTGCGTCGGCTGGCCTCACACGAGGGAACGCGGAGCGTCCAGACTCTATATCCACGCTGAAGCATGAATACAAGGAAAAATCGTAAACTCTGCTTGTTGTTGATTGCACTGGCTGATCAAGCAAACGGCCTGGGCAATTCATCATAAATTCGTGTACTATCGTGTTTATTTCCACCATTTCAGATTTGATTTAAGAGGAGAAGTTTCATGAAAAAACGTTTGTGGCTATCTGTGATCCTGATCGTTGCGACCGTACTGGCCGCCTGCGCCAATCCCAATGCGCCGGCAGGCAGTGCGCCCGCCGCCGGGACCACACCAGCAGCCGCAGTTCCTGCTGCGGGTGTCAGTGAGTTTCACCCAGCCTGGCCCTATTCGCCACCACCCGTCGGCAACTTCAATACGTTTACGCCGGATGGTTTTGCCCTCGGCATCTATCAGAATTTGATGGAGCCTTCGCTCTTTATGTATAAATGGGCGGATGCCACCTGGATTCCCATTGCCGGCACAGAATGGAAGTGGACTAACGATACGACGCTTGAAGTCAAGCTGATCAAAGGCGCCAAGTGGAGTGATGGCAGCGCGTTCACCAGCAAGGATGTGGTGGACACGATGAATATCTACCGCTTGCTCAATACCACGGTCTGGCGCAATCTGAAAGAGGTAAAGGCAGTTGATGATACGACGGTGCAATACATTTTGAATGAGCCGTCGAACATCATGCTGCGCTATATCTTACGTAGCGCACAGATTCACGCATCCTCCGTCTACGGTGACTATGCCAAGAAGGTGGCAGATTTGGTGACTGCCGGTAAGAAACCCGAAGATCAAGCGTTGAAAGATTTGCTGGCCGACTTCAATAAGTTCCACCCCAAGGATATGGTTGTATTGGGACCTTACAAGATCGATCCGGCCAACATTACCGAATCCACGATGATTCTCAACAAGGTGCCGACCTCCTACTGGGCGGATAAAGTCAAGTTTGACCGTCTTGTCAATAACAACGGTGAAACACCGGTCATTACCCCGCTTGTCCTTTCCGGTGATGTAGACTATGCCACGCATGGCTTCCCGCCAGCAACTGTCAAGCAATTCGAGGCCCAGGGCTATCGCATTCTGCGCCCACCTGTCCACAATGGGCCGGTAATTGGGTTTAACTTTACGATTCACCCATTTGAAATCAAGGAATTCCGCCAGGCGATTGCGTATGCGATTGACCGCGTGCAGAACGGTAAAGTGGCCTTTGGTGCCTCGGGCGTGCCGGTCAAGTACATGGCTGGAATGTCGGATAACTTAATCGACCAGTGGGTGACGCCCGAGGCCAAGGCTAAGCTCAACACATACGACCTCAATCCCAAGAAAGCCGAAGAGCTGTTGACGAAGATCAATTTCAAAAAGGGCAGCGACGGCATGTGGATGGATGATAAGGGCAAGCCGATTGAAGTCGAATTCCTCTTCCAGGCCGAGTTTGCGGACTGGTCTGGCGCAGCCAAGAATGCCTGTGAACAGTTGACCAGTTTTGGTATCAAGTGCACCGGGCGCAGCATCACCTATACGCAGTTTGATACCCAAGTCAACAGTGGCGGATTCCAGTTGGCATCATTATCCTTTGGTTCCGGCAACCCTCATCCGTCCTTCGGTTTTGATCAAGACTTCCGCAATCACAATTCGGCCAAGAGTGGCAATGGCGATGTGACCAAGCCCGGCATGTCCTTTGATCTGAAGCAGAAGACCGATGTGCTCGGTGATGTTGACATCAACGCGCTGATCGATGCCGCGGGCAAGGGCGCCGATGTGGACAAGCAGAAGGAAGCCATCAGCCAATTGGCGCTGATCTACAATGAAATGCTGCCCGGCGTCCCGCTGTGGGAACGCTATGGTAACAACCCCGTGCCCAGCAAGTTTGCGGCCGGCTGGCTGCCCGACACCGATCCAATTTACCAGAACGACCCATACGGCGATTCGTTCGTTGTCATCCAAATCTTGGATGGCACGTTGCATCCGGCGGGGCAGAAGTAAGCAGTGAGGAGTGATCAGTGATCAGTTTTGTCGGTCACATATTTTAGGTGAATGACACAACTAATTACTTTCCTCTGTTCACCGCATAGGTAGGTAATGCAGGGGCGGCGCAAGATTTGCGCCGCCCCTGCATTACCTAAGGATCCGTTAAAAATTTAGACACAAGACACGAATAAGGGCTTGACAGGTTGACGTAGAGCGATTATGATTCGTACAAATCATATGAATTTCATAGAGAGGGTTCCCATGACCATTAAGACAGTGGCAAGTGAAGATATTCGCCTTCGTCTGCGCGATGTGCTTGACGACGTTCATAGCGGCGCCGAGGTCATCATCGAACGCTATAGAAAACCAAGTGCTGTTGTGATCAGTTATGCACAGTGGCAAGCCTGGAAAGCGACGCAGGAAGCCGAGTTGCTTGCCCATGCGCAACAAGTCTTGGCGGATATTCACAGCGGCAAGACAGGCACAACCTCACATGAAGAATTAATGCGCCTCATGTTAGAAAAGCGCGGCCAGGGGATGCCTGCCCATGTGGGGGATTGAGTATAGTGATGAAGTCAAAGCTTATTTTTTGGATAATGGCGATCTGGCCTTTGGCTTGCTGCGCCAGCTTGCAGAATTAATGATTACACCGGATGGGCTGCCGCCAGAGGGCTATACAAAAACCCCAGAAGGCTTAATCCGTTGGGAAACCCCGCGAGCCATCATATTTTATGAACGAATAGAGCAGGACAAACGGCTGATCATAGCGGTAGTCAAGCCGATGTAATCAACTTAATCATTCGTTAGACCTAAGGCTTACCCTTACCCACCCGTTGCAGAATTATTTCGAGCTCAATCTACCAGGATCTACAAGATAAAAATCGATGGCTGGCGCATCTTTTACGATGTCGATGAGCAAGGTAATAGAGCACGCCAATCAAAGTTGAACACTTGTAGGGGCACGCCATGGCATGCCCGTCCGGTTGATTGGTTGGTTACAATTATCGCTGTCAGGCGTAGGAATCAGGATCCATATAGGAAAATACGTTAGCAATATGAACAATATTCGCCTGCTTACGATCATCTCGGTGCTCTGTTATGTCGCTATCGGCATCACATCCCCTTTAATTGGCCTTTATCTGCAATCATTAGGGGCTGATTATCAGCACATTTCCCTGATCCTCGCCAGCGTCGTCGTCGTGTCACTCGTTAGCAGCTATATCTGGGGCCGCATCTCCGACAAATTGGGGCGACGCAAACCACTTTTGATCATCGGCCTGATTATTCTCGCCCTGGCCTATGTCTTCCTCAGCCGGGCCGCCAATCAATCTTGGGCCTGGGCGGCGCGTATTTTTGAAGGCGTGGGATCGGCCGCCTATGGCACGCTCAGCCTAGCCATGATGGGCGACTTACTCGACAAGGAACAGAAAAAAGGGTTGCGCATGGGCTGGTATCGCGGCCTGGCTTCGGCTGCTTTTGCGATTGGCTCGATTGTCGGCGGACGCTTGGCCGATCGCACATCGATTGCGCAAACGTTGCAGATCTGTTCGGGGCTATACTTGGCCGCAGCGATCTGTGCGCTGGCCTTGAGCGAAACGAAAGTCATCACGCCGTTATTACGCACTATACAGCAGACGGCAAACGCCGTCGTCAACGGCGAAACAAGATGGAATCGGGGTCTCCCGATTCTTTTCTTAATTGGCGCTGTGCTCTGGGCCGCGGCGCATACGGCCTCGGCCTCGATGTGGCCCAATTATATGAATACGCTGGGCTACAGCAAAACAACGATTGGCAATTTATGGGGTTTCGCAGCTTTTGTCGAATTTCCCGCCATGCGGTTGACTGGGGGACTTTCGGATACACTCGGACGGGTGCCCTTGTTAGCCGCGGGCGGGGTGGGCATTGCCGTGGTCAATTTGGGTTATCTCTTTTTGGCTCAATTTCTGCCGTTCTTGCTGGCGGTCCAGGTTTTTCGTGGTTTTGGCTATAGCAGTTATACAACCAACGCCATGACCTATGCCACCGAAAATGCGAGCGCGAGCATGCGCGGCAGTCGCAGCGGTATCTACAACGCTACGGCTAGCGCCGGTTCGCTGCTCGGCACCTTACTGGGTGGTACGCTTGCCCAACATTTTGGATTTCATTTTATGTACGGCATCTGCGCTACCTTAGCATTGTGCAGTGCCGTCTGCTTTTTCATGTTGCGCCGCCAGGGTTTACGATCAACCCCATTAACCATTGACAATTCACCATTAACCATTAACCATTGATCAGGGGAACCACGATGATACGCATCGGCATTGTCGGCTGTGGCCGCATTTTGAATGCCCATTTACAGGGTTATAAGCAGTTGCGCGAAGCTGGCTTTGACAACTTTCGCATTACCGCCCTCTGCGCCCGCAATCCGGACGACGCCTTGATGTTTCGCAAACGCGGTGAAGGGCCGACCCCGCGCCCGCCCGTGCTCGACCCTTCGACCAAAGACCCATTGGCCGCGCCCCATACTTATTTGAGCGATTTCCAACCGGATACCGAGGTGGGTGTCTTCACCGATTACCAGACAATGATCGATTCTGGCACGGTAGACGCGGTCAATGATTTCACCTCACTGTATATGCATCATCAGGTTGGCATGGCGGCCGTCGCCGCGGGTTTACACTTGCTAATCCAAAAGCCACTCACAATTACAGTCAAAGCGGGCCGCAAATTGGTTGACGCGGCCCATGCGCGCGGTCTGACCTTGGGTCTGTTTGAAAACGTGCGTCAAAGCCAAGGCGTACGCGCCGCCCACTGGGTGATCGAACAGGGCATGATTGGTAATCTACAAATGGCGATCCATGGTGGCGTGGGCGGTTTCTGGTCGCCAGATAAGATTGTGGCCGAAACCCCGTGGCGGCATCACAAGTTGGAAGCGGGCGGCGGCGGGTCGCTTGATATTGGCGTCCACATTATGCACCTGATCCAGTATGTGGGCGGCGACATTCACTCGATCCAAGCGGCAGTGCGCACCTTTGAACCCGTGCGTACTACACGCGATGCGGCGGGCAATATCACCAACCGCACAGCGGCAGATGCGGATGACACCTACTTTGCCACCGTCAATTTCAAGAACGGCGCCCTCGGTCAATTACTCTGGTCGTGGGGCGCGCATGGCGAGGCGTTGTCGATTCCAGGGACACCGGCCTTCTATGGCGCTAAAGGTTGTATTAAAGGCGGCGAGGTAATTCTCGACGATGGCACCCGCACGACGACAACGGCTTTATTTGATGCGCAGGCTGACGCCGCCACCAAAGCAGCCTTCTATCCGCGCGGCTTTACTGATCCCTATACCATTCAGCAATATGACTGGCTACAGGCGATTGAACAAGGAACCCAGCCAGAAACCGATGGTGTCGTGGGTTTGAACGATCTAGCCGCGGCCTTTGCTATGCTCGAATCGTCGCAGGCCGGGCGTACGGTCACGCTGGAAGAAGTGCTCAGTGGCGCGGTGGCGGATTATCAACGCGAGATCGATGAGCATTACGGGATCTAGTCGGCATGGCCGCTTACGAAGATGAATTGTTGGCTAATACATCTTATTTGCGGAGGCTTCGCGAAAAAGGTGAGCTAGAAGGACGCTGGGCAGGCTACCTGCAAGGATATCGAGAAGGCTATCTGGAAGGCATCGCCAAAGGCAAACAATTGGCAGATCATCGCGCGATTCTCGACAGTTTAATCTGGCGCTTTGACCCACCTGCATCAACGTATCAGGAAATTGAAGATCTGCTTAGGCTAGTTATAGATGAGCAGCAACGGAAAAATTTGCGCAAAGCGGCAATCCAGGCGCAAACGCGTGCCGATTTTCAAAGCGCGCTGCGTACATTAACCACCGAGCAAGCCAACCTTGGCAACAGAACGGAAGCAAAATGATGAAACGTGTTGGTATTTTAGGAACAGGGAACATCGCGGGCGTGCATCTGGCCGGCTGGCAACGGCTGCCAGTTGAAATCACCGCCCACTATGATATTTTCCCGCAGGCGGCAGAAAAGGCGGCCCAACAATTTGGCGGTCAGGCGTTCACCGATCTGGTGCAGTTTTTTGACCATGTAGACATTGTCGATATTTGCTCCCCGTCGCACGCGCACAAGGATAATGTGTTAGCTGCGGCGGCAGCGGGTAAGGCGATTGTCTGTGAAAAACCCCTGGCGCGCCATCTCAGCGACTGTTACGCCATCGTAGAAGGGGTGGAACGGGCTGGCGTGCCGCTGTTTATTGCGCAAGTTGTCCGTTTTTTTCCACAATTTGCGCGCGCCAAAGCAGTTTTGGACAGCGGCGCGCTGGGCAAACCAGGCGTGATTCGCACCATTCGCGCTGGCGCCTACCCGCGGGGCAGCGCCTTTTTTGCCAACTTCGAGCTAAGCGGTGGCGTGATCCTCGACGTGAGCATTCACGATATCGACTTCCAACGCTGGTGTTTTGGCGACGTGGAACGAGTCTTTGCGCGCGGCCTCACCTTTGCGGATCAAACGAAAGATCATGCGCTGATCACCTTGCGTTTCGCTAACGGCGCGCTTGGCCATATCGAAGGCGGCTGGGCCAGCCCGCCCGGCCAGTGGCGAACCCGTATTGAAATTTGTGGTGATCAAGGCATGCTCGAATGGGACGCGGAAGAGGATGCCCCGATCACAAGAATCATGGCCAACGCGACGGGTGACGGTAAAATCCGCACCACCAGCAGCCCGCTAGGACCAGACGAAAATCCGTATTATGCGGAGTTGGCGCATTTTCTAGAATGCCTGGAGACCGGCCAACCTTTCCGGGTGACGCCGCGTGATGCGCTCCAAAATGTCAAAGTGGCGCTGGCTGCCATCGAATCCGTGCGCACAGGCCAACCAATCGACATCGCCACCTTCGAGGAGCAAGCCGCATGACCACCCAAGTAACCACAAAACCGATCAAAATTGGCATGCTGAGTTTTGCTCACGGTCACGCCTATAGTTATCTAAGCGCGCTGCGCAACATCCCCGGCGTGACCGTTGCCGGTGTTTACGACGATGACGCGGCGCGTGGCCAAAGCGCTGCCGAGCAGCACAAAACAGAATTCTTTAGCACCGAGGCTTTGCTCGATCAAGGCTTAGACGGCGTAATTATCTGTTCGGAAAATGCAAAACATCGACCAATGGTCGAGTTGGCGGCTGGCCGAGTGCGTCATATTTTGTGCGAAAAACCGATTGCCACCAGCATCGCCGATGCGCAGGCGATGATTGACATTTGCGCCAAAACCCATACCAAGCTGCAAATTGCTTTTCCCGTGCGCTTTGCACCAACGATTCAATGGCTAAAAGAGACGCTGGATAAAGGTGAATTGGGCCAGGTTTTTGCGGTGCAGGCCACCAATCACGGTTCGATACCCGGCGGCTGGTTTATTGACAAAGCGATGTCCGGCGGCGGCGCCGTGCTTGACCATACGGTCCATGTGATCGATTTGCTGCGTTGGTTCTGGGGCGCCGAAGTGACCGAAGTCTATGCTGAAATTGGCGACAGCCTGATC